>CAMIVR010000268.1 GCA_946402065.1 uncultured Brevibacillus sp. | reverse complement strand
CACAAGCGGTTGCCATCGCGCTGAAAAACATGCTCGGCCTTGTCTGCGACCCCGTGGCAGGCTTGGTGGAGGTTCCGTGCGTGAAGCGGAACGCAATGGGGGCGGCCATTGCCACTGTGGCAGCGGATATGGCCCTGGCTGGAATCAAGAGTGTGATTCCGACCGACGAGGTGATCGATGCGATGTATCGGATCGGCTGTACGATGCCAAATACACTGAAGGAAACGGCGCAGGGCGGACTGGCCGCGACCCAGACCGGTCGCCTGATCGAAGCAAAAGTCTTCGGCGTGCAGATGAACAAGTAAAATGGCAGCGATGTTGGATGCACCCGTACTTCAGCTCCACGGGGTAGGAGAAGAGCGGGCGCGAGAGCTGGCGGGTCTCGGAATTGAGACGATCCGCGATCTGCTGGAGTACTTTCCCACCCGCTATGAAGATTACCGGGTAAAGGATTTAACCGAAGTGAAGGACGGCGAGAGGGTAACGCTGAGCGGAACGGTCTACAGCGAGCCCTCTGTCCGTTTCTTTGGCAAGAAAAAGTCGCGCATCTCCGTGCGGCTCGTCATTGACAAGGTAGTGGTCACGGCTGTCTGGTTTAATCAGACGTTCGTCAAAAAGCAGCTTGCGCCAGGCAAAGAAATCATCGTCACAGGCAAGTGGGACAAGCACAAGCTGCAAATCGTCGTCAGTGAAATGACGGAAAGCGGCTCGCAGCGGGCGAAGACGCGGGCAGAACTGGCTCCGGTCTACCCGCTTGGCGGCGAGATTACCCACACACTGTTGCGGAAGCTGATCGAACGCGCCTTGCAGCAGTACGGCGGCGAAATCAATGAAATTCTTCCTGCCGAGCTGGTCGCCCGTTATCGACTGATGCCGCGCTACGGGGCGATTCAAGCGATACATTTTCCGCAGGATTTCGATGACGGCAAGCAGGCCCGCAGGCGGCTGATGTTTGAAGAGCTGTTTTTATTCCAATTAAAAATGCAAGCGCACCGGCGGCTTACCCGCAAGCAGCAGATTGGCGTTGCCCAAGCGATCCCCATGGATTCGCTGCGGGACTTCATTCGTTCGCTGCCGTTTCCGCTGACCGGCGCTCAGAAGCGGGTCATTCAGGAGATTCTCACAGACATGCGTGCAGAATACGCGATGAACCGGCTGCTGCAGGGGGATGTCGGATCAGGCAAGACGGTTGTCGCCGCGATTGCTCTGTATGCTACCGTTAAAGCCGGATTCCAGGGCGCTCTGATGGTGCCGACGGAGATTCTCGCCGAGCAGCATTTGCAATCGCTTCAGGCCGTGCTGGCACCGCTTGGCCTACAGATTGCCCTGTTGTCGGGTTCCTTGACCGGCAAGCGGCGCAGGGAGACGATTGCCTCGCTGCAAATGGGCTTGATCGATATCGTCGTCGGCACGCATGCGCTGATTCAGGAAGACGTATTTTTTCACCGGCTCGGTTTGGTGATTACGGATGAGCAGCATCGCTTCGGCGTTGAGCAGCGGCGGATTTTGCGCAACAAGGGACTGTCGCCTGACGTCTTGTTCATGACCGCTACACCGATCCCGCGCACGCTTGCCATCACTGCCTTTGGCGATATGGACGTCTCCACTATCGATGAGATGCCGGCCGGACGCAAGCCGGTGGAGACGAGCTGGGCCAAGCACGAGCAGTTTCCCTTTATTTTAGAGAAGCTGAGAAGCGAGCTTGCCAAAGGCAGACAGGCGTATGTGATCTGTCCGTTAATTGAGGAATCGGAGAAGCTCGACGTGCAAAATGCGATTGATCTGCACGCCCAGCTTACGCAGTACTTCGCATCTGCTTTTCGTGTCGGGCTGATGCACGGGCGGTTGCCTGCCAAGGAAAAGGATGCAGTGATGCAAGCTTTTGCTTCCGGCGAGATCCATGTACTTGTCTCCACGACTGTCGTTGAGGTCGGGGTGAACGTGCCGAATGCCACCTGCATGATTATCTATGATGCCGAGCGCTTCGGACTGGCTCAATTGCATCAACTGCGCGGTCGCGTCGGACGGGGAGCCGAGCAGTCTTACTGCTATTTGATTGCCGATCCGAAGACAGAGATCGGCAAGGAACGGATGCAGGTAATGTGCGAGACGAACGACGGCTTCGAGCTCTCCCAGCGCGACCTGGAATTGCGCGGGCCAGGCGATTTTTTCGGCACGAAACAAAGCGGGCTGCCAGAGTTTAAAATTGCCGATCTGTTGAGCGACTACAAAGCGCTGGAAGTAGCCCGCAATGAGGCGACCCAGCTGATCGCCCAGGAGAGCTTTTGGCACGAGGAGCGGTATGCCGAGCTGCGTGACTATTTGCAGCGTGAAGGTGTACTTGAGGGATTGGTATTTGACTAAAGCGTCGGAAAAAATTCTTTCGGCATCCTCTGTCTCTATCTATAATAAGGAGTGGGGGGTGAGTGTATGTCCGATGATTTGTTGTATCAAATTATTGACAAGCTCGCGCAAGTAGACAGTAAGGTCACGCAGTTGGATGATAAGTTTAATCAACTGGACAGTAAGGT
>CAMIVR010000267.1 GCA_946402065.1 uncultured Brevibacillus sp. | reverse complement strand
GCCTATGTACCGGTCGGCAGTACGGCAAACAGCTATGTCGATGCCATTAGCGGAGAGGTTTTACCGGATTTGTCGCAATCTGAAATGTAATTGATTCTATTCTGGGGGGCCATAGTAATGAATAAAGGTAATCGAGCATTATGTCTATTTTGCGCTCTTTGTATCCTTTCCGTGTCTCCTGCTTGGGCTAATGCTTCCAAGGAATTGCCATCCCCTGCTGGCGGAGACGATATCACGACGTTTCCAGCCAAATATGACGAAACGTTAAAGAAGCTGGCAAAAATGATTCCGGAGATCAAGGTACTTCCTCTCTCTCAGGAACACTATAAGGAACGCGACGATAACTACCAATCCATTTCAATAAAGGAACTCGATTTTAGGCAGTCTTACGAGTTTCCTTCCGATCATACGAGCATTGCAATCAGAGAGGACACAGGAGAAATCGTGCACATCAAGCGAAATATTGTCGAGTGGGCTTCATGGGACTTTCCCAGCGATGCTCTGGCCAAAGAAAAAGCGTCTGATTTTCTCACTGGCATTCTCGGCAAAAATGCCAGTCAATATCGAATGAACGACCAGGTTACATCCACTTCTGCTTTGTCGAAGAGTGTACCGGCTCGTCCTCTGAAAGCGGTCGATACCGATGAATACCAACGTGTGTGGAGTACGAAGCAAGTGCATTTTCAACGTCTGGTCAACGGTATTCCACTCATCGGACAAGGGGAAATTACCATTTCCGTCATGGCAAACGGCCAAATCCAGGATTACTTCGCAAGTCCTGTCAAAACGTCCGCATTTTCTTCGCTTCCTGCGCAAACAGGCAAACTGTCAGAGGGTGCAGCGAAACAAGCATTTGCCGACGCGCTTGACATGCGTCTCCTTTACAACAGCGAACAACCAGTCTCTGAGGATCGCACCCAAACCAAACCTGTTGCAAAATACGAACCAACCTTCTACGCGATCGACGCTAAAACAGGGCAGCTAATCGAACCATGGACAAAAGGAAAGCAGGCAGAAAAAAAGGAAACCTATCATCTGCAAGGCAAAGGACAGCAGCTGTCAGCGACGTCTTACCAAGAAGCTGTGGCTCTTTTGCAAAATATCTTCTCCATTGATGTAAGTGAATTAAGACCAAGCAGCCATACGTGGTATCGGGAAAATTCCCGTCGCAAGCAAAAAGAAATGTTTTGGAACACTGAATTCGATTCTCCTCAAACTTCTTTTTCTTTAACCGTAGTCTCGCTTACCCTTGATGATCAAACGGGAAGAGTCGATGAATTTGCCTTTGCGAACGAACGGAAAACAGGCGCAAGCATCACTGAAGCCACCGCCAGACAGAAGGCGCTGCGCTTTTTAGAAAATTACCTTGATCCCAAAGCTACAGACATCGAGATTGGCTTGCTACCTACGCAACTAGCAAATACTGAGCAAGCACCGGAATGGGTCGACAAGAAAAAGCTCGCAGCCGATTTGTCCCGAAAAACACCGCTACCGTTTATGTATGAAATTACTGTCAAGCAAAATGGAATAGAGCTTCAAAACGAACACGTTACCATCGGAGTCAATCACAATGGCGAGATAGCTGCATTCCATCGTGATACCGCAAACCATGTGACGGATTTACCCGCCAGCATATCATTCATCCCGCTTGATGCAGCCAAGCAGGCCTATGTGGACAAAGTAAAACTGGAGTTGGCATACGTCTGGCCGGAATTCATGGGACAGCGCGCACCCGCTCCGACCCTTGCCTATGTACCGGTCGGCAGTACGGCAAACAGCTATGTCGATGCGGTCAGTGGCGAGGTAATAGCAGAGTATTGGCAGAAAGAGTAGGGCATCTTCGCCCAGGGGCGGAAAGCCCCCCGGCCGCGCTAAGCTCGGCGAACCTGCCTAAATGTGCAGGCGGCGGCAAAATTCCGGACCGAGCGCCCGCAAGCGCTCGATGGCCCGGCCAAGAGCGGCACGTGGCAAGCGGAGCTGATAGCCGTATCGCCCTTGGGCCTGCAAATCCTCCAGCCGCCGCAGCCGGTGCATATACTCGCTCCTGGCGGCTTCCCATGCCTCTATTTGCTCAAGCCCGTAAGCTTCTGTGTCTTGACCAGCTCCCGTGCAACGGCCAATAGCAGGGGTTTGGTGGCATCCTGCATCGATACGCCCCGTTCGGCCAACCGCTCGGCGATAAGGGCGCGCCGCAGCGCGCTCAAACGTCGGCTTTTCGACGGCCGGTACCCTCGCCAAATCCGGACCAGTTTCGCCTCCGCCGCTGTTCACAGCGCGGCGTATTCCGTGTCCCCGCGTTCATGTTTCCTTCCGGCGCTGGCTCCCCTATCGGAATACGGAATTATTTTCTAAGCAAACAATTGAATTCAACCGGAAGTCGGTTATATAATTAGGAAGGGTTTGGAAACCTTAACAGAAAGGACAGATAGCCATGACTGTGTACCTTATTTATGTCGACTGGATCGCCGCTTATATTCATACAGCTCTTCAATATGTCTAAGATCACCATCTGAATGAAATTAGAATGTGGAATGAAACGGCAAAAAGTGAAGCGCGAACGCACGTTACGCTTCACTTTTTGCTACGTCGGCTCCCCAACCGACGACCAGCGCGGCCTTGTCTTCAGACCCGTTATTTCTATTACGATGTATATCGTTTTCTGTAAACTGGATATCAGTAGAGCTTGTTGCCACTCCATTTCCAAAAATCCCCTTCCTAAGGATGACCTGCACGAACGATTTTTGGAAGAGCTCCAGCGCAACATCGTCCCCGTCGTGAAGGAGCGCTCTTTCAAACGCGACAAGCAGACAAAGGCCATTGAACCCTCCCCCACCTACTGCTCCCAAGCGGTTGAGGTGGGGGATTCTTCTCGTGACGATTCATCGAAAGCCGC
>CAMIVR010000266.1 GCA_946402065.1 uncultured Brevibacillus sp. | reverse complement strand
CGATAACCTGCTCTTGTTCTTGATTTTGGCCCTGCGCCTTAACTTAATGACATTGTGTGGCTGCCAACGCTTTTTCAAACAATAGGGGGGAATGCAATGAAAATCGTACTTGCACCCGACTCGTTTAAAGGATCGATTTCCGCTCGCGATTTGTGCTCGGCGATTCGTCGCGGCATTCATGCTGTCGACCCTGACATTGACGTAGTGGAACTGCCGCTCGCGGATGGCGGGGAAGGGACGATGGAGAACCTCGTACACGCCACGAATGGCAAAATAGTAGAATGCATCGTTCACGATCCGCTGGGCAGGTCGATCCAGTCAGCCTATGGCATCCTGGGGGATGAAACGACAGTCGTCATCGAGATGGCCAAGGCATCGGGCCTGCCGTTGCTGCAAACAGACGAACGAAATCCACTTGTCACGAGCAGCTATGGTACTGGCGAGCTCATCTCACACGCGCTCGATGCCGGGTACCGCCGCTTCATCGTCGGCTTGGGCGGAAGTGCGACCAATGATGGCGGTGCGGGAATGCTCAAGGCACTGGGTGTCCGGTTTGTTGATCAGGCCGGACGTGAGCTCAGTGACGGCGGTGCTGCTCTGGCAAAGCTGGCATTGCTCGATGCATCGGGACTTGATCAGCGAATCCGCGTGTCCCGCTTTACGATTGCCAGCGACGTAACGAATCCATTGTGCGGTACGGATGGAGCATCCGCAGTTTTCGGCCCGCAAAAAGGCGCTACACCGGCAATGGTGAAGCAGCTTGACCGTGCACTCGACCACTTTGGCGAGCAAATCGCCGCATTGACCGGAAATGATGTGCGAAAGCTGCCAGGGAGCGGTGCGGCAGGCGGAATGGGGGCTGCGCTGCTGGCCTTTTTGCAAGCAGACTTCAAGCCGGGCATCGAACTGGTCATGGAAGCGATTCAGTTCGCTGACAAGCTGCAAGGTGCCGATCTGATCATCACCGGAGAGGGCAAGCTGGACGCGCAAACCCTTTCGGGCAAAGTCATCGCAGGTGTTTGCCGACAGGCAAGGAAGCATGGCATTGCAACGATTGCCCTCTGCGGCGGCATGGAATTAGCTGCCGAACAGATGGAGCAGATCGGATTGCTCGCCGGATTCTCCATCGTCCCCAAGCCGTGCAATCTGGAGCAGGCGATGGCGCAGGCGGCTGTCTGGGCGGAAAAGCAGGCGGAGCAGCTCGTGCGCTTGCTGCATTTGCGCTCTACATAAAACTAGGAGGGGAAGAAAGCTATGCGACCTTACGTGTATATCACGCGAAGGATTCCGGAATCAGCCCTGGCCAAGCTTCGCGAGGGCTGTGAAGTGGACATGTGGGACGAGCCGGATGTGCCAGTGCCGCGCGAAGTATTGGCAGATAAAATACAAGCCGTTGACGGTCTGTTATGCATGTTGACGGAAACGATTGACGAAGATTTGCTCGATCGGGCGAAACAGCTTTCCGTCGTGAGCAATATGGCAGTGGGGTTCAACAATATCGATGTCGATGCGGCCACGAAAAAAGGCATCATGGTGACCAATACTCCCGGCGTACTGACGGAGACGACTGCCGATCTGACATTTGCCTTGTTGATGGCTACAGCCCGCAGAATTGTCGAAGCGAGCGACTACGTGCGCAAAGGGAATTGGAAAGCCTGGTCGCCGATGCAAATGACCGGGCAGGACATCTACGGAGCGACGATGGGGATTATCGGTATGGGGCGGATTGGTGAAGCGCTGGCGAAGCGGGCGAAAGGCTTCGACATGCAGGTGCTGTATTACAATCGCAACCGCAAGGAAAATGCGGAAAAAGCGCTCGGACTGGAATACGCCAGCCTGGAACGCCTGCTGCAGGCGTCGGACTACGTCTGTGTGCTGGCGCCGTATACGCCACAGACGCACAACCTGATCGACAAGCGCGAGCTGAGTTTGATGAAGCCCACAGCTATTCTGATCAACACGGCCAGGGGTGGCATCGTCAATGAAGCTGCATTGTATGAAGCATTGAAGGACAACAAGCTCTGGGCAGCGGGCCTCGACGTCTTTGAGCAGGAGCCTGTCAGCCTGGACCATCCGCTGCTGACACTGCCCAATGTCGTGACGCTCCCGCATATCGGGAGTGCATCGATACAGACGCGGACGCGTATGGCCGAGCTGGCTGCAAGCAATCTGCTGCAAGCCGTAACGGGGCAACGCCCGACTCATCTCGTCAATCCGGACGTTGTGCCACCCCCACCCGCTTTGCAACAGTAGGTGGGGGAGGGTTCAATCTACAGCAACGACTTTACCCGGATTCAAAATGTTGTTCGGATCAAATTGGCGTTTGAGCATGATCATCAGCGGGAGCGTATCCGCGTGCTCCTGCTCTAAATACTTCTTCTTGCCGATGCCGATGCCATGTTCGCCCGTGCATGTACCGCCTTTTTGCAGCGCGTAGTGGACGATTTTTTCATTGATGTCATTGGCCATCTGCACTTCCTGCGGGTCGTTTTTGTCAAACACGAGAATCGAGTGAAAATTCCCGTCGCCCACGTGGCCAAGCACCCCGCCAGCCAGTCCGCATTCATCGATCAACCCGCGCGTATAGACGACAGCCCCGCTCAATTCAGACAGCGGCACGCAGACATCCGTCAGCATCATTTCCCGACCGGGATGTCCGTGTTTAAAGGCGTAGGCGAGGTTGTGCCGCGCTTCCCACAGCTTTGCCCGCTCTTTGGAATCCATCTCGAACAACAGTTCATCGCATTGCTGTCTTGCCAGCAGTTCCTTGGCGAATTCCACATCCTGTTTCAGCCCGGCTTCATTCCCGTGGAATTCCAGGAACAGCGTCGGTTTTTCCGGATACGCTGTATCGCTGTGCTTGTTAACTCGGCTGATCGAATAGCTGTCGACCAGCTCGACGCGGGCGATCGACAAGCCGGCAGCGAGCAGCGAGATTGCGCCGTCTGCAGCAGCTTTTACGCTGGGGAACGTCGTTCGGGCGGCGACGATTGTCTCGGGGATGCCGTATAC
>CAMIVR010000265.1 GCA_946402065.1 uncultured Brevibacillus sp. | reverse complement strand
CCGTTCGCTCGCTGGGAAGGATCGTGAGACTTGAGCGACAATCCGATCTGGACAATGCCGAAGCCGAGTATGATCATGCCGATGGCCCGGATTAAGCCGAATATGAAAGTGGACAAATTATTGACCGTCGTCATCGGATCGCCCTCGGCATAAGCGGTAGAGACGAATACGGTTCCCGTTAACATCAGCATGATGTACAGCGCCAGCAGCCGTTTCCTTTTGATTTTCAATTTCATCATTCCCTTCGTAAAAATAGCGACTCCATGTCTTCTTCCGATAGAAGCTCATACTCTCCGTTTTCATCAAGCGTCACGGTTCGCCAATCCAAAGCGTGTTCCGTGCCGCCATGCTGGAAGGGAGGACCTTTGCCATCCGTCGTGAGCGCGACATGGGGATGCCTGAGCAAATCGTATTTGTCGTCTTGAACAGGACGCTCGCCGCGAATAAAGAGCAGGGCATAGCGGTTATCGAGAAGCCGCACCTCATCGGGCGTAAGCAAGTCGCGGCCGGACAACTGATAGTTGATCGAATAACTGCCGCTGCGGCCCTTGCTTTGGCCGTATGTGTTCGTGTCGATCGTTTCCTTGCCTAGCAGCTCCGAGACGTATTTGTGGGTGGATTGTTCATTGCCGCCCAGGTACAAAAACACGTCGCAGTTCCCCACGATCGATTCCCACGACTCCTTATACAGCGCTTTGAGCTGCGCCAAATTTTGCAGGATGATGGAAACCGAAATCTCGCGGCTGCGCATGGTGGAGAGCAGCTTGTCGAATTCATCGGGCAAGGCAACGTTGGCGAATTCGTCCATCACGAAATGCACGTGCACCGGCAAGCGTCCGCCGTGCCGGTAGTCGGCCTCATACATCAGGCATTGGAAAAGCTGGGTGTAGAGCATCCCGACGATGAAGTTGAAACTGCTGTCGTTGTCGGGAATGACGGCAAACAGCGCCGTCTTCTTTTCTCCCATGACAGCCAATTCCATTTCATCGACCAGGCTCATCCCGGCGATCGAATGCAAGTTGAACTTCTCCAGCCGAACGCCGAGGCCGATCAAAATCGATTTGGCCGTTTTCCCCGCCGCCAGCTTGAAGATGTTGTACTGTTTGACCGCCAAATGCTCCGGGTCGCGCATGGCCAGCCGTTCAAACAACTCGTCCAGCGGACTCTGGTAGGTTTCGTCTTCTTCCCGCACTTCGGCTGCGGCGATCATCTCCATCACCATCGGAAAATTCTGTTCCTCCGGCGGCGCTTCATAAAGCAAATACAACATGAGCGCCTCCAACAGCGCCGTTTCGGACCGTTCCCAGAACGGGTCATTCGTGTTGCTGCCCTTCGGCGTTGTATTGCGTATCAGGTTGGTGACCAGTTTCAGCACATCCTTGTCGTCGTGCAAATAGGCGAAAGGGTTGTAGCCGTGGGAGCGGTGCGGATTGATCAGGTCGAGCACCTTGATGTCATACCCTTTGGCCTTGAGCAGATGGCCTGTATCCCGCAAGATTTCGCCTTTCGGGTCGAGAACGACGAAGGACGTATGCGCCTGCATGACGTTCGGTTTGGCGTAAAAGCGCGTTTTGCCGGAGCCGGAACCGCCTACGACAAGCACATTCACATTCCGGCGATGCTTGCGACCGTCGAGTCCGATGCAAACCTGCTTGGTTAAAATTTTGTTTTGTTCCTGCTGCTTGCTTCGATATTTGGCGCAAATACTTTTCGCCCGGCCCCAACGGGCGCTGCCGTGCTCCTCCCTACGCCGGTAGTTTCGCGGAGAAGCCAGATAAACGCCAACGCCGAGTCCATAAGCCAGCGTAAAAAAGAGCAGACAGCGGGGCGTGTCTTCCACCCATCGGATGTCAAAAGGGCGGTAGATCGCCACGCTCAGATGCTCCACAATCGCCGGCAGCCCCCTGGAAAGAAAAGGAGCGGTGAGCAATGCCGCCCAAACGACGGGAATCAAAAAAACCGCAAAGAGTATCAAATGACTCCTTGCGGTTTCAACGCGCCTCATGATGGCTCCGTCGTTTATGTTTTTGATAAGGGGCTTCAATCGTTTTGAGCAACAGTTCATCGACGGCATCGGTGGGGCGCTTCTCGCCGATCAAATCGTTACGCAGCGCATTCAGCGCATGCACCACAATGCCATGCTCGTAATGATCCAAACAGAGAATCCGTTCTTCTTCCTTCACAGGCGCTCCCTCCTGAACAAAAATTGAACATGTCCCGCGCGGCGCTCCTATCTTGCTGGTTCTGTCCGATGCTGCTGCCGCTGCTGCGCCAGCATCCGGTTCATCCTGCGGGCAATGTCGTGCGCGGTATCTTTCATCACTGCCAGTTCGGTGCGGATTTGCTGCGGCTCCATGTTCTTCAGCTTCTCCGGCACTCGATGGAAACGAAAGGAAGACGTGTCTACGCCGAACTGTTTGCACAGCATGTAAGAGGCGCAGTAAGCATGGAAGGTATATTCGGAACGGCTGTAACGACCATCGCCGCGATCCACTTCCGCATGCGCCAGCTCCTGCGCGAGCGACCGGAAAATGTCCCCGGCATCCATGCCTCGGCGAATGAAAATATTTCTCGTATCCGGCTGGTAGAGCGCATGCGTTTCCGGTGGGAGCGCATCGCCGATGACGATCGGGACAGGGGTACGATCCATCAAGGCTTTGATACGCATTCGGTCGTCCGGATAGGTCGGTTGTTCCCGTTTTGGGTTGGCCGTCGTTTGCGCGATGTCGAACATCTTTTTAAGGTTATAACTGATGCCGGTGCTGCCGTCTTCCCTCCGGTACTCCTCGCCCGGCTCCAAAATATAAAAGCCGGTTTCCTTGCGGCGAATAAACACGCCTTGTTCCTTCCACGAATCGAAATCGGCGATGCGGGTCGCCTCCGGCCGCTGCGTGAGAATCAGAAGCGCATTGGATACGCTGTAGCGGTCGAAACGGCTTTGCACATCCAGATATCGTTGAAATTCATCGCCGCTTTGCGAGATGGCGGTCGTGGCGGCATCAATCGTCTCGTAGGCCCATTGCCTGAGTTCCTGCTTTTTTTGTGCCCAGGCTTCCTTGTCAAAAGGTTGCTCGGACGAATTCGCGGAAGAATGGCCGGATGCTTCCTGCCGGAATAAATCGTCCAGATTGTTCATTTCGCTTTCCCTCGCTTTCGGGTTCCGATTGGTTTGGTTTTGCCCGTCTTC
>CAMIVR010000264.1 GCA_946402065.1 uncultured Brevibacillus sp. | reverse complement strand
TTCCTTCTGCTCTTCCTTCTGCTCTTCCTTCTGCTCTTCCTTCTGCCCTTCCTTCTGCCCTTCCTTCAGTCCGTCCTTCCTCTCTCGCCCCCTCAATCATGCTGGCTTCATCCCGCAGTGCCTTCACTCTCATCTCGTACAGCTTTCTCGCCTCGTCACTCTGGTTGAGAAATTCCAGCACCGTCTTCGCCTTGCGTATGGCTGGTTCTTGCTTTGCCAATTCCTCCACCGTCCTTTCGTCCTTCGCTCCGACAAACAGCAGCCACGCTACGAGCAAATCGTCCACCCCGGCTTCTGTTTGCCGCAGCTTGGGCAGTTCGAGAAAATGAATTTCCAGATCGCCTGTCAAAACAAACCGCTCCGTCGCTTCATACAGCCGAAACACGCTGTGATACCGCTGCGTCGGCAGACAGGTAAAATCGACGATATTGATCGTGATCGCCTTGCGCAGCTGCTTATATACACTGCTCTCGCCCAATTGCTCTTCGTACAGCTTCGCCCAGTAGTACAGTGAACGCTTCTCCATATCGTACTTGTTGTGCAGCTGCACCTCGATGTTGATCCGCTCGCCTGCTTTGGTCCTCGCTTTCACATCGAGAATCGATGCCTTGTCACCCAGTTGATCCGGGTGAAGCTGCGGGTCAACCAGCGTCAGCTCCGTCAGTTCTTGACCTGGCTCGGGCCGCAGCACGGCATTGAGAAACGACAGCAGCAAGTCAATGTTTTCCTCCACGCCGAATATTCGCTTAAAGACAAAATCGTTGCCTGGTCGCATCCACCGTACCACGTCATCAGCTCCCCGATTCATCTTTTCCTCTCCTCTCAGTTTATCATTTACTTTGAGGATAGGAAAAGACAGACTGAGGTGCAAAAAAACTTCCCGCTGATCGCTTTTTACGCCAAATACGCTTCATTCACCTGTTCGTTGGCCAGCAGCATTTTCGCGTCGTTCTCCAGAATGGTCTGCCCGGTGGCAATGACATAACCGCGTTTGGCGATCCGCAAGGGCTTTGCTGCTCTCCCCGCTCAACGAAACGCCCTTTTTGTCCCGCCTCTCCTTCAAGCAAGGAACATACTGAATGGCACGCTCGATTCCGTGGTGAACCGCCTTCTTATTTTCGATCACTCATGATTGAGTTTGACCATCCCAAGCCCACTCGCAGTAATTCCGAAAGCCGTCCGCAAATCGATCTTACTCTTTGTAATGATCATCTAAAATCAAATCATAATGATTAGGTGTTGTCTGTATATTCCATTTTTCACCATATTCTTTCCCGATACAAATTAATCCCAATAACCTTAATGGATCCGCGGCGATAAAAGTATCATTTCCTCTTATTGCTTCCCAGACAAACGAATCGTCATGATTATCATTGATTTTAATAGAGAATCCTGCGTTTACTATTACTTTTAATGCGAGATTATAAGTATTCATCGCATCTACAATTTTCAAATTGAATCACCTCATTCACATGGTTTGTACAACTATTTAGAGTGCATTTTGCTGCACGGAGGAGCCCGCGAGACGCTGAGGAATATCCCGCTTGCTTCCTCTTTACTTTGCCCGGCTTCTTTTTTACCATGGGAAGAGAAGTACCAACTTAGTAAAGGATGGGGAGCCGCTTGTACAAGACCAAGTATTTTCAGGCGAAGGACATGCAGGAATTGCTTGAATTGTTCACGACCATTTTCAATACGTCCCACGACGGCTTGGCCATCTGCGACCGCGACGGCCACGTGTTCATGTACAACGAAGCCTATCTGCACATCACCGGAATTCCCGCTGAAGTGATCAACGAATACAGCGTGTTTGACCAAATCAAGCTGAATATCGTCGCCGACTCGTCCGGCGTCAAAGCGATCCAGAACAAAAAAATATACAGCGTCGTCGTCGATTACCGCAACGGCAGAAAAGCGATCAACACGGCCACGCCCGTGCTGGACCAAAACAACGAGCTGCTCTACGTGGTCGGCAACGTCCGGGATATTACGGAATTGAACCAGCTGCAGCAAGAGCTGGAAGAGACCCGGCAAATCAACTCTGTCTATCAAAAAACGCTGGAGCAAATCCAGAGCGGCAATGAACATGACGAACAGCTCGTCTACCGCAGCAGCAGCATGCACCGCATCGTCTCGCTGGCGGCCCGCTTTGCCAAGAACGATTCGCCCGTATTGCTCCTGGGCGAGTCTGGCGTCGGCAAAGACGTGTTGGCCAGCTACATTCACGAGCAGAGCGAACGGACAGGCCGGTTCGTCAAAATCAACTGCGGGGCGATTCCCGACCACCTGCTGGAATCGGAGCTGTTCGGCTATGAAAAAGGGGCGTTTACAGGGGCTAACCAGTCGAAGGAAGGTTTGTTCGAGCTTGCGGATGAAGGGACGATTTTTCTCGACGAAATCGGCGACTTGCCCTATCCCTTGCAGGTGAAGCTGTTAAACGTCTTGCAGGACGGCACGATCAGGCGGCTCGGCGGCAAAGAAGCCAAGCACATCAATATGCGCATCATCGCCGCAACCAACAGCGACCTGGAGGCGCTGGTCGAGCAGAAAAAATTCCGCCAGGACCTCTATTACCGTCTGAACGTCCTGTCCATCACCATTCCGCCGCTGCGCGAGCGGACAGAGGACATTCCTGCGCTCGTCTTTTATTACTTAAAAAAGCTGGAGCAAAAATACCAGGCGGAAAAGCGGCTGGATCCGGAAGCTCTGGAGCACATGCTCACGTACAACTGGCCCGGCAACATTCGCGAGCTGAAAAACGTCGTCGAACGCACTTACCATATGTGCGAGAACGGAAAGATTACGCTGGAGCTGCTGCCCGCGTCGATCAAGGAAACTGCTGCAGTCGCCCCGCTTCCGCTGAGCCTGCCGCTGTCTGAGAACAGCCTGGAGCTGAAAGATGCCGTGCACCAGTTTGAGCGAGCGTATATCCGCCACATGCTGGACAATTCCGCCACTTTGCAGGAATGCGCGGAAAAGCTTGGCGTGAACATATCTACGCTGGTGCGAAAAAAGCGGAGCCTGGGACTCACCGGCAAGGACTAGTCGCCCGGGCGCCCCTGCTTTGGATGAAAAAAACGGTGTGTGATATCCTTGCCGCAAGGGTTTATTCTCGGGAAAATCAGGGAAAGCCCCCTGCTTTTTCAGGGAGAACCCTTACATACGAAAGAGATTTATCTTCGCTACAATAAGAATAGCTCATCCACTTAGGGCTCGCGATGAAATTAGTTCCCGCTTTTGCTGGCAAAAATCAGCGGTTTTTTGATTTTTGTCAGTAAATTAG
>CAMIVR010000263.1 GCA_946402065.1 uncultured Brevibacillus sp. | reverse complement strand
GTCGATAAGAATTTTTATAAATTCTTATCGACCAAAAAAAGCGACTGATCGTTCAGCCGCTTTGCTCCTGTTTTGCTTTCTCTTCAAAGTACGCTTTGTTGTACAGCATGCTGGGGTGTGTCGGATTGTGACTCAGGGCGATCTCGTTGTGCATGCGGGCCCGCTCGTAATCGCCGAGCCGATCATAACAGACACAGAGCTGCAAGTGAGGCAACCAGGTCCAGGCGGCAAGATCCAATGTTCCCCATGTCGCCGGCTTATTCAGCGCGGTGGCCACATGGAACCAAAACTTGGCTTGCTCCCATTTGTTCTCCTGCATAAAAAACATGCCAATTGCACAGCAAAATTCCGCTCTGGCCGCGTCATACTCCAGCGTTCGCAAAAGGGAACGGAGCTGATTGTCGCGTTCCCCCAATCGTCCGTAGATGTCGGCAAGCTTTAAACAGGCAGCGATATTGTCCTCGACCCACCCAAGCTTCGTGCCGAGAAATTTTTCATAGTATTCTATAGCCTGCCGATAAAGCTGATGGTCACGCAATTCATTGCCGAAGTAATAGAGATCGCGCGGGGAAAATTCTTCTCCTTTTTCAGCCCGCTTTTGATAGATTTTGAGATTGCGATCCGTGTGGCGCTTCTCTTTTCTATGCGTTACGGCGATATCACTATCGATGATGTTGCCGCCGACGGCAAGATATTCGTGGACAGCTCCTATCCACTGAAACTGACAGGCCCGCCGAACCAGTCTGTTCCTCCGCAAGCTGGTCGCCGGGTTTCCGTTCTGGTCAAACGACAGGTGGTAATTCATCGTCACGCTGTCCACCGATGGGTCGAGTGAAGCTTTCAGGTCCAAAAGCTTCCGCTGGTCAGCTTCCGCAAAGACGTCATCGGCGTCGAGCCAGAGAATATACGCTTGCGTAGCCTGGGCAAATGCGTAGTTCCGGGCTGCGGCAAAATCGTCGATCCATTCAAAATCGTAAATCATATCCGTATAGCGACTGACGATTTCCTTGGTCCGATCGGTTGAACCTGTGTCCACAATGATGATCTCGTCAACGATATCCTTGACCGATAAAAGACACCGTTCGATGGCGTCCTCCTCATTTTTGACAATCATGCAGAGACTGATCGTTATCATGGCAACTCCCCATTCCCCTGCTTTTTAAGCGCATTCTTTCTCTCTCACAATGTATGGACTGCCGCGATATCCGGTTCGACTTTGCATAAGAATCGTGATGATTTGCACATAATAGGGTGGCATGTAAAGTGGTTAATTATGGAGAGATTGGCATAGACGGGAGAAATGCGGGAATCTTGCTAACGATCACGATCAGTGCTGGCAATTGGCTTGACGAATCACGTCCTCGTCCTCCCGATTCTGCTGCAGATCGCCAAGCCGGATGCATGGGAACGCCCGCTTTTACCGCTTCAATAGAGGACAAACAAACAGAGTCGTATAATCGCGGATAAAAACGACCACAATATGGTAAAATCCCACACGAAAGGCGGAACCACGATGAATCACGCTGACAATCGAGTGGATGAGCTCCTGTCGTCCACAATGCAAATTGTCGATCACATGGAAGTAGACGCACCTGGCCACAACCAGCTTGCCGCAGTGAAATCAGCGTTAGCTGGTTTGCAAGGACAATCGAGTGCAGAGAATCGTGCGTCCATGCAAGCGGCGCTAGCAGATATCGAGCGATCGATGGCACAGCTTCAAAACAGTGTCAATCGGGATTACCGCGCGGAAGCGGGCGACGACATCCAGGGCTATGAATCGCTCGCCATCGACGAACAACAAAAAAACCGTGAAGCGTATCACGGTAAAATCGACAGCAAAAGTCTCGTGAAAATGCAGCAAAACATTGAAGAAATCAAGCGCCATCTGCAATGACTGATACTTGCGGGAAAAGCCAATCTCTCCTCAGCGAGAAATTGGCTTTTGCTTTTGTCAGGACAAAAAGCCCTGGATAAGCAGGCTGACAATCATGATCGCGCCACACTGGACACTCGCTTTTAATGCAGAAGCCATCAGCGACAGATAAGCCACGGATGGATTCTTTGTTCCACGTGCCAAGCTGCGTTTTGCTTTCCTCGGGTGGTAGGCCGTAATCAAGGCAAGCAGTGCGGAGACCGGCAATGCCCGGGCCAGCACAGCGATAGCAAACTGACATAGGCTGTCCAGGTGATAAACGTAGATACCCGCAGCGCCCGCGTGACGCCAAGAACAACGACGAGTGTCTTTTTCCCAGCTTGCTTGTCGGCACGCCAATGCAGAAAATGGTGATGAAAGAGCAGCAGCGTAGTGAGGATACCGACAGGCAGGGAAGCCAACAGCGGACGCCAATCGACCATCGCTGTTTGCACGTAGTAGCTGCCCATTACCGGCAGAACGCCAAATGATATCAGAATGGACAACTCGCCGTATCCCTTGCCCCTGTAGCCATAGCGAACGGGCGGCGCGACATAAAAATAGGTGAGCAGCGCCCCAAGCCCACCGTAGATCACGACCCATATGCCTGTAAAATACGTCAGCAAGAGCCCACAGATAGCGGCAAGTGAAAATAACCCCAGGCAAATGCCCCGGCAATTCCGACGAGAACAGGAATGATCATGACCGGAATGACGCGAAATCGTGATGCTTTCATGAAGATCGTCCGTCTGTTCACGTACTCCTCTCCCCTTTACAGCTTTCGTTCCAGCATGACCATGTCAAGTGCGCGAATGCCGTGTTCGTAGATCGGCTCCGGGTACTTTGCGAAGAAATCCTTGACGATATGTGTCAGGCGAAACCCGGCTTTCTGGTAAAATGCCAGGTTATCAATGCTGGAATTGGCGGTTCCTACCGTAATCACAGAAAACCCGTGTCCGGCATAGTGACGGCAGATGTGTTCGATGACGGTTTTGCCGTAGCCTTTCCCCTGATGTTCCGGAGCGATGGCGATGTTCTTTATTTCGACGCGGTTCGCCGATTCAGCAATCATCAGGACGACGCCGACAGTCGCTCCTTGATTATCGCGCACTTCAAACAATTCGCCCTCATCGATATATTCGCGAACGATCTCCTCAGACTCATCGGCGATTACTAGCAGCTTCATCAGATGAGCCCGTTCACCTTGTTTTATCGCTTCGAGAAAAACGACTGGTCTAGGGTCCAACGGTAACACTCCTCTACATTCAACCGAATTATGAAAAAATGCATGGACCTGCTGTTGAACGTATGTACGATACAGTTCAAACAGACACGTATAGCTACATTTTACACATTAGCAGAAAATTATGGTATTCTTTTAATATTCCGAATCAATTTCATAATTCAGAGTCCTACGGGCTCAAGGGTTTTTGTGCATAGAAA
>CAMIVR010000262.1 GCA_946402065.1 uncultured Brevibacillus sp. | reverse complement strand
CCGCCAGCTTCACCGGCAAATCGCGCGCGGAATGCTCGCCTTTCACCGGGAGCAGCCTGAAATCGCTGCCGCAGAAATTGCTTTTCATTATGAGCTTGGCGGTCAGGAAAGGGAGGCGATTACCTATTACGAGCTGGCCGCGACGGCAGCCGAGAAAATCTACGCCAATGAGACGCGGATCAAATACTGCAAAAAGCTCTGCACGCTGCTTCCGCCCGACCAGAACCTGTCCGTCCTGATGAAGCTCGGCGACGCGCTGATCCTGGTGGGGGACTGGAACGAAGCGGAGAAGACGTACAGACAATGGCTCGATCGTTCGGGAATCGCCGCTGCGCTGCCAGAGCGATCCTATTGCGACGCTGCCCTGGGCAATTGCCTGCGATTGCAGGGAAAGTACGGGGAAGCGAGCTTTTATTTGGAACGGGCGCTGCGCTGTTTTGAACTGCTAGGCGATCATGCCGGACTCAGTTCTGTCTATGTTGCGCTCGGTCTGCTCCATTACTATCAGGGGAATTACGACGAAGTGCTTGAATGCCAGCTGAAACGAATGGAATTGCCCCTTGCCGAAAATCGTACCAAAGAGGATTGCCGCTTCTACGGGATCATCGGGCACGTGTTTTACGACCAGTGCGAATACAGCCAGGCGATTCATTGGATCAAGAAACAAATCGGGCTCGCCGCGGAAATCCAGGACAATTACACCATCGAGCAAGCCATGGGCGTGTTGGCGATGGTGTATATGGACATCGATGAAATGGAGGGCGCTTTTGACCTTCTCGTCGACAAGATGGAGATCAGCAAGTCGGTGGGCGACCGGATGGGATTTGCCAATGCTCTCGGCATGCTGGGCAAACATTACTGGTATTGCGGGCACCATGAGCAAGCGACTCCATGCATCGCCTTTTGCCTCGAAGAAGCGCTTTTGATCAAGGATTTGCGGGTCGCAGCGATCATGCTCGGTTTCGAAGGGCGCAACCTGCTTGCCCAGCAGCGGCTGGAGGAGGCTGAGCTATGGCTTGGGCATTCGATTCGGCTGTTTCAACATATCCGTACCCCATATTTTGCCTGCGAGGCGCTCTATTATATGAGCTTGCTCAGGCAGCGGCAGACTCGATACGAAAGCGCTGTGGAGGTTGCCGAAGAAGCGCTGAAGATGGCCGATCGGCTCAAACGCAGGGATATGCAGGTCAACCTTGTCGTGCTGCTGACCGAATTGAAGATGGATTTGGGCTGGATCACTCCTGGAGAAGCAATCGGGCGGCTGGAAAGGATGCTGGAGCAATATCCAGGCCAGCAAGAACGGGCGGCTGTTTCCTTCGCGATGTGGAAGCTGAATCGCGAGTCGCCAGAGCATCGGACCGCCGCACTGCTGTTAAACGAGGAGCTCTACCGAAAGTCCGGCAAAGAGCAATACCGCATTCGCTGTTGCGAAATGAACGCTCCCCCCCAAGCCGCCGCAGCCCGCCCGCTGCCGCGGCTCGCAGCCGAAGCTTTGCATAACAGACGGATCTCCCCGGCGATTTTGGCGGAAATCGACCGCTATTTGCATCTCACAACAAGTTGAAACACTTTTGAAGCGCTCCCTTCTTTAGAATCGATCTGAAGGAGGGAGTTTTTCTATGGAGAAACCGCTTTTCCGCAAGTGGAGCAGGGCGATGGCCATTTTCCGGAACATTGCCTTGATGCTCGCCGGGCTGCTGATTCTCCTCCTGTTTGTCCGGTACTATCAGGAAGGCGAACGGTCGTTTGAGATCAGCGATGTGGACATTCATGCCCGAATCGACGCGAAGGGCGACATGCAGGTGATTGAACAGGATACGTACCGGTTCAATGGAGCGTTTAACGGTGTATCGGTCCAGCTCGATTCGTCCGGTTCTGACGGCATCGGGAATTTTCAAGCGTTCGAAGTGACTCCGGGGCAAGAAATACCGCTTTCCTTCGAGCAATCCGGCGAGGGCACGCAAATCCAGTACAAAGTGTACGACAAAATAAACGGAGAAACGAAAGTTTTTAAATTTACGTACGAATGGAAAAACGTCGTGCAAGTCTACAAAGATACTGCTGAGTTGTATTGGAAATTCTTCGATCGGTCCAATCCGAGTACGCTGGGGACAGTCCGCATTCATCTCGAGCTGCCGGGCGGGGTAAAGCAGAACGAAATGCTCGCGTTCGGGCACGGTCCATTGGCGGGGAGGGTGGACATCGTCGGCGATGGCGCAGTCGAGTACCGGGTCAGCCCTTTACCGGCAAAGCAGCTGCTGGAAGCACGAGTCTTGTTTCCCCCATCCTACGTCCCGGACAGCACCAAAATCAGCACCACTGCGATGCTCGACAAAATCAGGTAGGAGGAATTGACGTGGGCTGACCAGGCGGACAGGGAGCGGTCAGCGGACCAGCCGCAGCGGTGGCGTTCGCTTGATTACGCTATCGCCCTGCTCGCCGCCAATGTTGCCCTGATTGTGATTCTGTACGTGCGATACGGCAAAGAGCCCAGACCGGATTGGAGCGGAACCTACTATCGCGAGCTTCCCGCAGATGTGACGCCTGCGGTCGTCAGCTATCTAATGGACGGCAAGGTTCAACCGCGCGATCTCATGGCGACGCTGATCGATCTGGTGCGAAAACACTACGTCGAATTGCAGGTCGTCGAGAAAGCCGGAGGGTTGTTCCAGAAAGGCAAAACCGATTACCTGTTCAAGCTGATCCACAACCAGACGTTTGATCTGAGGCCGCACGAGGCGGACTTGATTAGCTGGTTTTTCCACCAGATTGGCCAATCTGGTGAAGTATCGCTCGCCGGCATCCGCCAATACACGCAAAAAAAGGCGAACGCCGAAATATTTTCCCAACGGTTGGCCAAGTGGAGGGAGATGGTGGTCAAAGAGGCCGGGTTGAAGGGGTATTTCGACCCGTCCAAGGCCGGCCCGCGAATCGCCATCATTGCGGCTCTCGCTCAAATCGTCGTGCTGATTTTCCTGTTTTCGGCAGTTGGGCTTGCGCTTTGTGCGGTCCCGCTGTTGCTCTACGGGCTAAAAGTGAAAAGAAGAACGAAACTGGGGGCGACCGAGCGGGCCAAGTGGAAGGCATTCAAACGGTTTTTACACGATTACAGCCAGCTGGCGTCGAGGGAACCGCTGGCCGTCCATCTGTGGGAGCATTATTTCGTCTATGCGATCCCGCTCGGCGTGGCAAAGAAAGTGATTGCGATGACAGCGATCCATTACGAGCAGGCGAATCGCCACGACAATGCCGTCTATTGGGCAGCAACGGACGGCGGCTTTGACCGGCACTTTGAGCATTTTGCCGAATCGTTCGACAAGACGGTCTCTGCGGCGAAGGGCAACGCGGCTTCAAGCGGATCGGG
>CAMIVR010000261.1 GCA_946402065.1 uncultured Brevibacillus sp. | reverse complement strand
AATGTTTTCCCGCGATTCAGCGCGTGTTGATCCCTTTTTGTTTGTCGTAGCCGGCGTCCTCGCCTATAATAGAGAAGAAACTGTTTTGAGGGGGACATTGATCGTATGAAAATCCTTTCCGTTGCAGGGGAAAACGTGCCTACAGGCAAAGGCGGCTCGCCTGCCGATACGTTTGACCGTTCTGAAGTTACCTACCAAGTGGGAAATGAAACCAAAACGCTTACGCTTACATACGTACGCTACTTCGCATCCATGCTAGCAGAACAGGGGAAGTACGATCAAGAAGCGGGTGGCGTACCTGTAAATCGCATCGCCGGCGTGCTCTTTCTCGAGCAAAATCCGAACGTCAAGGAAAGCCGCCACTATATCAGTGACGCCGATCAGTTTTTGCAATTATTCGAAGGCTTCTCAGTGGAAGACTTTCGCGCCAAATACTCTGCTCTGACCCTTGCTTAGGTGGTGAGCGGGGTTTTTTTCATGAAAAAGCGGGAATCCTATGGGCAAACGAACCAGAGGAGCCTGCTCGATGATCGAATCATTCATGATGATGAACATGTATCTGCATTCCTCCTTGCTTCAAGCCGTTTGTCAAGACGCGGGCATCGATCAGATGCACCGGCAGACGGCGCTGACCACTGAGTACGACGCGGTGCTGGAGTTTAGCGAGAGACAAACCTCCACAAAATGTAAAAATGTACACACTGCCTGTTCCTGGATTTTTCGGTATAATGTACGATAGAGAGATCAGGAAAAAGAGGGGTCACCCAATGAAAAAAACCGGCGTGCTGATTATCGGACACGGCTCCAATAGCAATTCATGGGTACAGCTGGTCGACGATGCGGTCAACGAACTGCCCGTATCGGTTCCGGTGGTAGCCTGTTTTCTCGAGATGGTAGAAGGGCGCTGCATTGCTGATGGCATTCGGGCATTGGAGGAGCAAGGGGTCGAGCGAATCATTGCCGTCCCGCTGTTCGTCGCTGGCGGCAGCACACACATCGATGAGATTGGTTGTCTGCTGGGTGTCCAGGAGACAACCGGGCTTGGCGAAACATTTGAACCGATTGCGACGACGGCTGAGATCGTCTATTGCGAGCCGATGGAGGATCATCCGCTTGTCGTTGAAATATTGCTGGAACGTGCACGTGAATTGAGCGTAGACCCGGCCTCCGAGGTCGTCCTGCTCGTCGGGCACGGGGCTGATGAAGGTGTGTACCATACAAAGTGGGAGGCAGTCTTGCAGCGGTTGGCTGCTACGCTGCGTGAAAAGATCGGGTTCAAAGGTGTGACGTACGGCACACTGCACCCGGATAATCTGACGAAGCGGGCGCGTGCTGTCACGAGAAGAAACCGGACAATCGTGCTGCCGCTATTTTTAAGTGAAGGCTACTTTACAAACGAGGTCATTCCTTCGCGTCTGGAAGGATTGGAATACGTATACAGCGGGAAGACGTATTTGCCTCACCCCTGTATAACCCAATGGATGCAGGTCGTCATCGAACAGGCACTGGCATCCGAACAAGTATATGTCTAACAAATTCAAGAACGAAGAAAAGGATCTCTTCTCTGCGGACGAGGTCCTTTTCTTCTATCTGGCAACGAGGTGAACGGGATGATTGAGGTAACAGCGGTATCAAAGCAGTTCGGTGCCTTTACGGCAGTCAGTCAACTGTCGTTTGATGTGCAGGCGGGTGAGGTAGTCGGCCTGCTGGGGGAGAATGGAGCGGGAAAAACCACGACCATGCGGATGATCGCGACGATTCTGAAGCCGACCGCCGGCGACATCCGGATCGGGGGCGTATCCGTTGTCGCGGAACCGATGGTCGTACGCAAGGAGATCGGCTTGCTGTTCGGCGGCGATGTCGGGTTGTACAATCGGCTCACGGCAACCGAGAATATCGCCTATTTCGGTCGTCTGTACGGACTGGACGAACAAACGCTGGCCCGACGGATCGACGAACTAAGCGAGATGCTCGATATGAAGGCGTACCTCGACCGCAGAGTCGGCGTCTTTTCCCGCGGCATGAAGCAAAAGGTCGCCATCGCCCGATCATTGGTGCACGATCCTGCGGTGATTTTGCTCGATGAGCCGACCACGGGGCTTGATGTCAGCGGGGCGACGATTTTTCGCCGCTTGATCGAAGAGCTGCGGCGAGCGGGCAAGACGATTCTCTTTTCTAGCCATAACATGAGTGAAGTGGAGCGCCTGTGTGACCGTGTGCTGATCATGCATAAGGGCAGGATGAACGTTACCGGTACGATTCAAGAGCTGCGCGAAGCATACGGCATGGACGACTTGAACGACCTGTTCATTCGCGCAGTGACGGGGGGCGATGTGCGTGCGTAAAAATACGGTTTGGCTCATTTTTAAAAAGGAATTCGTCGATTTGCTGCGCGATCGCAAGACCTGGATCGGTGCCTTTATCATCCCGATAGTCGTCGTGCCGCTCGTCTTTATCCTGCTCAGCAGCTCGATGAGCAGCGTTGAGCGGGAAGCGCGGGCGTATATTCCCTTTGCCGTCCAAGGGGACAGCAAAAATCCGATCATTCAGCAGCTGCTGCAGGTGTCCGGAACGAAGCTGTTGACCCCGGATAACCCGATACAAGCCTTGAAACAGGGCGATTTGCGGGCGATCGTAGAGATACCGGCAAATTTTGAGCAAAAGCTGAATGCTTTTCAACCGCTGGAAATAAAAGTATGGTATGATCCTTCTAATCAGAAATCGAGCTACGCTCAGGGGCTGATTGAAGAGACGGTCAACAATTACCAGCAGTCAGTCGTCGTCAAGCGTTTGCAAGCAGTCGGGCTGGACGCGAGTGTGCTGCATCCGCTCGCGTTGACGAAGGAGAGCGTCGCCAGTGATGAGAAGCTGACGGGAAGCATGCTGGCCTCGATCATTCCGCTGATGCTGGTCTTGTCGCTGGCCTCAGGTGGCATGCCGGCTGCAACCGACCTGGTCGCCGGTGAAAAAGAGCGGGGAACGCTGGAATCGCTGATTAGCGCCCCGATCTCTTCAGGCAGTATTTTGACGGCGAAGCTGCTCGCTGTCATGCTGATGAGCGGCGTCAGCGCCGTGGCGTCTTTGATCAGCTTGTCCATCGTCTTTTCGTTTGCTCCCCTTGGCGTGAGCGGAGCGAGTTTTTCACTGAGCTTCTTGCATCCGCTGGCATTCGTTCTGCTGCTGTTTATGCTGCTGTTGCTGTCGGCTACGTTTGCCGGTGTAGAGCTGGCGATCAGTACATTTGCCAAATCATTTAAAGAAGCACAGACGTACATGACACCAGTGATCTTTTTGGCTATGGTGCCAGCGTACATGTTGCTGCCGTTAAATCCATTGGACATCCCTTTTTTCTACTACATATTGCCGATATTTAACGGGCTGGCAATCTTCAAGGA
>CAMIVR010000260.1 GCA_946402065.1 uncultured Brevibacillus sp. | reverse complement strand
AGAGATACGCAGGAGGTAGCGGCTGCGTCCGAGCAGCAGACGGCAACATCCGAGGAAATGAGCGCTGCGTCTGACATGCTGGCCGAAATGGCTGAGAAGTTGTCGGAGCAAGTAAAAAGGTTTAAAATTTAAAAAAACAGGAAAATCCACTTGTCCCAAAGTGGATTTTTCCGTGTCAGGAGACGTACAGGAGGGGTGTTTTTTGAGCCAGCAAACGCTCCCGTTGTTTGTAGACAAATACATTCGCGGTAATTTGATCCAGGAGATTTTTTATAACGAAGAAAATTGGTATGCGATCATACGGCTTCGCGTCGAAGAGACGACAGAGCCGATCAAGGAAAAGGAAGTGGTCGTCGTCGGCCATTTCCCCCGTCCGCATGAAGAAGAGCTGTACACCTTTTACGGGGAATGGAAGGTTCATCCCAAGTTTGGCGCACAGTATGTCGTCAACCGGTACGAGCGGGAAACGCCCAAGACGAAAGCGGGCGTGGAGAAGTATTTGGCCAGCGGGCTGTTTAGCGGGATCGGCAAGAAAATGGCGAAGCGGATCGTCGACCATCTCGGCGTAGACGCCTTGGCGACGATCGCGAACGAACCGGATCGACTGGCGGAAATACCGGGAATTTCGCCGAATCGGGCGAAACAAATTTTCGACTCCGTCATCGAGCATCAATCCCTCGAGCGGACGATGGTCTTTTTGTACGAATTCGGCATTGGTGTCCATCTCGCGTTGCGGATTTACCAGAAGTACAAGACGGAAACGATACAAATCTTGACCGAGACACCGTACAAGCTGATCGAGGACATACAGGGAATCGGCTTTAAACGCGCAGATGAAATCGCCAGGGCGACAGGCATCGCCGCTTCCTCGCCAGAGCGGCTGCAGGCGGCAATCCTTTACGTTTTGCAGGAAACGTCGTATGGTGAAGGGCATGTGTATTTGCCCCAGCCGGATGTGTGCGAGCGCAGCTTGAAGCTGCTGGATGAGTGCGGCGGGCATCACTTTCGTCTTGAGGATGCGGAGCATGCGATGCAGTGCCTGTTCGAAGACCAGAAAATCGTCTGGGATGAAGACGAGCGCATTTACCTGCCGTCCCTGTTTTTCGCAGAAATCGGTTTGGCCAAGCGGGTCCGCTATTTTGCCGAGCGGCCGATGGAGAATGTCTTCCCTGCGTCGGAATTTTATCAGGCGCTGGGCAGAGTGGAGGAGGAGCTGGGCATCAGCTACGCGCCAACGCAGCGAGAAGCGATTGAACGGGCGATGGAAGCGGGGGTGATGCTGTTGACAGGAGGACCAGGGACCGGGAAGACGACTGTCATTCGCGGGATTTGTCGCGTGTTTTCCCAGCTTCACGGGATTTCGCTCGATCCGGGCAACTACGATTCCCAGGACAATCCGTTTCCGATTCTTTTGGTCGCCCCCACCGGCAGGGCAGCCAAGCGCATGACCGAGACGACCGGCTTGCCGGCGATGACGATTCACCGTTTGCTCGGGTGGAAGGGCGACGGCTTTGAGTACGATCAGGAGCGGCACATACGCGGCAAGCTGCTGATCGTCGATGAGATGTCGATGGTCGATATCTGGCTAGCCAATCAGCTCTTCCGTGCACTGCCGGACGATATTCAAATCATCCTTGTCGGCGACCCCGACCAGCTGCCATCCGTCGGACCGGGGAACGTTCTGCTGGACATCATGAGCGCGGATTTTCTCCCGCGGGTGCAGCTGAGCGAGATTTACCGTCAAGCGGAGGAGTCATCGATTATCCGGCTTGCGCACGATATTCGCCAGGGACTCGTGCCGGAAGATTTGACCGCGCCACTGCCGGATCGACGCTTTTTCACAAGTTCGCCACAAGATGTCGTAAAAATAGTGAAACAAATTTGTCTCGGAGCCGTAAAAAAAGGGTATACGGCAAAAGATATTCAGGTGCTTGCCCCCATTTACAAAGGCACAGCCGGGGTGAATCAGCTCAACGAGGAGCTTCAAGCCATGTTTAACCCTGCTTCCGAGCAAAAACGCGAGATTCAATTCGGCGAATCCGTTTTCCGCACGGGCGACAAGGTGCTTCAGCTTGTCAACAACGCGGAAGAGCAGGTATTTAACGGTGACATGGGAGAAATCGTCGCGATTTTTCGCCCAAACGAAAATGAAGAAAACGAAGAATTGATGGTTATTTCCTTTGACGGCAGAGAGGTTGTTTACAAGCGCTCACAGTATCATCAACTGACGCTTGCCTATAGTTGTTCGGTGCACAAATCGCAAGGCAGCGAGTTTCCCATCGTCGTCATGCCCTTTGTTCGCAATTATTACCGCATGCTCAGGCGCAAGCTCGCCTATACAGGCGTGACCCGGAGCAAATCGTACCTGATCATGTGCGGTGATCCGGAGGCGTTTCGCCTGGCGGTAAGCAACGACGATGAAGGCATTCGTTTCACCCACTTGCAAAAAAGATTGCTGCTTGAGCAATAAATCCCCGTGCTGGAACAGTTTGTTCCACATGTGGACAGGCTATCGGACAGATACTAAGCAGGCGAGAGGGGGATGTCCCTGATGCGCAAGGCACTGGATGTAGTGGGCCTGCCGATTCTCTGTCTGACGACTGGCCGGGAAATTGGCGTTGTCCGAGACATTCTTTGCGACGTACAGTGGAGCTTGCTTGGGTTTGTTACCAAAGAGGCGAGTTGGTTTCAAAAAGGGATGTACATTCCTTTGCAGAAGGTTTGCGCTGTGGGCGATGATTACCTGACAGTGCTGGGCGCTGACACAGAAGTTCCTTTGCACACTCTCACTGACCAAGACACGATCGGTCTGGCAACCGGACAGGGAAAATTGAAAGGAAAGCCAGTAGTTACGCGAGCTGGGAAGCTGCTGGGCACCATTGAAGATGTTTACTTCTCCTCGGATTGGGAGAAGCTTGTAGGGTATGAGTTATCAAACGGGTGGATTGCGGATTTGACGGAAGGGCGGAAGCGTCTGCCTGCCCCCAGCTACTTTATGATCGGCGAAGAAGCTATGGTCGTATCGAATTCGGTCCGGATTCAGGCGTGAGAGTGCGAGGAGGAAAGAGTCATGCGTGTTATATGCCCAAATTGCAGTTCGAAGGATATCGGTAAAATTGGCACGAATCAGTACTATTGCTGGAACTGTTACGTTGAGTTGAGTGTTGCGGGCGATCAGGTCTCGTCCATCTACCAGGTGGAAGAGGACGGTTCACTGCAATCGCTGAACGATCTGTTCTTTGACGAGCAAATTATGCCCGCGCACATGTAAATCATCATGACTGAAGGAGGAGTCCATCGTGCTTAGAAGCATTCTCCGTGTTATTATCACGAGCGGTATAGCCGCCGCAGTTGGTTTTCTGCTCAGCAGACGGGGCAGTCGGAATATGCTCAACTTCAGTCCAAGAATGTTTTCGCGGAGAAAATGGCGCAGAGCGACAAATATGCTCATGCGTTCTTTTGCCCGCTAAAGGGGCAAACAGCGCAGCGCACTGCTTGCCTATCCAGGCAGGCAGAACTGCCTGCTAAAAGGGCAGGCAAAATTGCCTGCTAAATGGGCAGGCGTCGCAGGAGTAGCAAGGTCATCAACAGAACCTGTACGGAACGAACGCTGATGTTCACGTTCTTTCCTGCAGGTTTTTTGTGCTTCGTTTTTTAAATATTTTTTCGGGCAGTCGATTTTGCCGGAGCGGGGAAGAATCGCCAAAAGGA
>CAMIVR010000259.1 GCA_946402065.1 uncultured Brevibacillus sp. | reverse complement strand
CCGGACGACTCATGATCTGTTCCTTAAATTACGGGCTTTCGAAATTTAGGTTAAACAGATATGAAATAGCACATATCTGTCATATAATAGCAAATATTTTAATCTATTAATAATCGTGGTACACTATTAGTAAGAGATCATTTATTTAGAAAAGGTGTGTGACTCGGTCGCAGCCTTGCTTGTTGTGGAGTCCAAGCCGGAGCGGCTGCATCTTTTCTTCAAATAATAGCGAGTTAGGACGGTAAAAATGAGTAACAGACAAACCAAAACAGACGTTATCTTAATTGGTGCCGGAATCATGAGTGCGACGTTGGGAACCTTGCTGAAAGAATTAGTGCCGGGCTGGAACATCACAGTGTTTGAGAAGCTTGCAAGCGCAGGTGAGGAAAGCTCTAACGAATGGAATAATGCGGGAACGGGGCATGCTGCACTGTGCGAGCTTAACTACACGAGCGAAAAGCCGGACGGATCGATAGATATTAGCAAGGCGATTACTATTAATGAACAGTTTCAGGTTTCCATGCAGTTTTGGTCATATCTTGTAAACAGCAAGCTGATCAGCAATCCGAAGGACTTTATCATGCCATTGCCGCATATGAGCCTCGTACAGGGCGAAAAAAATGTGACGTTTTTAAAGAAGCGTTTTGAAGCGATGGCAAACAATCCGCTGTTTCAAGGGATGGAATTCTCCGATGACCCGGAAAAACTGAAGGAATGGATTCCGCTTGTCATGCAAGACCGCAAATCGGATGAACCGATAGCGGCAACAAGAATCGAATCGGGAACGGATGTCAACTTTGGCGCTTTAACCCGCATGCTGTTTGAACACTTGCAGAGTAAAGACGTCGAGATCAATTACGAACATCAGGTTGACGATATTAAACGCACGAGCGACGGTTCGTGGGAATTGAAAGTGAAGAATCTCGGAACCGGTAGAGTCGAACGCCATACGGCACAATTCGTCTTTATCGGCGGCGGAGGCGGAAGCCTGCATTTGCTGCAAAAATCGGGGATTCCGGAAGGGAAACATATCGGCGGATTCCCTGTAAGCGGAATCTTTATGGTATGCAAAAATCCGGAGGTTATCGCGCAGCATCATGCTAAAGTATACGGGAAAGCCAAAGTTGGCGCTCCGCCAATGTCTGTACCGCATCTTGACACACGGTATATCGACAATAAAAAATCGCTGCTGTTCGGACCGTTTGCCGGCTTCTCGCCGAAGTTCCTGAAAACAGGTTCGATGTTCGATTTGGTCACGTCCGTCAAACCGGATAATGTCTTGACGATGCTGGCGGCAGGCGCAAAAGAGATGTCGTTGACCAAATACTTGATCCAGCAAGTGATGTTGTCGAAAGAACAGCGCATGGAAGAGCTGCGCGAGTTTATCCCGAACGCCAAAAGCGAGGATTGGGATTTAGTCGTAGCGGGACAGCGTGTCCAAGTGATCAAAGATACGGAAACAGGCGGCAAAGGAACGCTTCAATTCGGTACGGAAGTGATTACTGCCGCTGACGGATCGATAGCTGCATTGCTCGGCGCGTCTCCGGGTGCTTCTACTGCCGTTCACGTCATGCTTGAGGTAATCAACAAATGCTTCCCGGAACACGTAAAAGAGTGGGAACCGAAATTGAAGGAAATGATTCCTTCTTATGGCGTGTCACTACTGAAAAACCCGGAGATGATTCGCGAAATTCATACGTCAACAGCGCGGGCGCTTGGGCTAAACAGGTCTGAACTGGCCCTCGTCAATTAGTCACATCCAACCCCTCCTGATATGTTACGATAGATACTGGAAACATCTTACTCGAGATTGCAATGGATGTGCAGGATCAACTTCTGCAACACCAAATGAGGAGGCTTGAACGATGCAAGAACGGCTGACGAGAGATCAGGTACCCCGCGAGCAAACATGGAACCTCGACGACTTGTTCCCGAATGCGGATGCATGGGATCGCGAATTGCAGGCAATACAAGAACTATTACCATCGATTGCGCAGTTCAAGGGCAAGCTGCACTTGGGAGCGGGCGTATTGCTGGCCTGCCTCGAAGCTGAGGAGGCGCTGCAGATTCGCCTCCACCGGTTGGCTACTTATGCCCAGCTGCGCTTGTCCGAGGATGGCACAAACCCGGCCTATCAGGCAAATGCGGCGCGGGTCGGGGACGCCTGCTCGCAAGCAAATGCGGAGACGTCATTTGTCCGTTCGGAGATATTGGCCCTGCCTGACGGAACGATTGAGCGCTATTTGCAGGAGGAAGCAGGATTGGAGCCGTTCCGCAAAAACTTGCTGGATCTGCTGGAGACAAAACCATACCATATGACAGCTGAGACGGAAGCAGCCTTAGCCTCGCTCGGCGAAGTATTGGCGGCTCCGTATACGATTTACCAACGCGGCAAGCTGTCCGACATGATCTTTGCGCCTGTGGAGGATGGCGATGGCGTCCAGCGGCCGGTCTCGTTTGCACTGTTTGAAGCGGACTATGAAATGTCCTCCGATACACAGCTGCGACGCGCTGCCTATCGCTCCTTTACCCAGACACTGGAGGCGTACCAGAACACCTTTGCTGCCGTTTACGCGACTGAAGTGAAAAGGCAGACGGTATTGTCCCGGCTGCGGGGATACGAAACGGTCACACACATGCTGCTTGAATCCCAACAGGTCACGATGGACATGTACCGGAATATTATCGAGATTATTCGCACGGAGCTTGCTCCGCATATGCGCCGCTTTGCCCAGCTGAAGAAAAGCGTGCTCGGCTTGGAGCAGATGCAATTTTGCGATTTGAAAGCTCCCCTCGATCCCGATTTCAGCCCGCCGCTCTCGTTTGCCGAAGCCGGTCGGACGATCGTCGCCGCATTGCAGGTGATGGGTCCGGAGTATGCCGCTTTGATGGAACAAGCGCTGACGCAGCGCTGGGTCGATTACGCCGACAACGTGGGCAAATCGACCGGGGCGTTTTGTTGGCCTGCCTACAGTCCGCATCCGTATATCCTCATCACCTGGACAGGCAACATGCGGAGCGCGTTCACGCTGGCCCATGAGCTCGGGCATGCGGGACACCAGGTGCTTGCTGCAAAGCACCAGCGTTTTACGAATAACGCGGCGTCACTGTACTTCATCGAAGCGCCGTCGACATTGAACGAGCTATTGCTGGCCCAGCATCTGATGGACCAATCGGACGATCAGCGGCTGCAGCGCTGGGTGATTTTGCAGCTCATGAACACCTACTACCACAATTTCGTGACGCATTTGCTCGAAGCCGACATGCAGAATCGGGTCTACGCAGCAGCGGAAGCAAATGAACCGCTCACAGCGAAAAAGCTGCGCGAGCTTAAAGGGAATGTGCTGGCGGAGTTTTGGGGGGATGCTGTAGAATTGGATTCCGGAGCGAGCCTGACCTGGATGCGTCAACCTCATTATTACATGGGGCTGTATCCGTACACGTACGCAGCGGGGCTGACCGCCTCCACTGCGATGGCCGCTCTCATCCGGGCGGAGGGCCAGCAGGCTGTCGAGCGTTGGCTGCAAGTCCTGAAGGCTGGCGGTACGATGCGCCCGCTTGAGTTGATGAAGCTCGCCGGCGTAGACATGTCCGACCCGCAGCCGATTCGCAGCGCCGTCGCTTATGTCGGCAAGCTGGTGGATGAATTGGAGAAACGGTTCTAAAAATTGCAGCAGCATGAATGCATTTGTATTCTGCTGCTGCTTTACTTTTTCCATTCAGCTGATTCGCCAGTTTATTGGGCTCGGCTTCAGCCGCGATGACCAAGAGATCGTTTGAGCGCGAGTGGACTGCCCGAAATCGGTGGGGGGGGGG
>CAMIVR010000258.1 GCA_946402065.1 uncultured Brevibacillus sp. | reverse complement strand
GGAGAAAATGGTTCATCCTTAACGACAAAATGGGAAAGCGCGCTGCCAAACACTCCTTATGACACAGGCGGAGGAATTACAACCGATAAGCTGGGAATGTTCCATGCTGCTACCATCAAACCGGGAACATATACGGTAAGGGGAACCGTAACGGATGCCTATGCGATGGAATACGTAGGATGTAGTCTGACCGTGACGATCGAAGTCATCGATCCGAGCAAACCGCCAGACCCGCCAGACCCGCCACCAGGTGGAGAACGGGATGGCGGTAAAATGAAAATAAAGGTGTACGATTCGGAAAACAGATTGCTGACAAGCACAGCAGATGGGGTTTGGGAGAGAGAACCCGCACGCATAGAAGTAGAGATCGATCAGGCGAAAATCGATACGGTCTTTAGCAAGATTGATTCGGATATTAAAAAGGCAATGGATGAGAGGAAAGCCTACTTTGAAAAGCTATATCCTGCGCCCGACTATGAGGATGTGGTGATATCGTTTGAGCCCCCAAGCTGGCAGTCAAAGACAAGTGCAACGACAGCCTGGCCAGCTTCCATACCTTTACAGGTAACAGGTCCGGGAATCGCCCGCAGCTTCATGCTCAACCCCAAGCTCGGTGTACAGAGCAACAACTACGACGGAACGACAACCCCTACGTTGACGACCTGGAATGCAACGTTGAACAGCAGTGATTACGTAGTAAAGACAGAGCCATTTACAATCCATGTCCCGTACAAAGTGGACGTTTCGGTCACGTATAACAAATGTGAGGAAATCGACGATCCAAATTGGGTAGCTGACCCCGATAACCCGGATGACGCACCGCCAAAAATAAAGCAATGCACGCCCGGGGCTGATCGGGATACGCTCAGCAACGCTTACCAAATCACGGTTCAAGGCGACCAAACACAATTCGAAGTATACGAACCAAATGCCAGGGGCTATATGGAACACACGGCAGAATGGATGGAGTACGAAGCGAGGGACCGGTATAAAAACAGTCAGCCGAATGATTTTTACGCCGGAGAGCGGATTCTGGTCCGGATTCAGCTTGACCCACGGCACGTTCATCCCTTTAGCGGCAAGTATCCACGGATCGTATCCGCTTCAGGCTGGATATCTGAGGTGGGACAAAAATCGACCGTCCTGCAGTCCCTGTTACCGCTTCAGCCGTCAACCCCCACTCTGTGGAAGGGAGCCCAGCAGATGGTTCCCAAGCTGGGTATGCGCGAGGTCGGGGTCGATACACCGCTTATGGGGGATAAGCAGCGCGGTTTTATGAAAGGCTCCAGCTATGCCGTATACTACCAGGTTGGTTTCGCCTTTAACGTACAAAAGGGATTTCCTTACCTCGACAAATCTGGCTTGAGCGGCCATGATCAAGCCGACTATCGATCGCCGTTCAGAATCATCGCCAATGCCTGGGAACGGCAAGGCATCAGGAACCACACGTCGCAATAATCTGCTCTATACATTTTACGTTTTCTTGGTCGATAAGAATTTATAAAAATTCTTATCGACATAAGCGCAATAAGGCTACGCCGAAAAGCTTGGCGTAGCCAAGTTTTCTAATAGCTGATGTGCTAATTGGCTGTCATTCACTGATCGTAGCAGGAATGGCTGTTGCGCCGAGAACAGAAATGGGCATGATGAACTTCGCGGCGAAAGGAATTTGAACAAATAATGGACGCAACTGACAGAGAGATTATCAAATGGCTGATGCAAAACGCCCGCCTGCTATGGAAGGAAATCGGCGAGCAGGTTCATCTGACCGGGCAGGCAGTTGGCGCGAGAATCCAGAAGCTGATAGGCTTGCAGCACGGTAATTACCGTGTACCTCTTTCGATCAGTAAAACAAAATAAACAAGATCCGTCACAACTGGCCAATATTTGGTATACTATTTTTGATAAAAATTTTTAGAAAGAACAAGAGAGGGGATTTCTGGTGAAGAAGATGAATCGTTTTGGCTTTGCCTTGCTTGCAGGGATTATGTCGGCGTCGATGCTGGCCAGCTCGGCATTTGCCGCACCACTGCAGCCCGTAAAGCATGAAGACTGGATGGTGAAAAAACAGTGGATCGCGCCTGACAAGCAGGGCAGTCTTGCGCTTGAGCGCAACGTCACACTGGCTGAGGTGGCGGTCGTCCTTTCCAAAGTCAAAGGCGCTGACATCAAGCCGGCTACTGTGGGCAACTGGGCTTTGCCATACCTGAACTGGGCGAAGGAAAAAGGCGCCTTGACCGAGGCGGATGTAAAATCGACGAATCAATCGGTAACTGGGGACAAGCTGGCAGCGATTGGCAAGGCGTTCGGCTATGAAATGCACGTGAGCGGTGCGAAAGCTTTGACCAGAGGCGAGTTTTTCCAGGCACTAGGCGATGCCGTAACGACGCATTTCACCATTGCCCATACGAATGACGTACACGGACATATCAGTGAGGACGAAGGACAAAAAGAGTATGGCTATGCCAAAATGGCTACGCTGATCAAAGAGTGGCGCGATGAAAACAAAAACTTCCTGTTGATGGATGCAGGCGACACGTTCCAGGGGACCGTCTTTGTCAATCAGTTCAAAGGCGAGACGGTCGTACCGATCCTCAACCAACTTGGCTATACGGCAATGGCGGCAGGAAATCACGATTTTGACTTCGGCTTTGAGCAGCTGCTGAAGCTGCGCGACAGTCTCAAATATCCGGTGATCAACGCCAACGTGTTTAAAGCGGATGGATCCAACCTGCTGGTGCCGACGTTCCAGACAGAAATCGGCGGGCAGAAATTCGCCTTTATCGGATTCGTCACAGAGGAGACACCGATTCTGACTCATCCTGACAATGTGAAGGGCTTGACGATCAAAAGCCCTGTGGAGGTAGCCAAGCTGCTCGTCCCTGAGCTGAAAAAAGCGGTTGATCACGTGATCGTCGTCTCCCACGTCGGCATTGACGTCGACAGAGAGATTGCAAAAAACGTGCCGGGCATCGACCTGATCGTCGGCGGCCACTCGCATACGCCGCTGCGGACTCCGGAAAACGTCAACGGAACGTATATCGTTCAGGATTGGGAGTATGGCAAGTCTCTCGGACGCGCTGACCTCTACTACCTCGACAAGGAACTGGTTACTTTCAGCGGCGGTTTGGCTGAATACGACAAAAACGTCCAGGCTGACCCAGAAGTAGACAAGCTCGTGAAAGAGGTCGTGAAAAAAGTCGACGAGTCGATGAATGAAGTCATCGGCAAAACGGAAGTAAACCTCGACGGCGACCGTGAACTGGTTCGTGCCAAAGAAACCAATATCGGCGATTTTATTGCCGATACGATGCTGGCCCGCACCAAGACGATTGCCGGCCATGAAGCAGACGTCGCCCTGACGAATGGCGGCGGAATCCGCTCCAGCATCAAAGCGGGCAACATCAGCAAAAAAGACCTCTACACCGTGCTGCCGTTCCCGAACACACTCGTCATCGTCGAAGCGACCGGTGCAGAGCTCAAGCAAGCACTGGAGAACGGTGTAAGCCAAATCGATCAAGGGGCAGGACGCTTCCCGCAAATCGCCGGCATGTCGTTCAGCTACGATCGAAGCAAACCGGCTGGACAGCGCGTTGTGGAAGTAAAAGTAGGCGGTCAGCCGCTGGATGAGAAGAAAACGTACAAGGTTGCTACCAACGACTTCATTGCAGTGGGCGGAGACGGCTATGAATCGTTGAACAAACCGTCCTTCAACACCGGATTCACCCTCTACAACGTGGTCGAAGAAGAGATTATCAAGCAAAAAACGCTGAATCCGAAAGTGGACAACCGCATTGTTGAAGTGAAGAAATAAAGTCGATCCAGATAAAGCAAAAAACGCTTGGGACACCAGGCGTTTTTTGTCGTCGGAAAGTATAGAATGACAGGGGCTGTAATCAGCGAGCAACCGTGTCTGCAGAGGGAGGGAAGGGGAATTGCCAAGAAGAGAACACTCCGCAAGTGACAGCGCCCGAGGGAGTATTCAAGG
>CAMIVR010000257.1 GCA_946402065.1 uncultured Brevibacillus sp. | reverse complement strand
TGATCCTGGCGGGCCCGCCGGCGATGATCCGCGACGCTGCCGACATTCCGCCTGCGGGTGTAACCGTCACGGGAATTGACGAAGCGATCAAAAGCGCGGATGTCGTGATGATGCTGCGGATTCAGCTAGAGCGGCACAGTGAAGCGCTGCAGATGTCAAAAGTCGAGTACCATCAATCGTATGGGCTGAGCAAAGAGCGGGTCAAGCTGATGAAGCCGCATGCCGTCATCATGCACCCGGCTCCGGTCAACAGGGGCGTAGAAATCGACTCCGACCTCGTGGAGAGCGAACGCTCGCTGATTTTCAAGCAGGTGGCAAACGGCGTGGCAGTGCGCATGGCGGTATTGGAAAATCTACTGGACAGGGGAGAACAAATGTGGGCACCATCCTTGGAAACGGCCAACTTCTAAACAAAGCTGGAGAACTGGAGAAAAAAGACGTACTGATTGAGGCAAATACGATTCGCCAGATTGCTGATCACATTGATCCGGCCGGACACGAAGTAATCGACCTGGCTGGCAAATTTCTCACAGCAGGCTTTATTGATATGCACGTACACCTGCGCGAGCCCGGCTTTGAGGCGAAGGAGACGATTGCCACGGGAGCGGCGGCTGCCGTGCGTGGCGGCTTTACGACTATCGCCTGCATGCCGAATACGCGTCCGGTCATCGACAGTGTCGAAACGGTTGCATACATCAAGAAAAAAGCGGCTGAAGCCGGCTTGGCACGGGTGCTGCCCTATGGTACGATCACCATTCGCCAGTTGGGCAAGGAAATGAGCGACTTTGTCGCGTTGAAAGCAGCAGGAATCGTAGCGGTTACGGACGACGGCGTAGGCGTACAGTCGAGCGCAATGATGAAAGCGGCGATGAAACAGGCCAAAGCACTTGGCCTCTCGGTAGTCGCTCACTGTGAAGACGACGACATGATCATCCCCGGAAGCGCCCTGCATGATGGCGTCGTCGCGGCACGCCACCAACTGCCGGGGATTCCGTCCGAATCCGAGTCGATTCACGTCGGCCGGGACATTTTGCTCGCCGAACAGACCGGCGTACACTACCACGTCTGCCACATCAGCGCCAAAGAATCGGTCCGGCTGGTCCGTGACGGCAAACGCGCCGGGGTCAATGTCACGACAGAGGTTATGCCGCACCACTTGCTGCTCTGCGACGAAGACATCCCGGACAATCTCGATGCGCGGTGGAAAATGAACCCGCCGCTGCGCTCAAAAGAAGACCGCTCCGCTCTGATCGCGGGCTTAAAAGACGGTACGATCGACATCATCGCGACGGACCATGCTCCACATACAGACGAAGAAAAAGCGAAGGGAATCGAGCGGGCGCCATTTGGCATCGTTGGCCTGGAAACGGCTTTCCCGCTCTTGTATACCCATTTTGTACTGACGGGAGAGCTGAGCTTGAGCTTCCTTGTTGAGAAACTGACTGCCGCACCTGCACGGATTTTCGGCTTGCCATATGGAAAGCTTGCCGAAGGCGCAGTCGCGGACCTGGTCGCGATTGATCTGGAGACAGAACGGGCGATCGATCCTGAGCAGTTTGCCAGCAAAGGGCGGAATACACCGTTTGGCGGTTGGGTCTGCAAGGGCTGGCCAGTGCTGACAATGGTCGATGGCAAAGTAGTATATCAGGCGTAAAATCAGGAGGGAGAGCAGCCATGCGCGCACGGTTAATATTGGAAGACGGTACAGAATGCTTGGGAACTGCGATTGGAGCCACGAGCGAAAGCGTCGGCGAGGTCGTGTTTAATACTGGATTGACAGGCTACCAGGAGGTGCTGTCCGATCCTTCTTACTGCGGACAAATCGTCGTCATGACGTACCCGCTAATCGGCAACTACGGCATCAACCGCGACGATTTTGAAGCGGTGCGCCCGTTCATACACGGATTTGTCGTCCGCGAGCACTGCGATGTGCCAAGCAACTGGAGAAGCACCAACACGCTTGACGCACTGTTGAAAACATACGACATTCCCGGGATCTCCGGCGTGGATACGCGCATGCTGACGCGCAAAATCCGCCATCACGGCACGTTGCGCGGGCTGATTACGACAAGCGACGTATCGACGGAGGAGCTGGTTGCCTCGCTGAAAAGCACGACCTTGATGACAGACCAGGTGCCGCGCGTGTCGACGAAAAACGTATTCAGCTGCCCGGGCAACGGTCACCGCATCGTGCTTGTCGACTTCGGCTCCAAGCATGGCATTCTGCGCGAACTGACCCAGCGGGGCTGCGACATCGTCGTCGTCCCTTACAATGTCACGGCTGACGAAATCCGCCGGATTCAACCCGACGGCATCATGCTGTCAAACGGTCCTGGAGATCCCAAGGATGTACCGCAAGCGATCGGGATGATCCGCGAACTGCTTGGTGAGTATCCGCTGTTCGGCATCTGCCTCGGCCACCAATTGTTCGCTCTGGCCAAAGGCGCTGACACGCAGAAAATGAAGTTCGGCCATCGCGGCGGAAACCATCCGGTGAAGGAACTGACGACCGGCCGGACCTATATCACCTCGCAAAACCACGGCTATGCCGTAACGATGGACTCCATCGCCGGAACTGGTCTGGAAGTGACCCATGTAGCATTGAACGACGGCACAGTTGAAGGAGTGTGCGATCCGCTCCGCCAGGCGTTCTCCGTGCAATATCACCCGGAAGCAGCGCCAGGACCGTACGACTCCGGCTACCTGTTTGATCAATTCCTCGAAATGGTTACAAACGCGAAGGAGGCGAAACCTTATGCCAAAATTAAATGACTTGAAAAAAATTCTGGTTATCGGCTCCGGCCCGATCGTCATCGGCCAAGCGGCAGAATTTGACTACGCAGGTACACAGGCATGCGAAGCGCTGAAAGAAGAGGGCATGGAGGTCGTCCTGATCAACTCCAACCCGGCGACGATCATGACGGACACAAACATGGCCGATAAAGTCTACATCGAACCGATCACGCCGGAGTTCGTCGCACGCGTCATTCGCCAGGAAAAACCGGACGGTCTCCTGCCGACACTCGGCGGTCAGACAGGGCTGAACATGGCTGTCGCCTTGGCGGAAGCGGGTGTGCTGGCAGAGGAAAACGTCAAGCTGCTGGGAACCAACCTCGGCTCGATCAAGCAGGCGGAAGACCGTGAGCTGTTCCGCGCCTTGATGAACGAACTGGGCGAACCGGTACCGGAATCCGTCATCGTCAGCACGGTCGAAGAGGCGGTCGACTTCGCCAACGAGATCGGCTACCCGATCATCGTCCGCCCGGCCTATACGCTCGGCGGGACCGGTGGCGGGATTTGTGACGATGAAGAAACGCTGCGGGATATCGTCGCCAGCGGGTTGAAATACTCCCCGATTACACAGTGTCTGATCGAGAAAAGCATCGCCGGGATGAAAGAAGTCGAATACGAAGTCATGCGCGATGCCAATGATAACTGCATCGTCGTCTGCAACATGGAGAATATCGATCCGGTAGGCGTACACACCGGCGACAGCATCGTCGTCGCGCCGAGCCAGACGTTGGCGGATCGCGAATACCAAATGCTGCGTTCATCCGCGTTGAACATCATTCGCGCACTTGGCATCGAAGGCGGCTGTAACGTTCAATACGCGCTCGACCCATACGGCTTCCAATACTACGTCATTGAAGTAAACCCGCGGGTAAGCCGCTCGTCGGCGCTCGCATCGAAAGCAACAGGCTACCCGATTGCAAAAATGGCCGCGAAAATCGCTATCGGCTACACGCTGGACGAATTGAAAAACCCGGTTACCGGGCAAACCTACGCCTGCTTCGAGCCGACGATCGACTACGTCGTCAGCAAAATCCCGCGCTGGCCGTTTGACAAGTTCCAATCGGCGAACCGCCGCCTCGGCACGCAGATGAAAGCGACCGGCGAGGTCATGGCGATTGGCCGGACGTTTGAAGAGTCGATTATGAAGGCGGTTCGCTCGCTCGAAATCGGCACGTACCACCTGGAGGTTGCCGAGGCAGCAGCCTTGAGCGAAGACG
>CAMIVR010000256.1 GCA_946402065.1 uncultured Brevibacillus sp. | reverse complement strand
AAACCCCCACAGCGGACTTTCACCGCCTAGTTAGTCGCCATGCGTGGCGCACTGAGTAAATCCCTTTCCCGAGTCTCGGGAAAGGGATTTACTCTTCGTCGTCGCGCACCAACAGATATCGTTCGTACCAGCGCTGGACGAATCCGTTTTGGAAGGGGCCACGGCGTGCTTGCACCCACGCCAACACTTCTTTCAAAGCAGTCTGTACACGCTCTATGACAATCGGGGGGTAATTCATCTGTTGACTGTGTAAAAGAAACTCTTCTTCGTCTAGGATGGCATAAGTCATGTCTGGGAATACTTTCACATCTAAATCATAGTCGATATAGCTGAGAAAATTCCCTTTCAGGCTGAATGGCGAGCCAATATTGCAGTAGTAATAAATCCCGTCGTCACGTATCATTGCGATCGTATTAAACCACTGCCCGCGTCCGAACGTACAGATGGCAGGCTCACGTGTCCGCCACTCCCGACCGTCTGCTTCCGTTACTTTCACACGATCATTGCCACCGATGACAACTGCATCGCTTGTATGGATGAGCGTCGTCTTGTCCCATATCCGGTGGAGAGATTGATCGTGCTTGAAACTTTCTATGCGAATATTAGTGCCTGGAGCTGGCGACATGACTCTCCCCTTTCTTCTCTTCTTTCTGGAGAAATCGCGCTTACCTATGGATTTTTGCAAAAATCCTCTACTTTGAAAGCAGTTGTTGCACTACGAAGAGAGTTTTTTGGAAAGTGTAACATATTTTTGAACCTCATAGCCAAGCGAGTGGTAAAAAGGAAGTACTTCGTGATTGGCCTGGTTGACCATGATGAGAACCCGGTTAACGCCCCGTTGCCGAAAGCGGTTTTCTATTGCCTCCACGAGCTTCCGGCCTATGCCGTGTCCCTGTAGCTCAGGCTGCACAGCAAGCCGGTAAAAAAAGGCGCGCGTTCCGTCAATCGTACCGACGACCACGCCAACCACTTCCCCGTCCTGCTCTGCCACCATGACCAATTCACTATCCCAAGCCAGTTGGGTAGCAAGAGCATCAAGTGACTCAGTTTCCGCACGATCTAAATTGGTCTCCTGCCAAATTCTTGTAATGGCAGAATAATCACCCAAGCGAAACGAACGAATAAGCATACTTGGCCTCCTTAGATGGCTTGTCTTTCTATTTTACACTACAGTTTTCCGTTTGTCTGCTTTTATGCCAGTGATTCCTTTTAGGTCAAAAGAGAGATGCCACCATCGACGATAACGGTCTGTCCACGAATCATTGACGCCTTGTCAGATAACAGGAACATGACGGCATTGGCAATGTCCTGTGCCTCGACGATCCGGCCTGCTGGCGTACGCTCGGCAGAGCTTTGCAGCAGCTCTTCACGGTTAGGGAAGTGCTTCAGGGCATCGGTATCCACTGCTCCGCCCGAAACGGCATTACAGATAATGTTATGCTGAGCAAGCTCAACAGCCAAATAACGCGTCAACGCTTCTAGTGCCGCTTTCGATACGCCAACTGCCGTGTAGTTCTCCAGCACGCGAATCGAACCTAAGCTTGAGATGCTGACGATTTTTCCGCCCTCACCTGTCTTGATCATCAGCTTTGCCGCTTCCTGGGCACAGAACAACAGTGCTTTGCTGTTGATTTCCATCGTCCAATCCCAGTGACTTTCCTCCAGCTCCATCAATGGTCGCAGCACACCAGATGCCGCGTTATTAACAAGTATATCCAGTCTGCCAAAATTCTCGGCAATCTCCTGAAACATTTCTTTAATTTTCGTAACATCACCTACGTTTGCTTTGATCAGGTGTACGCGTGCGCCTTTGGCTTCCAGCTCGGCAGCGGTCTCCTTCGCGGCTGTCCGGTTGCGCAAATAGTTAATAACCAAATCGTAGCCTTGCTCAGCTAATTGCAGGGCAATCACTTTACCGATACCACGGGTTCCACCCGTTACCAATGCGACTTTTCTATTTTCTCTCATCCACTCTACCTCCTGTAGTCCTCTTGCTTATTCATCAAAAACGCCATCGTTCGTTCATAAAAATGACCTAAAAACACTTTACACATTATACAACTTGTTTTCAATCCTGACATTAGAATGCAAACGCTTACGGTAATCTGAAAAAACTTTCTATTTAAAAACATCAAAAATTCCCTTTACATAATGAAAAAAATGCCATATTCTATGGATACAATCATTTTAATGAGAAAGGGGATGGCCGACATGATGACAATGCGTACACTTCAGCGAGACTTACCTGTAACTCCTGTCAATTTCATACGGCAGCGCATCCTCTTTAAACGATTCCGCAACGAATAGTTTGTTTCTTGTTCGTTTCGTCTTATCGTCAATTAAAGCCGTAGATGCCTGCATCTACGGTTTATTTATTTCTCGTGCTCTTGGGCAAGATCAAGACCGTAGGATTTTTTATCCAACGGTCTTTTTCTATATATCCTTTAATAAGGAGGTGACGCTTTATGGTACTCAACCTGTTTTTGTTCACAATCAAGTTTGAACGCAATCATTCTTCAGTAGAAGAGCGAATCAACCGCTACCACGTAGACCAACTGATCAAGGCTCGTAATGAAGCAGACCAGTTTCACGCCATGCAAGCATCTGAATTGGTTCGTCTGTAAGTTCCGCTTTGCCGTTTCACAACCATTCGGTTTTACCAATCACAAAGGAGGGGTTATGTATGAAAAGTAAACAACGCAAGCAACTAATGAAATTTGTAGGGGTAAAATCGCTAGACGGAACCTGACTGTTCCATCCCGGTAGGAAAGGAGGTTATTCTCCATGCAAATTCCAATGATCTTTTTTACGATTATTATTGAGAAGCGAAAGAAAGACCCGAATGAACAGTACATTTGGCACCTGCAGCAAAAAGAGCTGGACCGGATCGAACATCAGCGGGTCATGCAGGCGGCACTGTTGCCACCGTACTGTACAAGACTTTAATTGACGTACGTTCCATAGAAATGGCGGCCTCCCGACTGAGTTACCCGGAGGCCGCCTGTTTTTTCTACAGGGCGATTGACTGCAAAATCTTGTTGTGGGCCACAGGGAAAGCGTATTCCTGCAATTGTGTTCGCGTGGCAAATTTGGCTGTTTCGTTCTCGAGGGCACCGTCTTTGTATGCGCATAAATAAACGTCAAGCTGCCACTGCAAATGAGAAAACGTGTGCTGTACGGAAGGAAGCTGATTGAGAATCTCCACATCGACCCCATAGCTGTCCAAGAGAAATTGGCTGAGCTGCTCCTCTGCCCACAGCTTTTCATCAACCTCCACCATCGGCAGCTCCCACATCCTGGCCAGCAAGCCTTTGCTTGGCCGTTTGTTGATCAGCAGTTGGTCGTCCTTTATCACGGCAGCAACCAGCAGGTTGACCTGTCGGGGCGGTTTTGCTTTGCCTTTGACCGGCAGCTCTTCCTGCACGCCCTCTCTTCGCGCGAGGCAATAATCAAACACGGGGCAGGTCAAACACTGCGGTGTCCGCGGCAAGCAAACCGTCGCCCCCAGTTCCATCAGTGCCTGGTTAAAATCTCCTGCTCGGCCCACCGGGATCGTCTGACGGACGAGATGCTCAAATTTGATGCGTGTCGCCGGTTTGGCGATGTCATCGTCCATCAGCAGCAACCGGGAAAAAACCCGCATCACATTCCCGTCGACTGCCGGTTCCGGCTTTTCGTAGGCGATGCTGAGAATCGCCCCTGCCGTGTAGGGTCCGATGCCTTTCAGCTTGGAAATCTCTTCGGGCGTATCGGGGACCTGTCCGCCGTATGATGCCTGAATCTCCCTGGCTGCCGCCTGCAAATTGCGTGCCCGGGAATAGTACCCCAAGCCTTCCCACGCCTTGAGCACCTCTTCCTCCGGAGCCACGGCCAAATCGTTCACAGTCGGAAATTTATCCATAAAATTGTGGAAGTACGGCTTCACGGTTTCTACGCGGGTCTGCTGCAGCATGATCTCGGACACCCAGATCCGGTAGGGGTCGCGGTTGATCCGCCACGGCAAATCGCGCTTCTGCGAGTGATACCAAGCGAGTAAATCCTCGGCAAACCCGAACACGTGGAACTCTTCCGGCAGCTTGAATTGTTCGTACTTGTTTTTCTTAGCGGCCATTACCCTATGCTCCTCTGTCGTCCAAGCTGTTGAAATGCCCAGATGTGTATTTTCGCCACACCGCCGACGACGGATTGCTTCAATTGATCGTCTGC
>CAMIVR010000255.1 GCA_946402065.1 uncultured Brevibacillus sp. | reverse complement strand
CGGAAAAAACGGCACAGCTTTATAGACCAACTCTACGCTTGAATCATCTTCTTCGAAATTTTGGTCGACGTGCCGTTTTTGGAGTGGAGCCGGACAGTATTCACTTCCTTGCAGAAGCCGCAACGAACTTAAGCCCATCCTCTTTTCTCTCTCCTGCCACTGCAGCCCGTGACAAGCGTCTTTCAAGAAGTTACAGCTTTCTCAGCATAACCCGCTGCACGGAATGCTTATCCCCTTTTTCCAAGATCAACTGTGCCCGGCTGCGTGTCGGCAAAATATTTTCGCGCAGGTTCAATTCATTGATGTCCCGCCAAATATTTTTCGCCACCTGCGTCGCCTCCTCATCGGTCAGACTGCCGTAGCGATGGAAGTACGAGGCCGGGTCCTGGAAGGTCGTTTTGCGCAGGACGTGGAACCGGTCGACGTACCACTTGGCGATTTGTTTTTCATCGGCATCGACGTAGATCGAGAAGTCAAAGAAGTCAGAGACGTACACCTGCGGAGTGTGGGTTTTTTTCTTGTCGCCGTTCATCTGCAGAACGTTGAGCCCTTCGACGATGACGATGTCCGGTTCGCGGAGAACCTGCACGTGATCAGGGACGATATCGTACGTCAAATGCGAATAGATCGGCGCTGTGACTTCCGGCTTGCCAGACTTGACGTTGGCGATAAAGCGGATCAGGCGGCGGATATCGTAGCTTTCCGGGAAGCCTTTGCGCTGCATCAAGCCGCGTTCTTCCAGCACGCGCTTGGGATAGAGGAAACCGTCCGTGGTCACCAGATCGACTTTCGGATGGTTGGGCCAACGGGAGAGCAGCGCCTGCAGCAAGCGTGCCGTCGTGCTTTTGCCCACAGCGACGCTTCCGGCGATGCCGATGATATAGGGAACTTTTTTTGTCTGCTTTCCGAGAAACGTGTTCGTCGCATTGTACAGCTCCTGGGTCGCGGCCACGTAGAGGTTGAGCAGACGCGACAGCGGCAAGTAAATTTCCGATACCTCCTGGAGCGATACCTGCTCGTTAATCCCCTGCAGCTTTTTGACTTCATCTTCCGAGAGCGAAAGCGGCGTAACTTCGCGCAGATTGGCCCATTCGCTGCGACTGAACGTAATATACGGCGAGTATTGCTTGTCGTGCAATGCTTTTGTTTTCATGAATGCTGGTCCCCCTCATTCCATCCGGCCATATAACCAGGAGTGGTATTCTCTCTTTTTCGGTCGGTCCCGGAAGCACTGCCATCGCAGGCACCGCTGACTTCCGCCTGTGCAAACGACATGTGTATGCGACTTGACTATAAATGTAATCGCTTTAATCAATCTTGTTTCGGAAACAACCCGTGTCGGGTTGCATACGCTGCCAGCTGTACGCGGTTTGCCAGCGCCAGCTTTTCCAGGATGTTCTTTAAATGGTTTTTGACTGTGTTTTCTGCGATAAACAGATGCTCGCTGATCTCGCGGTTCGTATCTCCGGCGGCGACGCGGATGACGATTTCCCGCTCGCGGGGAGTGAGCACTTCGGGCTTTGGCTCGTCCGGGACGGCCTTCGTCTCTTTGCGAAAGTGATTCAACAGGCGCGCCGCCATCTTCCGCGAGACATCCGAATCTTCATCCAGGAGCGCATGCAGGTACGTAACCCAGTCGTCGGGATCGAGATTTTTTAGCAGGTACCCTTGGGCGCCGTATTGTATGGCGGTAAACAAATCGGCCACATCATCGGAGACACTGAGGATCACGACCTTGATATGCGGGTAGTTTTTCTTGATTTCACGCGTGGCCATCAGGCCGTTCCATACAGGCATGCTGATGTCGAGCAGGACCAGGTCCGGCTGCAGGTTGCCGCACAGCACATACGCTTCTTGTCCGTTCGTCGCTTCGCCGATGATTTGAAACGACTTGTCGTCTTCCAGCAGGCTGCGAATCGCCATTCGGGCCATCGGGTGATCGTCAGCGATCAGGACGCGGTATTGATTCATTGCCTTTTCCTCCTTGCAGTGACGTAAGCTTGACGACCGTTCCTCCCTGATCGGATTTTCCGATCCAGAAGGAGGCGTTTATTTGCTCGGCCCGTTCGCTCATGATCTTCAAGCCGTAGTGCTTGTCAGCCGTATTGCAGTGAGTGTCGATGCCAACCCCGTCATCCTGGATGGTCAGCTCCCAGAAGCGAGGCGTGCGCGTATGCAAGTGGATATACGCGTGCTGGGCACCGGCATGCTTTTGGATGTTGTTGAACGCTTCCTGAATCACCCCGAACAACTGCATCTCACTGCGAGGGGGAAAAAAGCCGTCGGGCACCGATACGTCGTGGGTAACCGCAATCCCGCTCAACGTGCTCCACTGTGACAGCCAGCGCTCTACCCGTTCGCGAAACGTGTTGGCCTCTTCAGGGGAGGTGCGGAGGTTAAAGATCGATTGGCGCACGTGACTGTCCATCGTCGAGACGACTTTTCGCGCTTCGTCCAGATTGCCTTTCTTTAACGTGACATTCAAATAAAACAGCGATTGGGCAATCCCGTCGTGCAATTCGCGGGCAAGCCGTTCACGCTCTTCATACACGGCGCGTTTAGCCCGTTCCTCCGCCAGCCGTTCGTTCATGTTGCGGATCGTGTGAAATATCCATAGCGAAAAATTGAAAAAAATGACAAAGGTCAGCAGGGTAATCACGAGGTTCCCTGTTTCCATCGACATGTACGGCATGAGAAACTCGTGGCGGACATATTCAAAACCGCCGATCAACAGCGTCGGCAACAGTACGGTAAAGATTTGCAGCAAACGAAAAGTCAACAGCTTCACATCCTACACTTTGCTTCCAGAAAAAATCATACAGTTAGTATACCTAATTCCAATTACAAGTGATATAGCCTGAGTCGTTTGGGTTTCGATGTTTTGCTGTTTTGCCAGTTTGCGATGAACCAAACGGGTTGGATTCGCTTACAGTATGGTACAGGAATCAGGAAAGGATGGGTGAGGCTTGTGGACAAAATGGGTTACCATACATGAATCATTCGGTATGCCGAGAGCAGCGGAGGAATGCCGGCACTATCTGGAGCATCACGGCATTCGCGTCCGGCTGCGGGTGATGAAAAAGCAATCCCTTTCCGCATATGCATTGCAAGTGCCGGAAAAACAAGCTCAGGGAGCCAGGGAACGGATCGCCGAGTTTAAAAGAAGCTTGCATTAGCCGCAAGCGTTTTCGCTCATCCTAACGGCAGGGGGGATGTGCCGTTGGCAGGGACAATGGCGGAAGAACCGCCGGGTACAGGTACGGGGATCCACGCCGAGCTGTTCGGTCCTGGTCAGGTTTTTTTAAACCAGGCGAGCGGGATACCAGGAGAGACGCCCACAGAGCAGTAACGCAAACTGTTACCCCAAACACCAACATCGGGACGCGACCAAAGACAAAAGCACTGCCTTCGCGCAGTGCTTTTGTCGCAACATCATATTTATCCAATGCAATTTTTCATTTTTGATGAAACAAAGCTTTTAACTCAGCTATTTCTTCTGGAGTCAGTTTCCTTGATTCCCCTGATTTTGCTTCTTCTTGCCTTTTCTTAAATACAGCAATTTCTTCGGGAGTCAAAGTCCTTATTGTCATGGAAGTTCCAGGAAGAATGGATGGATCTTCTTGATGTGTTATTGTCACGGATGCTCCAGGGGGGTACTTCTCATAATATTTTTTTAATTCGGCGATATGTTCAGGTGAATAATACCCGTCCTCTATCGTGACCTTTTTTTGGTCATCAGGTGTCAGCTCGTTAAAAGATACCAAGCCATTATAACCTGCAAGAGCATATAGGCCCCCTAACCGCCCCCCTGACACTTTTTCGGTTACTACGAATTTTTGTTCATCAGGCGTCAGAGCACTGTATTTCAAGAATTGAATGCCTTCATATAGTATCGAGTCACCCGCACGTTGCATGGTTTGATTCGTATCAGTACTGATCTTGGGTGTTATCTGAGCAGCCCAGGAGGCTGTCGATGTACCGATTGTTCCAACAGCAATGACTGCCGCTGCGCTCATAAAGATCGCATGTTTTTTCAGTTTTTTCACATGAAGCATGTTCGTTAATCTCCTTTTCAATTGTTTTCCTTCACCGGATAAGGAAGCGCAAAACTGAACGGGCATACCCCTTGAACCTGTCATCACGTTCAGGATCGTTTCACCGTACCGTTTTCGCTCGGCATAGGACATTTCCTTCACGACTTCTTCGTCACAGGACAGCTCACTCCACGTATG
>CAMIVR010000254.1 GCA_946402065.1 uncultured Brevibacillus sp. | reverse complement strand
GATCAATAGCGCCAAAATGGATGTATCCCCGCTGATGATGCTGATGATCGCGATCAACAGCCCCAGGCTCGGCAAAAAATCAAGCCATCTGAATCGGCACGGCGTATCTGCTCAAAACGCCAATAGCGATGATGACTTGTACCAGATCAAATACGGTAAGCCACTTAAAAGAATCGAAAAAATACAAAATGCTCATCTTCATTCCTCCAACTGTGATGAGATCTCCTTCGGGACCACTTGGTAACGAAATCGATTATAGAGAACGAAAATGAACACAGCCGAAAGGCAACCTGAACAGTACATGAACGGGGACTGAACTTATGCGTTGACGGGATGTCCCTGCCCCGGCAAGCCGATGCGAACGGATTTTTCGCAACATGAAGCTTCCTCGTGTCAAACACGTCAACGCTGCGTTGCTGATGCTGCAGGCCAAATTGACAAGGGACAAGCCTGATCGCTATGCTGAAGTGAGACGTTTTGGGCTATCTGGTATGTCATGGAAACGGGTGACAGGGGCATTCTCCGTGCAAGGTTGGCGTCGTCGCCTGGGGAGAAATGACATGGGAACTCAGTTTACGAGAGAGGAAGTTGTGGCGATGTATCAAAGTGTTGAGGCGTTGAGTGAACATGTGGTGTTTCACTATTTTAACCAAATCTCGCAAATCCCGCGCGGATCGGGCAATCAGCGACTTTCTCGTTGCCTTTGCCAGACAGCACCAACTGGAAGTCGTCCAGGATGAGGTGCTGAACGTCATCATCAAGAAACCGGCGACGGCAGGCTATGAGCGAGTGCCGACGGTTATTTTGCAAGGTCATATGGATATGGTCTGCGAGAAGAACAGCGGGGTCGAACACGACTTTGAAACAGAACCGCTGCGCTTGCGGATAAAGGACGACATGCTGTACGCCACGGATACGACGCTCGGTGCGGACAACGGCATTGCCGTCGCGTACGCGCTAGCCCTGCTGGCGTCAACTGACATACCGCACCCGGCGCTGGAAGTCGTCATCACCAGCGAAGAAGAGACGACGATGCGTGGAGCACTGATGGTCGATCCGCAGCATTTTCGCGGGAGGATCCTGATCAACCTCGATTCGGAGGCAGAGGGCAAGCTGCTCGTCAGCAGCGCCGGCGGCATTCAGGCGAATCATCTCTTGCCCGTGCGTCGGGTAGCAGCCGATCCTGCCGATGCAGCGTATCGCCTCACTGTTCGCGGCTTGCGCGGCGGCCACTCCGGGGCGTCGATTGACCAGGGGCGCGGCAATGCGAACAAGCTGCTCGGGAGAGTGCTGCACGATTTGTCGATTCACTTCAGCTATGCTCTGGCTGAAGTCAGCGGCGGGCAGAAGTCCAACGCCATTCCCCGGGAAGCGGACGCCGTGCTTTTGCTCCCTCCGGAAGATTACCCCGACCTGGAAGCGAAGCTGGCAGAGTGGAACCGGATCGTCAAGAATGAACTGCGTGTCGCCGATCCGCACGTGGAATTGAGCATCACGAAATCTGCGCAGCGGTACGCAGAAGTATTTTCCGAAGACACCAAGCTGCGCGTCATCGCGGCACTTGTGCTGGTGCCAAACGGCGTGCTAAGCATGAGCAACGACATCGCCGGGTTGGTTGAAAGCTCGACAAATCTGGGCGTCGTGACGACCTCGGCTGCTGAAGTGAGACTGGTCAGTGAGGTCAGAAGCTCGCTGAAAAGCTTGAAAGAGCAGACAGTCGCGCAGATGAAGATGATTGCCACCGTGCTTGGCTGCGAATGCACGACGACGGCAGAATACCCGGAGTGGCCGTACAATCCCGATTCGCGCATCCGTCCGCTGTTCGTCAAGGTTTACCGGGAGAAATACGGCAGCGAGCCGGAGGTGATCGCCATTCATGCCGGACTCGAGTGCGGCATTTTCGGGGAAAAGCTGCCCGGTCTCGACATGGTATCCATCGGTCCCGACATGTACGACGTTCATACGCCTGATGAACACCTGAGCATTTCTTCGGCGATCAGGACGTGGGACTATCTGCTTGAGGTATTGGCTGCCATGGGCGAGGAAGACTGGACGGGCGAATGATGCGCGGAATTGATATTAATCGGTCCACAAGCAAAGCGTTGTGAGCGCAGGCAATGAAGAGCAGCCTAGGAGCGAGGAGCGGTTTGGGTTCGGCCTGCCAAAGAGTCTGGTAAAGAGATCTATCAGACTCTTTTTTGCCTGGGCGATAAGCCTAGTTTTTCCAAGACTGATTATTATAATAAGTTTGACGAAAACCCCAAGGATTTTAGGGGTTTCTCTTTATGTTAAGTAGTAACGCTGACATAATAAAAAACCTTTACGATCAAGTTAAGAATCTCAATGCAGGGTGCGCACATTTCACCTTCAACAAACCTTTCAGAGATGAGAAAGCGTGTGCGGTAATCGGGGGTTACGATGGACTCGGATATGCCGGCTCCGCTGTCTCAACCTGGATTCGAGCATAGGACTGCTGCTGGTCTGTCAGGTGCGCTGCTTCCACAAGGAGTCGGATTTGTCCGCCGGGATTCGCATAGTAGACGGCATTCGTCAGGATGTAGTACAGCGCCTGAGGAATGCGGGCTTATTCCACTGAAACGGGAAACAAATTTCCTTGGCGTGCACGGATAGAGTTCGTCCCGCGCGGACGGAGCGTTCTTCGGTGCCCCCTCAAAGGCGTTCAGTCCCACGTTATTTCAGAATAAACAATTCCTCGACGGGAAGACCAAAAACTCTTGCCATCTTAATGGCTAACACTGTACTCGGTATAAACTTGCCATTTTCAATCGTGTTGACCGTCTTTCTGGTGACCCCAATCAATTCTGCTAACTGTTCTTGTGTCAAATTCATTTTGGCTCGTTGCACCTTTATAGTATTTTCCAGAACATCTTCACTCATCGTCGAGAACCTCATCTTTGTCAAGGATTAAGTAACTTACCAGGGGAGAAATGACACCAGCGACGAGCAATATGTGTAAAACAAGCTGGATATTTAATGCAACATACAAGCTGAGCGTAAATAAAATCCCAACCAACCCCAAAATAACCCAAAAGCCTATCGTAAAGCTCTTAAGTCGAATCATTTGAAAATACTCATTATTTAATGAAATGGCCAATGGGCGCTTCTTTTGCATGAGAAACGATAACAGGACGATTTTCACGAGGTAATACGCCCAGACAATCCCACCAATAACAGCAATAATGGCAGTGAAGCCTGTGATTAATTTGACGGTGTCTACATGCAGATACCGAATCAAATATGTCAGCTGCCATATTGCAAAACCAATCAGGCTTCTTTTAATGAATTTTGTCCTGTTCTTTTCCAACTGTGTTACTTCAGATGCCAAATGGATCTCCCCCTTGAATGTAACCTTTAGTACTCATTATATAACCTTAACGTTACAAAAGCAAGGTATACTTTCAAGATCGCTCGTTTTTGGATCAGCCTATCCCAAGGGTGAAACCCCGTGATAAAATCACTCGAGAGAGTATGAGCAAATCAGCAGACTGTAACATAAGTTATAAAATCATGGTTGTTGTTAATAAGGTATAACAGAAGAGGATTAACATGGTGAGGAAAGGCGGAAACTCGATTTTAAAAAATATAGTAATAGGCGGTGAAATCTTGGTTTATCCCATTTGTAAGCGAATTGTTACGTTACTAAGTATGATTTTGTTTTTAGGAAGTATCTATTTTACGTGTATGGCAGGAGCAGAAGGAGCATCCAAAACTAGGGTTACCTTGTTGTGGGTGACCTTGGGAAGTAAAGGAACCGAGAACGGACAATTCCAATATCCTGATAGCGTGGCCTTCGCCGCTTCGGGAAATGTTTATGTAGCCGATTTCGGTAACCACCGCATTCACAAATTCCAGGAAGATGGGACATGGGTGACGTCATGGGGTGGTGAGCGAACCGAAAACAGACAATTCCAAAATCCTTATTGCGTGGCTGTTGACACTTTTGGAAATATTTATGTAGCGGATAAGGAGAACGATCGAATTGAAATGTTTATCAATCCTAATCCGCAGCCATTACCACCTAAAGAAGGCAACTTACTCAATCCGAACTTCCTCAATCCGCAGCCATTGCCGCCTAAAGAAGGTAACTTACTCAATCCGAACTTCCTCAATCCGCAGCCATTACCGCCTAGGTAAGCCTGGTGTTTTTTTTATAGAAAATCAAAAACTTGAAAAGTTTAATCGGCTCAAGAGTTAAGAAAACAGCGGAGGAAAGAATGTTTTTTGGTATGGATTCAAAGCACATCTTGAGGACGACTTGAGATTCAGCAACGGGTTGCAAGAGCAGGCTTTGGTGGTGAAA
>CAMIVR010000253.1 GCA_946402065.1 uncultured Brevibacillus sp. | reverse complement strand
GACAACTTATCCCATCAATTGATGGACATTATGTATTAGCATTAACAACAAAGTCTGAAATCGACAGTAGAAGTTACCACCAAAGTAAATGAGCACAGCAAACAAGCCATCGAATGAATGACTTTGTGGTAAAATATGGGTATTTAGTCACTCGTTAAGTTGCAGCCGCCATAATATGATAACTCTGAGCTTGTGCCAGTCTAATCGCTTGTTCTACCGTAATTTCACGATTTACTGGACGAACATCGGATTTTCTATACAAATCAGGGTTATAGGGTTCTTTGTTCTTCAGGATATGGTAGATGGCTGTTAACAGCATTCGTGCAATGGCAATAATCGCACGTTTGTGACCTCGACGCTTTTTGAGCTGTAAATAGCGGTTTCGAATTTCGGGATGCTTCTCACTTTTGACCACAGCGGTAGCACACTGTACCAAAAGAGGCTTGATATAGCAGCCAGCTCTCGAAATTCTTACTGACTTCTTCTTGCCGGCACTTTCATCATTGGAAGGTGTAAGTCCTGCCCAGGAGCACAAATGCTTGGCTGTCGGGAACACGTCCATATTCACACCAATCTCTGATACCACGGCAATGGCAGAGAACAGGTTTTTCATGGACGGAACAGTCAAGATCAGTTGGATCTCTTTGGAGTAGGACTCGGCAAGAGAAAGAATAATGGTTTCCAATTCCGCTTTACGAGTTGCAAGATCTTCGTAATGCTGCTTGATCACCTTGATTTTTCCGGCCTGTTCCGGAGTAATCAAACCGTCAATGGCCAGTTCCAGTTCAGGAAGCTTACTTTTCATCGACCCATGAACGAAAGGTTCAATGTCAAATGAAGTATCCTGTGGATCGTCTAATAGCTTGTTAATGATGTTCATGCTGCTTTTGCCGAAGGTATCCGATACGACATTGCCAAGCTGAATGTTTGAAACGGTCAGGCTGTTCTGAAGCCGATTCTTCTCACTCGACGAAAAGTTCGTCAGTTTGAAACGGTAGCGCATCAAGTCGCGCAGTTGCCGGATTGGCAAGGGAGGCATAAAGCTCCCAGCGACAAGATCATGCTTGAACAGATCGGCAATCCATTGGGCATCTTTCTTGTCTGTCTTCTTGCCGCGAATGGCCTTGACGTATTTCGGATGAGCGAGCGTGATGTTGCAGGAATGCTCCAAAATGTTGAACACGGGAATCCAGTATTTCCCGGTGGATTCCATACAAACATCCTTGCAGTCATGCTCACAAAGCCACTGTGACAGCTCTTTCAGTCCTTGGGTGTAGGTTGAAAAGCGATGGCGCTTGTAAGTCGTGACGCCTTTGCTGTTGGTGGAAGCGATACAGGCTACGACGAAGGTTTTGTGCACGTCGATTCCGCAGCAAATGGGATAGACGATTTTTAAAGCCATACCGAGACTCCTTTCCAGTGATAGACAGAGATAGCCAGCAGGGACTGATTGCCCAGCTATAAACGAGTTGTTTATCAAAGATAAGTCTGCGTGCTCGAAGCGACACTTATTTGTGCTTGGAAAGGCAATCTACACATATAACGATGCGGTCACCCTGCAACAGAGTGGTCCACTCACCTCCACGTGATTTGTAGTGTGCTGGTATCCCTGTAACTCAAGAATACAAAAAAATGCGCTCAAAGCGAACGGATTTCATTCCGTTTTGTGCCTTGAGCGAAGCGAAAGGCATGGGTATAACTATGAACAATTAACGATGAAAGAGCTGATCGACCCGTTTACGGGTGAGTCGGTGAAAAAGGGCAGGTAAGGAGCCCCTTTTCAGGGGCTGCCCGAGGCAATACGCGGTTGGCAGACTTTCAGGGCGCCTTTGAGGCGCTTGCTTGTAACATGCCCTTATAGGGCTAATGGAAGCCACCGGCTAAGCCGGTGGTTATGACTTGTAGGGAATTGTCAACTTTTGGAGTTACTGATGTTGTTGTTCTGTGATAATGTCATGGTGTAACTGTTCTGAGATAATGTCACTATGGGACAGGAGACACTGCCAGCGGCTGGATAGTGGGAGCCGGATGAGCTGAGAGGCTCACGTCCGGTTCTGAGAGGGCCTGAGGGTGCAATTCCCTTGGGCTCCTTACCTGCTCATCTTCTGCAAAAGCAGGCGAAGTGCGGAACGGACTCTACACAACATTTTTCCTTACATCGAGAACAAGCTGTTCTTAAAGGTAAACCGGGAGAAAACGGTAGTGTACCTAGCCTTTCGAGTGAAATTTCTGGGATTCTCATTCTACACCCAACGGGGACACGCGAAAATTCGCATCCATCCCAAAGCCATCGCCAAAATGAAAACAAGAGTAAAGGAACTGACCGCAAGAAGCAATGGCATGGGGAATGAGGAGAGAGCCGAAAAGCTCAGACGCTACATCATCGGATGGGTCAACTACTTTAAGATAGCGGACATGAAAAAAATTGCTCGAGACGACGGACGAATGGATGAGAAGACGAATTCGCATGATCTACTGGAAACAGTGGAAACGAGTAAAGACAAAACTCGGGATGCTGATTTCACTTGGAATCCCAAAACACAAGGCATGGGAGTACGCAAACACAAGAAAGAGCTATTGGAGAACATCCAATAGCCCAATCCTCTCGAAATCCCTCAATAACAACACCATTAGGGGCCTCGGATTTCTATTCTTTTCAGATTATTATCGACAAGTCACTGCGTGAACTAAGGAACCACCGTATACCGAACGGTACGTACGGTGGTGTGGGAGGTCGGCTACTCAATTAATGGGTAGCCTCCTACCCGATCGTTCTCGAACAGGTGGCTATCCTGAACGGATGCAAAAACGGGATATCGGACATCTAAAACCGGCCGGGAAGAAGGAAACATTCTCCGCCGCGGTATCTCGTTCAGCAATTGGATACGTGAAATCGCTAAACCGAGCCCCGTCTACAATTGTGAAACAGTCAGGTCATACGATCAAACGGAAAGTGCGAAATTTCAAGACGTTATCGCCATTTATAAAAAATGGGCATCGGATAGATAACGCTAACAATTATTCGGATGCTCAAACTGAAGAGAGAATGAATGCCGTCAAGGAAGCTCTGCGGGCTGCGCAGATGGTAATGTCTGCTCGCCGATCCATCCAGACCGCGCGAGCTGCCGCGAGATTGAATCGCCTTATCGTTAAAATGGTTGAAAGAGCCGCAGCCTTGCTTGTCAAGGGATTTACGGCGCTTTTGGGATTCAGCGGTTCGGTAATTGTAGTTCTATGCATTGTTATGGCGGTAGCCGCTGTCATATCCTCTCCGTTCGGTATCTTTGTGTCCGGTGAGAATACGGATGCTGATGTCAAGCCGCTTTCCCAAAAAGTTCAAGAGCTGGACGCTGAATTTGCCGCCAGACTGGTAGAGATTCAGCAATCCGGTGGCAATGTAGACCGGGTGGAATATCATTATCCCGGCAGCGCGGACAATACGCGAATCGATAACTGGATGGACATTATCGCCGTCTTTGCCGTGAAGACCGTCACGGATGTGGAAAACGGAATGGATGTGGCCACGCTTGATGCAACAAGAATCGATATCATCCGATCGGTATTTTGGGATATGAATTCGCTGGAATCTCGTGTTGAGACGATAGAACATAAGGAAACGGTTACGCTCGAACAGGAGGACGGGAGCGCCAGCGAAGAGACGATTACCCGATATGAGCGCATTTTGCATATTACGGTCATTAGCCAAACTGCGGAGCAACAGGCAGATATATACCACTTTACAAATGATCAGATAGATTTAATGAAGGAAATGCTGTCAGAGGAGTTTCGCCCGCTTATGTTTGCGATACTTGGTAAAGATGCGGATATTGGTATGACGCCGGAGCAGCTTGATTTGGTTCAACAGCAATTACCCGAGGGCGAACTGGGCAGTGAAGCCGTCAAGTTGGCGCTGACTCGTCTAGGCGATCCGTACAGCCAACCGAAGGCCGGTCAGGACCACTTTACGGATTGCAGCTATCTCGTCCAATGGGTTTATCGGCAGCTAGGCATTAGCTTGCCGCGAACCGGCGCGGAGCAGGCCAGGTTTTGCGTGGAGAATAGCCTGACTGTAAGCGCGGCGGAGTTGGTTCCTGGCGATCTTGTATTTTGGAGTTACGAACGCAACGGAAGATTTATGGATATTACCCATGTTGGGATTTATGCGGGGAATGGCAAGGTAGTGGATGCTTCCTTAAGTCGGGGGCAGGTGGTGTATCGCAATCTGTTCGATTCGGATAAACAAGTGATATTTGGCAGGCCGTATCTTGCAAGAACTAATTGAAACTTCAAAAGAGATAAGGCTCAATTTCAGGGCTTTATTCTCGTTTATGTCCTCCCTCCTCCC
>CAMIVR010000252.1 GCA_946402065.1 uncultured Brevibacillus sp. | reverse complement strand
CTTTCGGACAGGCAATCCCGTCAGCAATTGGGCATTATCTTTCGTCAGTAACACTATGTTTTTCTAATTCAATCAGGATGAGGTGAAAAATGTGAGAGTATTTGTAATTTTAATAATCTTTGCACTTATATCCCTCGGATATTTCATCTTTAATCCACATACAAAAGGAAATTTGAATGATAAAGCCCCCAAATCTTCTAGTTCTTCTTCATGGGCATATGCTTTTGTGGTTTGGAATAACCGGATTTATGAGACGACCTCAGATCAGGTAGACAAAATCGGGAAGGAGATTGGTTCGATTCAAGTGTATTCTGACGAGGAAATAGATACATACGGCGACAACTTTTCAAACACCTCTAAAATTGGGACAAAATTATTTGAGATACTTGATACTGATCCTGCGATAGCAATAGCAGTACAAAATGGAGATTCATATATTAAAGCAGTTGCCAGAAATGATTAAACCAAATTATTCGGGGCGGAATTACCACAACTCATCGTGTAACACTCTTTACTTTATAGTTATACAGAAAAAAGGTACGCCTACTCATTTTTATGAGTAGCTGTACCTTTGCCTTCATCAAAGAGACTTTTTCAATGGTCTGAGGCTCACTGCCTGTTTTTTTCACCGTTGCCACTGGCCCGCACTCGGTGCCCTCTACTCAAAAATTGAAACCTTTTTTCCCAGAGCGTTCACGCCGGTCCACGTTTGCGCGTGAAACTGGAACAACTGGGCCACTTCCGAAAAAATCAGCGTCTTGCCTCTCAGCAGAGCCTCGTATTGCTCGTCGCTTAAAAACTGATAGTAAAACTTATTGAAAAAACGAATTCTCCATATGGTTTTTCCGTTCAGCGCACGAAACAGCGAAGCAGCGTGTTCACAGATTTCCTGGTTTGAAATGCATATCTTCTGGCAAATCGGACAAACCCATTCCAACCACTTTCCCCTCCTTCCACTTGTTGGCACAACAACAGCGTCACCTAGCGATCTAAACGGCCTCGCCATGCAGCGCTTTTGCGATGGATGCACAAGAACGCTTGCAAAAAAGCACGGGTACGTCTTTTTCTTTCGCTTTGTTTTTCACGTGTGTTGACAAGTTATGGCTGACAAAATCGATCAACACGAGGATCATCTTCGTGTTTACCGGGATTTTCATTTTTGTTTGCGAGCTTTTCCGCCCCGTAATGTGATAAATCTGCTCAAACCCTTGGTCTTGCAGCAAATCAACGATATTCCCCAACCGATCTGCCCCAACTACAAGAATCGCACTCATCGAGAATTACTCCACCTCCCGTTCGTTCAAGCGCTTTCGATGCCACCGTTACAGCAAAGACTCCCGCTCTCTTAAAAGCATGAGAGCTTGGGAGCCTTCGGTTGACCGGTCAGCAAATCCTTTTATCTCTGTAACTCTATTATTAATCATATTAATCCGATTTGTAAAGTATGAATTCGAACAAAAATGAAAAAACCCACCCCTGCACGTGCAGAAATGGGCGAATTGTTGAAAAGAACGACATTATTTGGCAAAGGACGGATCGTCGTACGGATGAGCAATCCAGCCTTCCGTTTCAATGAACAAGCGAACTGCTACGACCTGGCGATTCTCCATCAGCGTAAAAAAGTGCGGGTTGCCCTCTGGTACGGAAATCACATCGCCTGCTTCAAGCTCCACATCGAAATAGCCGACGTCGCCAGCGCCCTTGATGATAAAAATGCCTTTTCCTGCCGTAATCGCACGAACTTCGTCTTCCGTGTGGGTATGAACTGCCTCAAACTTTTTCAGCAGCTCATCGAGGTTTGGCGTCGCATCCGAGAGAGCGACGATATCCCACGTACGGTATCCGCGTCTGGAAGCCAGGTCGCGAATTTCCGCATCAAATGCAGCAAGGATCTGGTTTTTTTCCTCGTCAGACAGGATGAACTTCTCTGTCAATTCAGCAGGAAGCTTGCTCACGTCCCAATGTTCGTACAATACGCCTTGCTTTTCCAGGAACGCGTGTACATTCTCTTGTCCGGTAATGCGCTCGTTTGTGTTGCGAATCAGTATCTCAGCCATGTTTCATTCCCCTTTTCCAATGGATTCCCCAGCCTCTTGGATTAAATTATCGCGCATCGTCTTCGCTGTGTCGATAGCTCGCGGAATTTATTCACATTTCACACAAAACCCGGCGTTCGGCACATCGTCCGCACCAATTTTCCGGAATCCTTACCTGTTTACTTGGTATTATACCTTCATCCATTTGCCTTTTGTCAATCCCTTTTTGCTATTCGTAAGTGGGCATTTCCTTGTTCTGCCTATAGCGGCATGCGCCCATTCGCCCATGAAAAATGCTGTCCTCGCCGGCAAGATCTCCCTGCCGGTCAAGGACAGCACGCTCGTTATGTATCGCGGCTTTACTTTGCTTCTTCTTTGCTGGCTGTCTCTGCAGGCGCGCTGCTAGTACTGCTTGTGCTGCTCGCTTCCGTGCTTTGAGCCGTAACGGAGTTGATGGCACCGCGGTCGAATGTCACATTGACGTTGTGCGCGATACGCAGTGTTACCGTCTGGTCTGTCAGCTCCTGGATCGTTCCGTGGACGCCGCCGATGGTGATGACTTTGTCACCCTTTTTGATCGCTGACAGCATCGCGTTTCTTTGCTTGGTCCGCTTTTGCTGCGGGCGGATCAAGAGAAAGTAGAAGATCGCAAACATGATAATAATCGGCAATATTCCTTGTAATCCTTGTGGCATGAAAACTCCTCCTTCGGGGTTAGAATGATCTATCTTCGCCCAGTCCGTATTGGGCAAAAAACTGGTCGCGGAAGTCGCCCAGCCGATCTTCAGTAATGGCTTGTCTTACTTGTTCCATCAATTTGACGAGAAAATGCAGGTTGTGGTATGTCGTCAGGCGAATGCCGAACGTCTCCTCCGCTTTGATCAGGTGGCGGATGTAGGCACGCGAGTAATTTTTGCAGGTGTAGCAGTCGCATGCCGGGTCGAGCGGCCCGAAGTCGCGGGCGAATTTGGCATTGCGGATGACCAGGCGTCCTTGGCTGGTCATGCATGTCCCGTTTCGCGCGATCCGCGTAGGCAGCACGCAGTCAAACATGTCAATTCCGCGTATAGACCCTTCAATCAAGGCGTCAGGTGAACCGACCCCCATCAAGTAGCGCGGCTTGTTGGCCGGTAAAATCGGCACGGTGTAATCAAGCACTTCGTACATCAGGGAAAACGGCTCGCCGACGCTCAAGCCACCGACAGCATAGCCCGGCAGGTCCAGCTCAACCAAATCGCGGGCGCTCTGCTCGCGCAAATCCCGGAATACACCGCCCTGAACAATCCCGAACAGCGCCTGGTCACCCGTCCGCTGATGGGCTTCCTGGCACCGTCGTGCCCAGCGTGTCGTGCGCTCCATCGAGCGTTTGACGTAATCGTACTCTGCCGGATACGGGGCGCATTCATCGAACGCCATGATGATGTCGGAGCCGAGCGCATTTTGTATCTGCATCGCTTCTTCCGGACCGATGAACAGCGATTCGCCGTTCAGATGGGAGCGAAACGCTACGCCCTCTTCACTGATTTTGCGCAAATTACTCAGACTAAAAACCTGGAACCCCCCGCTGTCGGTCAAAATGGCTCCCGGCCAGTTCATGAATTTGTGCAACCCCCCCGCTTCGCGGACGATTTCATGTCCGGGGCGCAAAAACAGATGATACGTGTTGCTCAGGATGATTCCCGCACCCATTTGCCGGATTTCCTCGGGACTCATCGTCTTCACTGTGGCCTGCGTGCCGACTGGCATAAATACCGGGGTATCAATGGTTCCATGCGGCGTATGCAGCTTCCCCAGCCTGGCCCCTGTCTGTTTGCAGGTTTTTACCAATTCGTAACGTACAGCCAATCTCTCGCACTCCTTGCACTTGCATGATTATCTTTTGGTCTAAATTACGTAGGGATTTTTTTCAAAAATCCTTAGATAGCGCTACCAATGGAAGCTTTTCTTATTATAGATGGATTGCCGGCGAATCACAAGCTGTCGAGGCTTGTTTCGGCTTGCAGGTAAGGAAAATGCGTTGAACCGATGGCTGGATGGGATGCACTTATATTTGCATGCTTATATGATTTTATTGTCTTTTGGGGCTCTTTGGCAAGCAAAAGATATGAGCTTCCTTGCTTTGAGCGGCTATGTAATGAGAGATATGCGGAATCGCCAGCGCCTCGTGCGAGCGAGCAGGATCGCAAGCTGCATAAGACTCCCACGGCTAAAGCCGCAATACGATCTTGTGGGATTAGGTTTAGAAAACTTGGCTACGCCAAGTCTTTCGGCGTAGCCTTAGTTGCGCTTATGTCGATAAGAATTTTTATAAACCTAAATTTCGAAAGCCCGTAATTTAAGGAACAGATCATGAGTCGTCCG
>CAMIVR010000251.1 GCA_946402065.1 uncultured Brevibacillus sp. | reverse complement strand
CAACGGACTTTGACTCCGTCATGCCCTGGTTCGAATCCAGGCACCCCAGCCATTTACATTTGCACGAGCCATTAGCTCAGTTGGTAGAGCATCTGACTTTTAATCAGAGGGTCGAAGGTTCGAGTCCTTCATGGCTCACCAGTATTATCCAAAAGTGAAGCAAAACGTTCCTGCGGGCTCGCTTATTTTTATGGAAGCCCCATTTACCTAACGTGCGGACGTAGCTCAATTGGTAGAGCGTCGCCTTGCCAAGGCGAAGGTCGCGGGTTCGAGACCCGTCGTCCGCTCCATACAAATAAATGTCAACACCACTTCCTTCACGGCAAGTGGTGTTTCCTGTTTCTCACTTCGTGAACTCCAAGTGGGATGAAGAGCTTCCGGGACAAATTGGAGGATATATGAATCGTAGTAAAGAAGCAAAGTCGTCACAGATTATCAATTTCATGCGAGATGCGCATTTTTTTGTTGAAAGAGGAAACCGTTTTCTCCATCGCAACGATTACGAGCGTGCATTGCGCTGTTATCGGCGTGCCGTAGAGCAGGAGCCGGACAACCCGGAGTACGTTTGCCATGTGGCAAGCGTGTATGCCGAGATGGGGCAATATCAAACGTCCAATGACATTCTGTTCCAGGTGCACGACGAAAATAACCCTGCACTCGCTGACATCTGCTATTATTTGGCGAGCAACTACGCCAATCTGGAAGATTACGAAATGGCCGAGGAAATGGCCTTGCGCTACTTGCGCCTGCAACCGCATGGAGCCTACGCAGAAGAAGCGGAGGAGCTGCTCGATTATATTTACTTTGAGCTGGAATTTCCTCCGCGCCGCTATTTGGATGGCCACGTGGAAGCGCCGCACGTACAGCATGACCTTGCTCGACAGAGTTTGGAAGCGGGCCGGTTTTATGAAGCAATCGAGCTGTTGAAAGGGATTGTCTCGTCACATTCTGACTTTATCCCGGCGTGGAACAACCTGGCTCTTGCATACTACTATACGGGAGATTTAGACGAAGCGATGGCGACGATTGAGCGGACGCTGGAACAAGAGCAGGGGAATTTGCATACACTTTGTAACTTGGCGGTATTGCTCTCACACAGTAACCGGACAGCCGAATTGCTTGAGCTCCTGGCTCAATTGAAGAAAGTCGTCCCGATGCACCACGAGTATATATACAAGCTGGCAACGACCATGGGGGTGCTGGGACAGCACGAAGAAGCCATTCCATTGTTTCAGCAGCTGTTTCGCCAGCCGTTTCCACATGAAGCGAGCACGTATCATTTCGCGGCCATTTCTGCGTATTCGGTGAACCGCAGCGATTTGGCAAAGCGCTGGTGGACCAAAGCCAAGCAGTCGGATCCAGAGTCGGGAATTGCCGATTATTATTTGCGCCTGATCGACAACCAGGAGGAATTGCCGGACGACGTGCCGATCCCGTACTATTATCATCATCCAGTCGATCAGTTGCCCGACAAGCTGGGGATGGCGAGCGTGGAATCGTATCGGGAAAATTCGATGCTACGTGCATCGCTGCTTTGGGCGCTGCAATATGGCAAAGAAGATGTGCAGGGCATGGTCGTTCAACTGTTGGCGATGATTGGCGATAAGGAAGCGAAAGCGACGTTGCAGCATTTTAGCCAGCACACAAGCAGCGAAGAGCTTCGGCAGACGGTATTGCACCTGCTGAATAAGCTGGAGGACGAGAACGAAACCTCGGATGCAGGTGACAATAGCCCAAGTGCAGCAAAGCGAGATTGAGCAGTTGATTTATATAAATTATTACTTTATAATAAGTATAAATTGATGAAGCGTTTTTGGCGACTGGAGGGCTATTCAATGAGCAATCAAGGCAAAATATATGATGTCATCATCGCAGGAGCTGGACCGGCTGGGATGACAGCCGCTGTCTACACATCACGGGCAAATATGTCCACGTTGATGATCGAGCGCGGTATACCCGGCGGCCAAATGGCCAACACCGAAGAAATTGAGAACTACCCGGGCTTTGGAAGCATTCTCGGGCCGGATTTATCGACGAAAATGTTTGAACATGCGCAACAGTTCGGTGCAGAGTACGCTTACGGAGACATTAAAGAGATTCGAGACGGAGACGAATATAAAACGGTCGTTACTGGCGATAAAGAATATCTGGCCAAATCGGTCATTGTCGCGACAGGAGCGGAGCATCGGCTGCTGGGCGTTCCCGGGGAAAAGGAACTGTCCGGACGAGGCGTCTCCTATTGTGCGGTATGTGACGGAGCGTTTTTCCGCGGCAAAGAGCTGGTAGTTGTCGGCGGCGGTGACTCTGCCGTTGAAGAGGCAGTTTTCCTTACTCGATTCGCGACGAAAGTAACGATCGTGCATCGCCGCGATCAGTTCAGAGCGCAAAAAATTCTGCAAAAACGCGCATTCGAAAATGAAAAGATCGAAGTGATCTGGAATAGCACCGTCAAGGAAATTCGCGGCGAAGGTGTCGTGCAAAGCGTGCTGCTGCAAGATACCGTAACTGGCGAAGAGCGTGAATACCCGACGAATGGCGTATTTATTTACGTCGGGATGGATCCGCTGACGGCCAGCGTGCGCAATCTGGGAATTACGAATGAAGCAGGCTACGTACTCAGCGATGAAAAGATGCTGACTGCAGTGCCCGGAATCTTTGCTGCCGGCGACGTTCGCGATAAAATGCTGCGTCAGGTCGTAACGGCTACAGGCGATGGATCGATTGCTGCCCAGTCAGCTCAGCATTACGTTGAAAACCTTAATGAACGACTGAAAGAGCAAAATGTCACAATCTCTTAACTTCATTGTAACACTGTTGAAATATAACGGCGTTATGATAAATGTGATGAATTGACCCCCTTATCTTATATGTTGATTGCGTGGCTGATCTTTCAGTCGCGCCTTTTTTCATTTTACAAGACTGTTCGTTTTGCCGGCAGCAATGTGGTATTCTAGTGTCAGGCTCAGAGGAGGCGAGTTTGGTGACGGAACAAGGAAAAGAAAAGGAAAAAGGAATCAATTTACTAATCATAACCGGGATGTCGGGTGCCGGAAAAACCGTAGCCGTACAAAGCTTGGAGGATCTAGGGTTTTTTTGCGTGGATAACCTGCCCTCTATCCTCATCCCCAAGTTTGCTGAATTAATCAAACAAACCAAGCAAACGGGCGGCGGCATTGAACGCGTGGCCCTGGTTATCGATTTGCGCAGCCGCGAGTTTTTTGAGAGCTTGCCGGACGTGATTTACAGCCTGCAGCAAATCGAAGAAATCTACTTCCAGATCCTTTATCTGGATGCGAGCGATCATACGCTTGTTTCCCGCTATAAAGAGACACGCCGCCGCCATCCCCTTTCTCCAACCGGTTCACCGCTGGAAGGAATTCTCGCTGAGCGAAGATTGCTGCAGGAAATGAAGGGACTGGCAAATCAAATCATTGATACGAGCCAGATGAAGCCAGCCCAGCTGCGCGATAAAATCATTACCCAGTACACACTGCAAAGCTCGCCATTAACGATAAACATTCTATCGTTCGGATTTAAGTACGGCATTCCGATTGATGCCGATCTGGTGTTTGACGTTCGCTTTTTGCCGAATCCACATTACGTCGATAATTTGCGACCAAAGACTGGATGTGACCCGGACGTCTCCGAATACGTCTTGAAATGGAGCGAAACAAAAGAATTTCTGGCCAAACTACTCGATCTGCTTCGTTTTACGCTGCCGCATTACCAACGTGAGGGGAAAAGCCAACTGGTTATCGGGATTGGCTGTACAGGAGGGAAACATCGTTCCGTTGCCATCGCAGAACACATCGGGGGAGTGTTCAACGCTGAATTTACCGTACGTGTCACTCACCGTGACATGGAAAAAAACAAATAAGCATAGGATGGCAGAAAAGAGTAGAGAAAAAGCAGAGAAAAAGAAGGTGACATATGTCCGCAGGGAGAATAAGAAAGCACCTACAGGAGATGCATCGTGTTGTTGTGATCGGAGGGGGAACAGGATTATCCGTCCTGTTGAGAGGATTAAAGCAGGAACACGTGCACATTACTGCGATTGTGACGGTGGCTGATGACGGGGGAAGCTCCGGAAGGCTTCGGGAAGAGATGGATATGCTTCCACCGGGAGATATTCGGAACGTCCTGACGGCCTTGGCTGATACGGAACCGTTGATGGAGAAGGTCATGCAGTACCGGTTTACAACAGGTACTGGATTAGCCGGGCATAATTTGGGAAATCTACTACTTGCAGCGATGAATGAGATAACCGGTGATTTTGTTACCGCCGTCAAAAAGCTGAGTGGCGTGTTGGCTGTACGCGGTGATGTCCTGCCTGCCTCCATCCAGTCCATATTGCTCAAGGCCGAGATGGAAGACGGTTCGATCGTCACCGGCGAGTCGCAAATTCCACTCGCCCAAAAGCGAATCAAG
>CAMIVR010000250.1 GCA_946402065.1 uncultured Brevibacillus sp. | reverse complement strand
CCGCCTGGCCGCAGGCGGCGGCGGCAATCCGGCGGCGGCACCGCCGGCGCATGCTGCCAGACTGATTGATAGAAGCAAGGTAGTAGCTGCCAGACCGATCTTTCTTTTCATTGTGCAAGTCCCCCTTAATTATGTTCAGCTAGCGTCCTTGGTCATCGACGATTACGTATGCATCCTGCCTGCCCCAGCCCAAAAGCACCTCTCTGCCCAAAGCGACTGTCTGCATGTCACGGGCCGGCACCTTTACAGTCAGCTCTTGGCCAGTCTCCATCTCGGCTTTGACCTTGACTGCTTCTCCCACGTAGATCAGCTCCTTGACCTTGGCTGACAGTGTGTTTGCCCAGGCAGCCTGATCCGCTGCAATCTGCACGTTCTCCGGACGGATGGCAAGGTATACGGAAGTGTTCAATGCAAGCTCGTCCCGATCGGCCAAATCGACTGTCACGACATGGCGGTTGAGGAGCTTCATGTGGCCAGTACCGGCCTCTTTGCCGACAAGCTCACCGGCGATGAGATTGATCTCGCCGATGAATTCAGCGACAAACCGATTGCTCGGCTTTTGATAGAGGTTTTGCGGCGTGTCGATTTGCTCGATACGGCCTCGGTTCATGACACAGATTCGATCGGACATCGTCAACGCTTCTTCCTGGTCATGGGTTACACTAATCGTCGTGATCCCCAGCTTTTCCTGGATGTGCTTGATCTCCAATTGCATCTGATGCCGCAGGTTTTTGTCCAGTGCTCCCAGCGGTTCATCCAAAAGCAGCAGCGGAGGATTATAGACAATCGCTCTGGCCAGGGCGACGCGCTGCTGTTGACCGCCGCTCAGTTGTTTGGGAAATCTCGAGGCGTACTCTTCCAAATGCACGAGCTTGAGGATGTCGCTGACCTTTTCGGCGATCTCTCGCTTCGGGTATTTCCGCAAGCGGAGAGGATAGGCAATGTTGTCAAAAACAGTCATATGCGGAAACAGGGCGTAATTCTGAAACAGCATCCCGATCTCGCGTTCATATGCTTTTTTCTTCGTAATCTCTTGATTGTTCAGTAAAATCGCACCACTGCTCAAGCCCTCGAAACCGGCGATCAGTTTTAGCAAAGAGGTTTTTCCCGAGCCGCTGGGACCGAGGATCGTAAGGAACTCCCCCTTGTTTACAGCAAGACTCACATTGTCGACAGCCTTGAATTTCCCATAATACTTGGTTGCATTGACGATCGACAAGCTATCTCCCAATTGCATCTAGTCATAACCCCTTCTGCGTATTTTTCCTTGAACAGTATTCCTCTCGTCTTTAATCCTGTCGGCCCGAAGTCTTTGGCACAATCACCTCGCTGGAAAGCGTTTTCACGTGCTGACTATCCTAATCTGCAAGATGTGTGCCTAGTCGTCGCGGCTCGGTTGTCGGTATGGAACAGCGGCAGATGGTATATTGATGGCATCTTGCATCGTTTTTTGATGCAAAATCACATCGAACATCTTCGGAAGTCAGTTCACTCCATCCAGCGTCAGCAAGGATCGATAGCACTCCGGACGCCTGTCGCGGAACAAGACAAAGCTTCTCCTGACTTTTTCGATTTCATCGAGATCAAAGGTTGCGGTGAGAATCGTTTCTTCATGGTAACCGGCTTCCTGGATCATCTCGCCTCTGCATCCGGCAATAAATGACCGGCCAAAGAATTCGATTTCCGTCCATTGGCCTTTTTCCAGACCTACGCGATTCGAAGCGACGACCGGCACCATATTGGCTGCGGCATGTCCGCGCATCGCCATCTGCCAATGATCAGAGCAATCATCCGTCATCCCGTTTGTATGTCGGCCGATCGCTGTCGGGTAGAGTATGATTTCCGCTCCTTGCAGCGCCAAGCTCCGCGCGGTTTCCGGGAACCACTGGTCCCAGCAAATCCCCACGCCGATTTTCCCGAATTTCGTCGCCCAGACTTTAAATCCCGTATTTCCCGGACTAAAATAAAACTTTTCAAAGTATCCGGGGTCGTCGGGAATATGTGTTTTTCTGTAGACGCCCAGCTGCGTGCCGTCTGCATCAATAACCATCACGGAGTTAAAAAAGACATTGTTCGCCTTCTCAAAGAAACTGATCGGCAGCACGACGTTGAGCTCCTTCGCCAGCGCTGCCATCCGTTGCAGCATCGGGTGTTCGTCCGCTTCCCGGGCCCAGTCAAAATAGCGATTGTCATAGGACTGGCAAAAGTAAATATTCTCGAAAAGCTCCTGCAGCAAAATGATATTTGCGCCTTTTTTCGCCGCTTCCCTGACCGCTTGTTCAGCCTTGCGCACATTTTCTTCCGGATCAGTACTGCACGCCATCTGTGTCGCCGCAACCGTAACCTTTCTCATTAACGAGACCCTCCTTGTTTTACGAAACTCCCGTTGCCTGTCTGCAGCGGGAGTTTATGAACAATGTCGTTATGGTTTACTTGATGACAATGACATCCCAGCTCGTTTCTCCGATGATCCTGGCTTCCGTTTCCGTAAAGACGATCGTATCGATCGGTCCAAATCCGTGCTCAAAGTTGACGACGCTGCCGGGCACGAACCTCGCTTCTTCCAATTCGTCCGCGTGGTGATGGAATTCTCTCGGTCCGTATACGAGCGTTCCGCACCAGTCTGGCGGATAGGCGAGACCGATTTCATACCCGCCCGTCCAGAACTGCTGCCCCCAGATGCCCAGTTCCTTGAAGTAATCTCTCACGGGATCCATCAGTTCGGAAACCTTCATATTCGGTTTGATAATGCTGGCGATCAAATCTTTTACGCCATGCGATTTTCGCAGCCCTTCGTAGATGTCTTTTCGCCAGCCGGTGATGTTCACGTCCTCACCCATGGCAAAAATCCGGCAAACGTTGGCATGGTAGCGATGATGCACCCCACTCACATCGATCCCTACAGGATCGCCTGGTTGAATGACTCTTCGCCCCGCAGGCGAGTGGAAGGAGAAGAGCCGGTCTTCGCCTGTGCGGCACATGTTCACAATCGCCATGTTCTCACTGCCCGCTTTTCGCAGGGCGTGCTCATAGATCGCCGTCACTTCCAGCTCTGTCATTCCCGGTCTGATGTTTTCAATAATTGCGTCAATTGCCTTGTTGGTATAAACGGCTGCGTTCAGCACGCATTCCAATTCCAGCGGCGATTTGATCTGTCTGACTTCCCTGACAACATCCGTGCCGTCGACGATCTTGCACCCGGCCGCTTCCAGCTTTGCCTGCAGTCTGCTGGTGACCAGTGCGCTCGGACGATGTGTTCCCAGCTCCAGGCCTACCGTACAGTTCGTCCAACCTTGCGCCTGCAAATCCTCTACGACACAGTCGATGTACGTTTTATCCTTCGTCACCCCTCTGTGAACTTTTCCGTACATGACCCGGCCGTCATCGCCGAAAATCCGCACGTCCGGCGTAATGGATTCCTGTTGGATCAAATACTCTTCTGCCGGGTTATCGTAGAAAATAAAATCGTCGTGATCGATGTGCAAGGCGATTCCGCTCGCGCTAAAGTTGTACCATGGCTTGCCGCTGTTGGCCCTGTACCAGCACGAGTCAAACCCGCTCACATAGAACTGGCTTTCCGGCGAGGTCAGATAGAGCAGGTCTATTTGCTCTCTTTCCATAATTTTTTTTATTTTTTTTATTCTGTCTTCATATTCCGCTAATGGAAATGGCACCAGTCTTTCCGTTCCTTTTACAATGACCTTTTGTCTCATTCTCGCTTCCTCCTCATCAGTAATGAACGAAGTATTTCGCAACTGCCTCCTTTAATTGCACGAACCATGCCATGGCAGAGAACCAATCCGTGAACCTTCTTTTCGGTTGGCTCGCTGTTTTTTGATGGCATCATACATCAGGAATTGATGTCGTTTCGCATCAGTCAGTGATGTTGTACTTCTGCATTTTACGGACGATGGTCGATTGATTAAGTCCCAGGCTTTTGGCCATTTCGCGCGTCGTTTTGTATTTTCGCAAGGCTGCCAGAAGGATCTTCCGCTCGATTTCTTCCAAAAAGTCGGTTAATCGCGGAATGTCCCTCTCCTCCAACGCATCGAGCGAAAAGAGACTGGATTCGGCGGAATGGTAGAGAAATGGTTGTCCGGTTACAACGTACCGCTCGATTTTATTCTCAAGCTCCCGTACATTGCCGGGCCAGGGGTATCTCAGCATGTGTTCCATTTGCTCATTGGTCAGCTCCATGCTTTTTGCGTACTTTTGATTGTATTTGGCCAGGAAGTGATACGCCAAAACGTGAATGTCTTCTTTTCTTTCTCGCAACGGTGGAATGTGAATGGGGACGATATTGATTCGATAGTATAAATCCTCGCGAAATGTATTCTCTTTGACCATTTTTTCCAGGTTTTGATTCGTTGCCGTAATGACGCGCACATCAACCTTTTTCTCTCTCGTCCCGCCTACTTTCATAATCACCCGTTCTTGCAAAACGCGGAGCAGCTTGACC
>CAMIVR010000249.1 GCA_946402065.1 uncultured Brevibacillus sp. | reverse complement strand
ATTCGGAGCCCTTTTCACGTTTTCAAAGAGTCGTACTTTCGAAATTCAGGATAAAATGAAAATTCTATGTTGCATGGAGAAGATACATTGTGAAAGGGAACAGCCCGCTATTTTTTATTGCATTGGGTATATTTGGCATTATTAATACAGAGTTTGGTGCAGTCGGAATTTTGCCAATGGTGATGAAAATGTATAACGTTGCCGCAGCGCAGGCTGGAATGCTTGTTAGCACGTTTGCTCTGAAGGTATTTCTCGGAGTCAGCATGGGGATGGTATTGGGGATCCCGATTACTGCCTATATCGCCAATCAATTTTCCCTCGGTACGTCGTTTTTACCGCTTCTTTCTCTGGAAAGCCCGTCGAAGAAACCGGGAATTTCTCCATTGTATACGATGGACAAGATGTCATTGTCGGTACGTGGAACCTCGGATCTCCGAACAAAGATAGATTGATTAAACTGAATCCAGACACACTGGCCAGAAAAAGCACATTGATCACTCCGTCAAAATTTCCGGCGGATCTGATGTATCTCGAGCCATATGTGTACACTTGCAGCGACAAGCCGACCGGCAATGTGGTAAGGTTGAGGTTTCCGGAAGAGTCCACATGAGCGTATTCGCTGTTCAACTGATGTGAGGTGTCAGTCGTTTCGCTAAACAGGCACATCATGCTTACGTAAATGGGCTGTCCCGAATGTAGATGCTATCTACGTCCGGGAGGCCTTCTTGCATGTGGAGACAAAAAAACGATCCGCTTGGGGAGAACACCAGTCAATCAGCTTCTTGTCAATGGACATTCCCTTCGTGTATTACTTTTTTCTGTTAAAAAACCATCTAACTATGAATGGAGAAAAGATAATGAATAGTGGCATAAGGGCAAGTATTGTTTTCAAAATCAACGCTCCTTATTTACAAATTTTAACTAAAATTATTATAAGTGTAACATGAAAAAATTATTTTACATGGGAGTTCTCCTATCAATTATTTTTTCTCTAATGAGTAGTCCTATTTTGTCCGAAAACAGCAGCGATATGATGTTGCAATAGGACTGTATTTCAGAGATGGTATTTCGTCAGTTGCAGGCTGGTCCCAGACTGCAGGAGCCTGGCTGCATACCTGAAAAATAATTACGATATCTGTATTGACAACTGCGACAACTTGTCGTAAATTAGACGTACGACAAGTTGTCGCAGTAATGATCAGAGGTGCGCGCACAATGAAAAATTTGGGAAGATTATCGGAAACAGAATTGGAAGTAATGGAGGTGATATGGGGGGTAACTCCACCTGTAACGGTTTCACAGCTTCTTGACATTTTTGAAAGCAAGGGCTGGAAAACGTCAACGGTATCGACCATACTCAAACGGCTGATCGAAAAAGGCTTTTTGACCAAGTCAATGAACGGCAAGGTGAACTACTACGATCCCGTGTTGACACTGGATGAGTACAAGAAGCATGAAACACAATCCTTGCTAAAACGCTTGTACAACGGTAAAGTAAAAAATTTTATCGCCGCTCTAGTAGATGACGAAGAACTGAGTCGTGAAGACATAGACGAGTTGAAAGACTGGTTTGCGGGCAAGGAAGGGAAGAAATGACAGCGATATTCCAGTCTCTCGTCATGGCGTCATTCGTCGGCACCATCATTTGGATCGTACAAAGCGCGATCAGGCCAGTCACGCAAAAAGTGTTTACGCAGACGTGGCACTATTACACTGGCTTGATCCCCGTATTTTTTCTGCTGGGCGGTTCGGAGATCGTCAACAGGCTTATTCCGTATATCCGTTCAGTGTCTCCTGGCACTGGCGCAAGTCGGATTCCGGGAGCGATTGCCTGGCAGCATGTACAGGGCCTGCCAATGGAACAAACGGCTGGCATCGCATCGCTTATCCATCAACCGCTTGACGCTCTGCTGCGCATGGGAACCACGAAGGAAATCGTCCTGGCCGCCATTGTCGTTTGGGCTGTCGGTGCCATCGTTTTTCTTGCTGTGAACGCACGAACATATCGGGACTATAAACGCTGGATCTTGCAAGACAGCCGCGTATGCGATGCGGTGCATTGTCCTGTGAAGGTAATCATCAGCGCCAATGCGACAACCCCATTGGCTATGGGCCTGTGGAAGCCTGTTGTCATACTGCCGGATACACGGTTTGGGGAAAGAGAGCTGGCCATGATCATCTCCCACGAGCTCGTTCATATACAGCGCGGCGACCTGCTTGTAAAGCTGCTGATGCTCATTGCGAATGCCGTTCACTGGTTTAATCCGGTGGTCTATTCGCTCAATAAACAGATGAATGTACTTTGCGAGCTTTCCTGTGATGAAAAGGTCATTCAGGGAATGGATGCGGAGGGCCGCAGATTTTACGGGGAAACGCTTTTATCCATGCTGGAGTATGGCGTTATGCAAAAAAATATTGTTTGCACCAGCAGTTTATGCAATCCCAAAAAGATTATGAAAAGGAGATTAATCCATCTTATGAATGAGAAAACACCCAAAAAGATAATGATCGCACTCTCACTTGTTGCTGCCATTGCCCTGGTTGGAAGTGGCGGGGCTGCTGTGTATGCTGCTGCACCGGTCGCCCCCGCTAAGGAAGCGCCATCTAATCGAGAGGAAACGCAAAAAAAGATCAATGAGATCTATGTAAAAATGAACGAGTTGACCGATAAGATTAACTCGTATTTCTTCAAAGGGCTTCCGGCACCTCAAGAATATCTGGATGCTGCCAACGAGCTTAATGAGCAGCTTAGAAAGCTTTATGGATCGATGCCACCCGCTGAGGAACCGCCAGTGCCGATCGTACCCGTTCAGGGACTGTCGCCTAAACAAGCTGTGGCCAGCAATGTTTACGTCCAGTCTCCTGACGGAACCGTCGAATACTTTGACAAGGACGGGAATCGGACCCTGGTTCCGCAGATGAAAAAAAATATTACCCCGCCGGTTGACGAGGAAACGCAAAAAAAGATCGATGAGTTGAATAAAAAGATTAACTCGTATATCCAAAAAGGACAGCCAGCGCCGCAAGAATATCTGGATGCTGTTAATAAGCTTTATGGGTTTAAACCTTTTAGTGACAAATGAGGATTGCCATTGTAGCAACAAGTGGAGCTGATTGAATTGTTACGGACAAAATGGAAGTATATTGCACTCGGTTTCCTTTTCGCATTCGCGATTGGAAAAACTGCGGATGCTGCTGAAGCTGTAAGGGACTTCTTCTGGTCGGATGCTGTGCCCATGCCATCCTGCTCTGAAGGCGTATTTGGGTATGTGATAGATGGCAAGAGAGTCGTAGTGAATCTTCCCTCTTGTGAGGAAGCGAAGAAAAACCGTGTCTTGGTCCTTGTGAACGGGAAATATCTGCATAACGTGGAAGGAACAGTGCCGGGAAAGGGAGCGCCATTTATCGAGAACGGGCGAACCATGGTCCCATTGCGGGCAATTGCAGATGCATTCGGGTTCGAAGTGGATTGGGAACCAGCCGGGCAAAAAATTACGCTGACAAAAGACGGCAAGAAGATCGTTATGCAAGTCGGAAAGCCGGAGATGTCGGTTGACGGGGAAAAGGTAAATTTGGCCGGGGCAGCACCCGTGATTAAAAACGATGTGACCTTTCTGCCCGTCAGACCGCTGGCCGAGATCCTTTCAATTAAAGTAGACTGGGATGGAAATACACGAACCGCGACGTTTACTGCGGGATAGCTTCTTGAACAATCTGTCGCGTGTAACAGCTGTATTCGGTCTTAAGCTCAGTACCATACTGGACTTAAGACCGTCTTTCATTTTCCGACTATGCGTTTGTATCAAGCATTGCCGGAATATTGTCACACACGATACGCTCGACAGATTTGCACACATTTTGCCAATGAGACAATATCGTGGACGGGAATACGTGTGCCCCGTACAGGGGAAGCGCTTTCCTTGCGCCTTCTTCGCTGATTTCTCGCTCGCGATGCGCGATGCCGTCTTGACAATCCGATTAGTTGTAACTAAAATGGTTACATCAAGGTTGTAACTAACATTGTTACAACTGACCGTTAGGCAATACCAGAGCCTATATCGACCAATTCTACGAATCATAGGGGGAATGCATGATGAAAATCGCCATCGTTGGAGCTAGTGGCAAAGCTGGAAAATTGATCATGAAGGAAGCGCTGGATCGCGGGCATGAAGTGACAGCGATCGTCCGTGACGCCTCGAAAATTGCCGATGCCAGCGTCGCTGTTTTGGAAAAAGACGTGTTTGCGCTGAAAGCCGGCGATCTGAAAGGGTTTGATGTCGTCGTCAATGCATTTGGCGCGTCGCTCGGCCAGGAGCATTTGCACGTAGAGGCGGGGAATGTTCTGATCGAAGCGATGAAAGGAGCGCCTGACACCCGCTTGTTCGTTGTGGGGGGAGCGGGCAGCCTGTTCGTAGACGAAGCCAAAACAACACGCGTCATGGAAACGCCGGACTTTCCGGAAATGTTCCTGGCGACAGCGCGCAATCAGGGTGAGAA
>CAMIVR010000248.1 GCA_946402065.1 uncultured Brevibacillus sp. | reverse complement strand
CTTGTCTGACTTGCTGTGGATGGGTTCCGGCAAAGCCTGGCTGGAAGATCGCTTGTGCATTGCCGTAGTTACCAATATTGCTGCCTTGGTAGGCTCCCAGGTTGCTGATGCCATAACCGCTTTCGTGAGCAATGTCCTGTCTGACTTGTTGCGGAATGGTTCCGGCAAAGCCTGGCTGGAAGATCGCTTGTGCGCCTCCCAAGTGTCCCAGAGCGTTCGCCTGATAGGAACCCGGCATTCCCATTCCCATGCCACTCATGCCAAGGCTGCTGTCACGATGAATGTCTTGTCTTACTTGCTGTGGGGTTGTACCGGCAAATCCTGGTTGAAATACTGCTTGTGCTCCATAGGAAAGACTGCTGTTCAATTGGTTGTTTAACATGTTAGTTATCGCCTCCTAAACAGTAGTATCAACTTGTTTTTCATTTTTATTCAGATCTGTTAAATCCTTCTTTTCGCTGATTTCTCGGGCAGGATATGTATGGGAAAGAGTGGTAGGCAGCGGTATTTTTTTGGTATACTTACGGCATGAAAAAGCTCTGGAAAATGTCACTGCCTGTCATTTTGGCCATCTGTATACTGGAGGCTGCCTTGTTTATTCCCTCTTATTCCCGGCTTAACCCGACCTTCTTCCCGTCTTTGCTGCAAGCGGTGAAACAGCGCTTTCCCGTCTATCAACAAGCGAGTACACCGACAGAACCGGATGTTACAGACCCGGTCGCGGTGTATCGGGGGACAGAGCGGATTGGCGGTTTTGCCAGTGTCAGGGAAGCGATTGCGTTTGCCAAACAAATACCGGACGGAACGGGTGTGAAGCTCTCTGCGTCGGAAAAGATACTGTGGGACACAGACACTGCTGCCAACAACAGCGCAAAAGCCATTACCGATGCGCCCCATTATTTTCAATTGCCCGAACTGCCGCGAGGATGTGAAGTAACGTCATTGGCTATGCTGCTGGCATTTAATGACGTACCTGTTGACAAAATGCAGCTTGCCCAGGAGATTGCAAAAGATACGACACCGCTTCGGTACGATAGTGAGCGAAAGATGTGGTGGGGAAATCCGCATAAGGGATTTGTCGGGGATATGATGGATTTGGGGAAAACCGGCTTTGGCGTGTTTCACGAGCCAATTGAGGCATTGGCGCGAAAATACGCAGGCGATCACGTCGTTGACTTGACTGGTCTGGATTTTCAGGATGTTCTGGCAATTGTGCGAAAGGGCTATCCTGTCTGGGTAATCGTTACGATCACCTTTACGTACGATCCGTACCGTCAAACCGAGTGGATGACCAGTGACGGTCTGATCGTCACGGCCAGCAATGAGCACTCCGTATTGCTTACTGGCTCCGACGGGACGTACGTCTATTTCAATGACCCGCTGCAAGCAGGCGGCAAGAATCGCAAAAAGTCGATAGCGTCGTTTGAGGAAGCGTGGAGATTTATGGGAAAACAGGCGATGACAATCGTAAAATAGCCGGAACGATGATTCGCTTGCCGCTCTCTGGGCGGCTTGCTTTACGGTAAGGCCCCTCCCATTTCTGCCAGTCGGTTCAAAACCAGTTGGACGGCAATGGCATCGTCCAAATAGCCGATCGGAAAGACATAATCAGGGATGATGTCGGCGGACAAGATAAAATACAGCAAGGCACTGCCCAACAAGGCGCGTTCTTCTGCCGGCGTATCTTCCTTGGAAAAATGTTGATACATCCTTTTCAAATGCTCAATAAACGGGCCAGCTCCACGCACCTGCTCTACCTTTGCTTGAAAATCCTCCAGAATGATTCGCTTTCCTTCCTCCGTCAGCGCATATTGCTCATACTTGATCAGCTCCTGCTGCACCCGTTCCGTCGTGTACTGTTGATCAAACAGATTGGACGAGACAAGGACCTGCTGAATGGCATCCACAGACCCGTGAATACCGGAATGCCACTCCGCAGACCTCCGCCCGCCAGGGAACCCTGCCGCATGAAACAGCTCTTCGATCGGCACGTGCAGGTGGTCGGCGAATTGCTGCAAATGCTCGGGCCTCGCAGGCTGCTTTCCGTTGACGATGCGCGAAATCGTAGCCGTATCAATGCCTGTCAACGCACTCAGCTTGCGCATGGAAAGCGACCGTTCTTTCAACAATCGCTTTACCAGCTCACCGATCGTCACTTCTCTGCCTGCAGACATACGGGTTCCCTCCTCACCGTCCCGAGATTTTGGAAAAACTTGGTTTATTCGCCCAGTCCAATAGCGAAAGCCATCGTTTTTCTTTTACGTTCACCCTTTATCGCTCTAGCGAACTTAAAATTTCTGAAAGTAGAACAAGGTGTTGAAAATATCTCAACACATTTTTTTACGGATAAGCACTTTTTCTCAACACCCTCAATACACTAGCATTAGAAAACTCGGTTTCGCCCAGTTTTTGCGAAGACTTGGTTGCCGATAGAAAAAGCATGTTGAGGAGTGGAGCAGAAATGGAATGGCTTATCATACTCGGGTTTACTTTATCATCGAGCATTGACAATCTTGGCGTCGGTATCTCATACGGCATCCGCAGCATCCGTGTCGGATTGCTCTCGAATCTGCTTATATCTGTCATTTGTTTTCTCTTTAGCATCACGGGCATCGTATTCGGCCACTGGCTGTCGGAGTCTCTGCCCGGCATCATGCCAGTAGTGATCGGAGCACTGCTGCTGTTCATTATCGGCGTGCGCATCATTTTGCTTGCCGTCCCGCGAAAAAAGAAGCTCGCTGCCAATGCTGCAGAAACGAGCCGCTCAGCCAAAAGCGTCACGGGCATTTTGCAGAATCCGGAGCTTGCCGACTTCGACAAATCCGGTGAAATCGGTCTGGGGGAAGCCGTTTTTCTCGGGATTGCACTCTCGGCGAACGCCCTCACCAACGGGCTGGGTGCGGGCTTGCTCGGACTGTCGCCGCTCCTCATCTCGCTGTTGGCTGCGATCGGCAGCTTCATCACCGTATGGGCAGGCGTGGCTGCAGGCCAAAAAGTCGCCCATGTACGCATCGGTTCTTTTACGCTGGGGCAGTTCGGGACGATAATCAGTGGCGTGCTGCTCCTGGTGATCGCCTGCAACGCCCTGCTGTAGACGATCTATGACACTGATTACTTGTCTCTACTATGTTACGAGCGGCCAACAAGCGATATGACAAAAGAACGGCAGCCGGCGAAAAATCGCGGCTGCCTTTTCCGACTGCAGATACATTTTATTTCAGTTCTTCCGGATTGGCGATGAATTCAGGCCTTTAGGTCAATGCTATTTTATACAAAAATGCCGGCCTTACCGGTCGCTTTCGCTAATGCGCGACAAGCCAAACCGACTGTCCATCCGCTGAATCTCATAATTGTAAGATTATTCACTCTTTCGGCTTTTCGGCATCCCCATTATAACCGGAAAATTATTTCATTTTTAACCAAAAATCCCTGGTTGTCTCCCGTTTGATTCGTATAATTCCCACTAAAAGTTTGTTCACTTCTACTAAATATCTCTGCACAATCATACAAGTTTTAAATCGTAGTTGTGTGTATCAGGCGTTACCTGTCCATCCCCCCAAAATTTCCCCGGGAATAATCCGCGAGCAGTTCTGCCGTCAGTCAAAGTATTCACCCGCAAGTCTTCGAAACGTTCCTTAAAGACGAAAAAAACGTCCCCTTTCCCTGGCAAAAAGAAAAGCCCGATTCCCTGTGGAGCAAATCGAGCTTTCCCGTATTAATACCCTTGTGCATTTCCTGTCTGCTTCGTCACGATCGCCACACTTGCACTGGCCCCGATCCGGCTTGCTCCCGCTTCGACCATTGCCGTGCAATCTTCATAGCTGCGGATGCCGCCCGACGCCTTCACGCCTACGTCCGGGCCGACCGTATCGCGCATGATCCGTACGTGCTCCACTGTCGCGCCGCCGCTGCCGAAGCCCGTCGAGGTTTTGACAAAATCAAGGCCGGCTTCCCTCGCCAATCGGCTTACCGTGACTATCTGCTCGTCCGTGAGGTAACACGTTTCGAGAATGATCTTGATCCCGATCGGCTTCGGACAATTGGTCCGGAAGGCAACGAATGCCTCCATCTCGCGTTTTACCGCGTCAAATCGTCCGTTCAGCACGTCGCTGATGTTGACCACGTAGTCCAGCTCGTCCGCTCCGTCGGCAACCGCCTGCTCCGCTTCGAACAGCTTGACCTGCGTCGTGTTCGCCCCAAGCGGAAAGCCGATTACCGTGCAGACCATGACATCTGTTCCTGCCAGCTCCCTGGCGGCCAGCGGCACGTAGCACGGATTGACGCAGACAGAGGCAAAACGGTACTGCTTCGCTTCCGCACATAGCTGAACGACTTGCCCGTCGACGACATTCGGCTTTAACAAGGTATGGTCAATCATTTTCGCTAACTCAGCACTCATTTTCGCTTCATCCCTTACGTAATCGATTGGTTGCGCAAAAGCGCCTCTACCTCGGCTTTGGTCGGCATGGACGGTGCCGTGCCGATTTTGGTCACGGAAAGCGCCGCCACAGCGTTGGCATACGGTATAGCTCGATCCAGCGGTTCACCTGCGGCAAGCGCATGAGCCAGCCCGCCGTTGAACGCGTCGCCCGCCCCGGTCGTAT
>CAMIVR010000247.1 GCA_946402065.1 uncultured Brevibacillus sp. | reverse complement strand
TTAGTTACACTTATGTCGATAAGAATTTTTATAAATTCTTATCGACCAAAAAAAGCACCACCCTATTCCAGAGCAGTGCTTGAACGAGATCAAATCAGCAGATTAAACAAATCCTGATCCTTGTTGATCTCAATGTAATGGAACCCTTTTTTCCGCATCCGTTCAATCAGCGGCTTGTAGTCCTCTCTCGATTTCAGCTCCAGGCCGACGAGTGCAGGACCGTTTTCCTTGTTGTTTTTCTTCGTGTACTCAAAGCGCGTGATATCGTCATTCACGCCGAGCACGCCGTCCAAAAACTCGCGCAAGGCGCCTGCACGCTGCGGAAAGCTGACGAGAAAGTAGTGCTTCAGGCCTTCGTAGATGAGCGAGCGCTCTTTGATTTCCTGCATGCGCTCGATATCGTTATTGCCGCCGCTGATGACGCAGACGACCGTCTTGCCTTTGATCTCTTCCTTGTAGAAGTCGAGCGATGCGACAGTGAGTGCGCCTGCCGGTTCAACGACGATCGCATTCTCGTTGTACAGCTCGAGAATCGTCGTACAGACTTTGCCTTCCGGAACGAGCACGATGTCGTCGAGAATTTCCCGGCAAATTTCAAACGTCAATTGCCCGACTTGCTTCACCGCAGCCCCATCGACGAACTTGTCGATGCACTCCAGCGTCACGACCTGATTCTGGTCGAGCGATTCTTTCATTCCCGGTGCGCCGCTTGGTTCGACACCGATGATTTTCGTCGACGGACTGATGCTCTTCATGTACGAACCTACGCCTGAGATGAGTCCGCCGCCGCCGATTCCGGCAAACAGGTAATCGATCGGCTCATCCATCTCGTTCATGATGTCCATCGCAAGCGTCCCTTGTCCGACAATCGTGCGATAGTCGTCAAAGGGATGGATGAAGGTCATCTGTTCGCGGTCGCAGCACTCTTTTGCCTGATGATAGGCGTCATCGAACGTATCGCCGATCAAGATCACCTCGACGAACGCTCCGCCAAACAACGTTACCTGCGACACCTTTTGCCGCGGCGTCGTAGACGGCATGAAAATTTTTCCGTTAATTCCGAGCAGTTTGCAAGAGAGCGCTACTCCTTGTGCATGGTTGCCGGCGCTGGCACAGACGACGCCGCGTTGGCGCTCTTCTTCGGTCAGGCTGTTGATGCAGTTATAGGCTCCTCTAATTTTAAAGGACCTGACATTTTGGAGGTCCTCCCGTTTTACATACACATTACACTCGTAACGATTTGATAATACCTCGTTCTTTTGCAATGGTGTTTTGACAAGCACCTCTTTCAGTGCCTGATGTGCGATAACAATATCCTCGACTTGTACTCTCCCCATGACTGTAGCCCTTCTTTACGTTTATAAATATAAAAATCATTCTACCATAAAGTAGACTGGATGATAAAGGTCAACCTATGTCCAACATATGTTATTTTCCGGCACACAATCGCTACAAATTCTGCGCTGTGCTGTTGAGCACTTCCGCTGAGGCAGATACTTTGTCGGAGGCGATCCCGATCTCGTTAATCCCCTGCACCAGAACCGTCATCTCCGCTTCCACCCGCTCGATCTCCTCCAGGCTCTTGTTCATCGAATCGACGATTTCATTAAATGCTTTTCGGGTTGCCGCCGATTCGTTCAAGCCGTCGGCTACGAGCGCTTGGACATTGCCGATCGCTTCGACGACATGCGACGTGAATGCGCTCGTATCGTGAATCAGGTGGGCGATTTGTTCCACGGAGTGTTGGGTTTGTTCGGCCAGCTTGCGCACTTCTCCTGCCACGACGGAAAAGCCTCTGCCATGCTCCCCTGCCCGCGCCGCCTCAATGGCCGAATTCAGCGCCAGAAGATTCGTCTGTTTGGCGATTTGCCGGACGAGCTGAACTACCTTCTTGATTTGCTCCGCCGAGCTGTTCAGCTTGCGGACCGTTTGCTCCATACCTACCGTGCTCTGGTGAATCATGCTCATCCTCTGCTCCAGGTCCTTGATTTGCTGCTGGCCGCGTACCGCAAAGGCATGCGTCTCTTTTGACTTTTCCGTACTGTAAGCGACGGAGCGGTTAACTTCCGTGCTGTTGGCCATCAGCTCTTCGATGGAGGCATACGTCTCCTCGGTCAATGCGGCCAGCTCCTCGCTGATGTAGGCGATCTTTTCCTTCAGTTCCGTTTTGACGATTTCGTACTGCATCGAGCGCTGCCGCAGGTTTTCCTTTTCATAGGCCTCCAGGACGATTTGTTGCTCAAAGTTGAGAATTTTGGTAATAATTTTGCTTGCGTGAATCCGCTCCTCCCGTGGAAGGTATTCGTTGGCGATGTCGATAAGGGCGTTTTGCAGCTTCTGGAATGCGCCCATATACCAACGCGGCTCCAACCCGATCTTTACATGGGTTTCCGCCACCCTGCTGCGCTTGTCAAAAAACGTCTGGTCGATCCGGCCGCTGAACATCTCCAAAAGATGGGTCTCCAGCGTTTTTTTCAACCGTTCGATGGTGCTGTTTTTTTCGATGAGCCGTTTCAAATGATCGACGTCAAGCACCGCTTCGTAAAACGAGTCGATGATCAGCCCGATGTTTTTTTCGATAAACGGACGGAGCGCGACGGCGTATTGCAATTCCTCCAGATTCAAGTCGATCATCTTCATCTGCTGCCTGTGTTCTACATGCTCCAGTTCAATCCGGGCCTCCTGCTTGTTCAATAAAGATGTTGCCCAGTCCGCATGGAAACCCGACTGTTTCCTCGCCAAACGTCCAAATAAATGATGAAAAAGGCATTTGCTCATAACCGTCTCTACACTCCCTTATACAGTTCTATTACCACCATATTATTGTTGGAAATATAAAAAAAACGACCACACTGAGAGCAGCGGCCGTCCTCCTAAAATATGATACGTTAACGTCACTGGTTTCATCATCAACAAACCTTTCCTTCGTTACTAGCATCATCGGGTTACTTCCGTTTCTTGTCGGTAGGATCTATGGTTGTGTACGTGAGCGGTTTGGTTTATAAAAGAAGATAACTGCCATACTGAATTGTACACCGCGTCGAATCGAGGGGAACAATCCGTCATGAAAATAAAATTAGTCCAAAATGGGCTTTGTACAACGATTGATAATATTGAAGAGACACTGCATCCACCAACAAACGGATTTTATTGGATAGACGCCTCGTTGTTCGACTTGGATGTTTTGCAGCAGATGTTTGGTTTGCATGACTTAGCTATCGAAGATTGTATTGATGAGGAGGAACAACGACCAAAGCTGGAAATTTATCACGATCACTATTTTATTGTCATCAACAGTATTCAATTTTCCAATCAGGACATACTGCTTCGTGAGGTTAATTTGTTCTTGGGGAAACATTATCTCATTACAGTTGCAAAGCATGAAGTTGCTGAATTGCAGAGAATCCCATCCCTCCTTCGCGAAGAAGAAATCCATGCACCTGATTTCCTATTATATCATCTCGTCGATCAAATTGTTGAATCTTACTTTGACGTAATTGACCAAATTGAGAACATCATCGAAGACTGGGAGGAAGAAATCCTCCTTCATACCCACAAGTCCCAATTGATTCAAATCATCGGCCTGCGCAGGGAGATCCTCTATGCCAAACGAATGATCGGTCCACAGCGCGATCTGGTCGAAATGCTGAACAAAAAAGAGCTCGTCTTGATCGATGACCACCTGCAAAAGTACTTTAGCGACATACATGAAAACACGGTAAAGATCGCGGAAAGCTTTGAAACCTTTCGCGACCTGATCGGCAACTTGCGTGAAGCCTATCAATCGTCGCTGTCCGGACGTGCCAATGACATTATGCGCGTCTTTACCGTGTTAACGACGATTTTTATGCCGCTGACCATCATCACCGGCATTTACGGAATGAACTTTACGCACATGCCTGAACTCAACAGTCCCTACGGCTATCCGATCGTTTTGATTGCCATGGGCCTGCTCGCCACTGGCATGTTCATCTACTTCAAAAAGAGGGACTGGCTTTAATCCCTGCTTCCCGATCACACCCGGAAATCATCATGTTCAGTTGCTTGGACAAGTCGATCTCGTACGGCACCGCAACCATTTGACCGTGCGGGTCTTTCAGCACGCGGACGATCGGGCGGGTGGGCAGGCCCCGGTTGTAGTCGACGACGACACCCGTTTCTCCTGTGTTCAGGCTGACCGTCAGCCCAATCGGATAGAGCGCAATCGTATTGCGGAAAACCTCGACGATTTCCTGTTCAAACTGGGTGCCGCTGCTGGTGTACAAGATCTCCATCGCTTCGTGCGGCAGCATGGCCCGGCGGTAGACCCGGTCCGCCGTCAGCGCGTCAAACACGTCACATACCGCCATCAGGCGCGCATAAGGATGGATTTGGTCCCGCTTCAGCCCGCGCGGATATCCGCTGCCATCGCACCGCTCGTGATGCTGGAATGCGCAATGGGCGGCGAGCAAAGGGATTTCCGGCTGGCGGCGCAGCAGCTCAAACCCGTACTCCGCATGCTTTTTCATAATGACGAACTCATCGTCTGTCAACCTGCCCGGCTTGTTGAGGATCGAAAGCGGAATGAGCATCTTGCCGACATCGTGCAGGAGCGCCCCCATGCCGAGCTCGATCAGCTCTCTTTCGCTGTAGCCGCACCGCATCGCCACGGCAGTCGTGTAGATCTCCAAGTTCAACGAATCTGAAAAAAA
>CAMIVR010000246.1 GCA_946402065.1 uncultured Brevibacillus sp. | reverse complement strand
TCGCCGGACGACTCATGATCTGTTCCTTAAATTACGGGCTTTCGAAATTTAGGATTACCTTTTGGTCGACTCTCCAAAGGGTTAAAATACTACCTTAATGCTAGTGGATTTTTAAGTAAAAAAACACATGGAAAAAATGTAAAATTTATGTAACAATAGTTAGTGATTATAAAAAGGAGTCTGCTTATGCTTGGTACGATACTAGGGTCACAGCAAGCATAAGTGTTTCAAAGGTTTCATCGGGAAAGTGGTCGGTTTCACCGCTAAATAAAACCACAGCAAGTGGTCCTAGGAACGGAGATACTTTTAATCTTAAAATAGAAGCTTATCAAAATGGTCGGTACCTCGTTGATAAAGAAGGAACTTCTACTGCTAACCCGGCTTATTTAGGAGCTACCGCGTCTACTACTGATGGCTCAAACACTATTACATGTTTCGCTGCTTCGTACATTGTGGGGGACTACTCTGACAGGGATGTTTCCCTCGTCGACTATGAGTTTTAATTAATTTTTGAAAGGAGCATTGTTATGAAAATTCATGGAAAAGTTATCATAAGTGGTTTGGTAATTGCCGCCATTTCATTTGGGGGATATTCCGCACTAGCAAATAAAGATACAAAAAAAGAGTATCAGCGGTATCTGCAACAACAAGTAGAACAGCAAGTCTCGGAAGCTTATGATGACGCCGTCCATTCATTTAATTTCGATACGGGTAATTACAAACTATATCTTGCAGATAAAACAAAAGAAATTGAAGGAATGTCAAAGAGTGATTATGCTGGCTTACGTATTTCAATGCATGATGCAATCTTTACAACGAATAAAATGAAAAAAGGCGACTTTGTTCCGGCGATTTATGTTAAAGACAGCTTAGACGAAGCAGTAGTCATGGTTAAAGCTAAAGATGGAACGAATAGCATGTTCACATTTAAAAAGGAAGGCGAAAATTGGGAATTGGTAGACGAACAAGAGCAAGACGGAAAGGAAATACCAGAGGAGAAAGCAAAAACCTTCGAGGAATTTTCTCAAGAAAATAGTGAATCGGAATGATATAGAGGTTTTCTATCCTGGTACTGCAAACGCGGCATGAAAGTCTTATCTCAAAAAACAGCTCTCCATCTTCTTCACCGATGGAGAGCTGTTTTTTTGTTTTGCGTCGTTTGCGCTTTCATAGCGGCTTTTTTCGTGTGGATGTTATATTCCTTGTTTGCATGGTGGACTCCTCGTTGAGTGGGGTCGACGAGAATCCATCAGTTCCTGTTTCATTTAGGCAGCAGTCCGGACCGTCAAAGCAAAATTGAGTAAATAGACGTACATGTGGCAGTATTTCGAACTACTGCCAATATGTGTAGGCTGTAAAAAATAGCAGATAATAACAATCAAGCAAGAATAAAACAGGCGGCAGTTGTACCAGTCGTCAAGGGAGGGTCGGTTATGAAAGAGGCTTCGCCGAACACAACACCTGCATTTGTCCCGTATATTCCTGCTGATCGTTCGCTGCCGGAGCTGACCGGGATAGCGATTGTTTTGGGAATTGTTCTGGCAGTCGTCTTCGGAGCGGCGAATGCCTATCTGGGACTGAAAATCGGCTTGACGGTCAGTGCATCCATACCTGCTGCAGTCATCTCACTGGCGATCCTGCGCGGACTGTTTCGCCGCAAATCGATTCTCGAGAACAATATCGTGCAAACGATGACGACCGCAGGAGAAGCAGTTGCAGCGGGTGCGATTTTTACCGTGCCTGCGCTCTTCCTCTGGGACATGACACCGAGTCAAGCCCTGATTGCTTTCATCGTGCTGACGGGCGGTTTGCTCGGCGTGCTGATGATGGTACCGCTGCGGCGCTTGTTGATCGTGGGCGAGCACCATACCTTGCCTTACCCGGAAGGAACGGCATGTGCGGAAGTGCTGATTTCCGGTGAAAACGGAGGCGCTGGTGCCAAGCTGGTCTTCACCGGACTCTTTGTCGGCGGCTTGTTCAAGGCTGTAGGGGACGGATTCAAATGGTTCAAGACGGAAATCGAAACAGGGATATACGGCTATAAAAACGCAGTGATCGGGATGGATACGTACCCGGCGCTCCTCGGTGTCGGGTATATCATTGGCCCGCGCATTTCCGGGCAAATGCTCGCCGGAGGGGTGCTGGCCTGGCTTGTATTCATTCCGATGATGAGCTTTTTCGGCGCTGCCAGTCCGACGCCGATACTGCCGTCTGCTGAATTGATCAGCAAGCTCGATGCCTGGGGTTTATGGGGGGACTACATCCGCTATCTCGGTGCAGGGGCGGTTGCCACCGGTGGATTGATTACCTTGCTCAAATCGTTGCCGATGCTGTTCGGCTCGCTTGCAGACACACTCAGGGGCTTTAGGCGAAGACATCCGGGCGAACGCCAGCGCATCCGGACGGAGCGCGACATTCCTGCTGTCTGGCTGATTGTCGGCATCATTCTGGTTATTTTGCTGATTGCCTTCTCGCCGTTGACCGAAGTGGGGATCATCGGAGGCATCGCGATCGCCATCTTTGGTTTTCTCTTTGTCACGGTGGCTTCACGCATCGTCGGGGTGGTGGGCAGCTCATCCTCACCGGTTTCGGGGATGACCATTGCGACGCTGCTGATTGTCACGCTCGTATTCCATACGACCGGGTTTACAGGACTTCCCGGCATGGTCGCCTCGCTTACGGTCGGGGCGATAGTCTGTACAGCGTTGGCAGTGGCCGGGGACATCTCGCAAGACCTGAAAACCGGCTTCCTGGTCGGCGGAACTCCCTGGAAGCAGCAAATTGCCATGATGATCGGCGTGCTGGTGTCCGGTCTTCTGATCGGTTTTATTTTGTCAGTTCTCCACGCATCCTACGGGATGGGATCGGAGGCGCTGCCGGCGCCGAAAGCCATTTTGATGAAACTGATCGTGGAAGGCATCATGAGCAACAATTTGCCCTGGAACCTGATTCTGATCGGTGCGGCTTCGGCGATCGTGTTTGAATGCCTCGGGGTAAATTCGCTGACCGTAGCCGTCGGAATCTATCTGCCGATCCACGTCAGCACGCCGATCATGGCAGGGGGCATCGTCCGCTGGCTCGTCGAGGCATTTGCCAAAAGCGAGGAAGGAAAAAAATTCAGGTCGGAGACAGGGACATTGTTTGCATCCGGGCTGATTGCCGGCGAATCGCTCGTTGGCGTATTTATCGCCATTTTGATCTGGATGAAAGTGCCGATGCCAGAGAATGTGCTGTTTGCCAATGGGATGGTCTCACTCGTTTTGTTTATCCTTCTGACGGTGCTGTTGTGGTGGGTGTCGGCGCGAAGACGTGGACCGGTCGTGCAGGACAGGCAGAGAGGAGCGTGACGCAATATGTCCAGAACAAGGGAAATCGCCAACATGCTGGAGATGTCGCCGTGTTTGCGGGAGACCGTCGTACTGAACACCAGCGGCAGCACTCCCGCTGTACACGTATCGCGTACCGGGTGGCTGGAGCGCCTGTCCATTCGCTTCCTGCATCAGCCGGCCATTATCCGGGTAGAGCTTGATTCACTTGGCAATCACGTCTTGCAGCACTGTGACGGCAACTACACCGTGCAGGAAATCGCTGATCTCTTGCTGGAGCGCTTTGGAAGGGAGGCGGAGCCGCTGATTCCCCGGCTCGTGCGATTTTTGCAAATAGTCGAGGTAAACGGCTGGATTCAATGGAAACACCAAAGTATTGGCAAGCACTGAACGCAAAAACATGCTGCACCCTCTCATTCGAGGATACAGCATGTCCACTACCTTGTGCCGGCATGTTTTGCCGGATGCTTGGCCGTTTGTTTGGTGGTTGCTTGCCTCGGCGCTGCCTTTGCGCTTTTCCCGGAAGCGTGTTTCATAATCGTGCTGATGTCGCTGCTCAGGGTCTTATATGCGGACGATTTGGCGCTCAGGGCCGATTTTACCCGTTGCATGGCTTTCACAGCGTGTTTGTTGGTAATTGTCAGTACCCGGCCGGTGCCGCCGACCATTGATTCCACTTCATGCCGCGCCCGTTCCAGAGTGCTTTGATTCGAAGTCCCACGCGTTCCCGTCGATCCTGCTTTACCGCTTGTATTTTTCGGCCCTGTTCCGGAAGTGCCCGAATACGGGCTGAGCAGCTTGCTCTGCATCGGATCGTAACCAGCCGAATGCGCATGGGTGCCAGCTTCGCCCAACACGACGGTGTCGTCAAGCACCAAGACGGAAATTCCGTGCACCCCGGCACTGTTTAATCTCGATTCAATATTGGAAGAGATTCCGGCGTTATGCAGGCCAGAGCTGCCTATGCGGCTGTAGACATTGGTGCCCATTCCGCTGTATGTCGTTCCATACTGGTTCGTTGTTCGGATTTTTTCGCTATTGTAGCTCGGAATGACGGAGGCACTGTGCAGTGGCGTCGTGGTTCCTTGTTGGGTCGGGCCCGGTACAGCCTGGGTAGTTGATCTTCCTGGTGCAGCTGGAGTCCCTTTGTTCGCAGGATTGCACGCAGACAGGGCAACGGCCGCACATACGATCGGCACAGCTAGCTGAAGCCATTTTCTATTCATCTGAAGCCCCCCTGATTGTAGAGTCAAGCCTGCTATTATGGTTCACCTATGGCGGACTGTTTATTGATGGGGGTTCCCGGCAAAAAAACCAATTCGTGACGTTTACCAAACAGGAAAATAGGAGGTTGACATCATGTCTGAGCAAAACGAACGCAAAGATCCGCCAATTTCCCGTCGCAATTTCCTTGTCAACGCAGGGTACGCAGTAGGTGGACTGATTGTAGGGGGTGTCGTCGGCAGTCTCGCCCGTTCTGCCCCGAAGACAACACCTGCCCCCCCCC
>CAMIVR010000245.1 GCA_946402065.1 uncultured Brevibacillus sp. | reverse complement strand
CCCCCCCCCCGTCCTGGGGCAACGCCGATACTAGAACATCCTGTTCGTCGGTGTTCAAGGTGCGGCAGACCCGAGGTCGACAGTAACGCTGACGTCCTGTCCCAGCTCTGCAACGTTTCCGAAATGAGCGGGAAGAACGATCGGGCTGCCTGTCCGTACCCTATAGCGATTGTACAACGTGTTTGGCAAGCCGCCAACCCAGTCTTCTGTTTTACCCGCCAAAGCCGGGCGGCGATTAGCCGCAGTACGCAACGCTGTCAAGCTAGTCGAAGGAAGGGATATTGATCACTTAAAATCCGTTTCGCTGTCTATAGCGCCAGTCCATCCGCTCATGCCTGGCAGGACATTGGTTACATGGGCAAATCCTTTTTCAGCGAGTAGTCGGCAGGCCAAATCGCTGCGATTCCCCGTACGGCAGATGACATAGAGCGGCAGATCGCGATTCAACTCTGTGCAGCGCTCCGCCAAATCGCCGAGCGGAATGGAAAGAGCTCCGGGAATGTGCTGAAATGCGTATTCCGCCGGTTCGCGGACATCCAGCAGCTTCAGATCTTCATTTGCAGTCAGTTTGTCCTGCAGCGCTTCATTGCTGATCGTATGGGGAAATATGGTTTCTCCTTTGACCTCGTGTTGACCGGCCTTCCGCAAATAATGCTTGAGGACTTCGCCTTCTTCGATCGTGCCGACATACTGATGACCGGTATTTTTCGCCCAGCTCTGCATATCGGCTAGCGACCCTTTATCTGTAGCGATGATTTCGAGCACGCGTCCGGCCTGCATGCTTTCGATTGCTTTCTTCGTTCTGACGATTGGCATAGGACAGGTAAGTCCAGTGCAATCAAGTGTTTGATCTGATTTGATCATGGCGGTACCTCCCGAGTTTCATTGTGCTAAAGTGCATCAGCAATTCCTAAAACATACATATACCCCTATGTGTATTATTGTAGCAAAATACCTCCTTGTGTCAACTAATTTGTTTAATCCGCCACATTCCGCTGCATAATGGCCGCTGCTTCCGTTAAATATGGAAAGAAAGGGGAAAAAGGCTGTCTTTTCATGGATCGCGCGATAAAATGGAAGTAGACCGATAAAACCGCTAACTTTACAATGTATTGATCAATAGCTATTATTGATTACGGGTAGTACTCGTAAAATGTACACGATCGTTGATCAGGGGAAAGGGCTGGTTGGAAAAAGAGAGACTCCCCGCGGATGCACAGCTCCACAAGGAGTTTGAGGGATGGTCTGTTCGTTTGCCGACGTTTTTTGGCGTGAAAACGCCGCTTACGTCCGAACGGTGCCGCCGGGTCTATTTGGCAAGTCGCCCCGTTCGTTTGGCTGTTTGCTGTTCACATCTGCACCAAAACGCGCTTTATGCGCAATTGTGCCTGCCGGGTATTCGTACAGAGTATCGGATGGGTGATTGCGCCCGCGTTCCGAACGCTTGTTTGTAGCCATCAGTTACTCACCTCCTGTTAGCATATTCTCTCCGCAAGGGCGATGTATCATGTGCAGGCGGATCGTGTAGTAATAACCAGTTGTTCGAGTGAGCAATTCCGGGAAAGGAGTGTTGTTACGTTTGAAGATTTCTACGAAAGGAAGATACGGACTAACGATTATGATGGAGCTGGCTTCGCGCTATGGCGAAGGTCCGACTTCACTGAAGAGCATAGCACAGCGCCACGGTTTATCGGAGCATTATCTGGAGCAGTTGATCGCGCCGCTGCGCAATGCCGGCTTGGTGAAGAGCATTCGGGGAGCATACGGAGGCTATGTCCTGTCGAAGTCGCCGGAAGAGATTACGTCAGGCGATGTGATTCGCGTGCTGGAAGGCCCGATCAGCCCGGTGGAATTTACGGAAGAGGAAGACCCTGCGAAGCGCTTCCTCTGGCTGCGCATCCGCGACAGTATTTCGTCCGTGCTGGACTCTACGACCTTGATGGATCTGATCTCGCATCAGGACGACGGAGCATCTGACAGCTACATGTTCTACATTTAAGGAAGCAAGACAGGTGAATCGAGTGAAACCTACCATTTATTTAGACCACGCGGCGACGACGCCATTGCAGCCGCAGGTGGTTTTGGCCATGCAGCCGTTTTTGAACGAGGCGTTTGGCAATCCTTCCAGCATCCATCAGTACGGACGGAAGGCCCGTGCGGCTGTTGAGTCAGCACGGGAGTCCATCGCCCGCAGCATGGGAGCGAATCCGCGTGAACTGATCTTCACCGGCAGCGGGACGGAGGCGGACAACACTGCGATCATCGCGCTGGCGCTGGCGAACCAGGCGAAGGGCAGGCACATCATAACGAGCAGCATCGAGCATCATGCCGTCTTGCACGCGTGCGAATACTTGCAGACGCTCGGCTTCGAAGTAACGTACTTGCCGGTGGATGAGACCGGCATGGTAAAGGTCGCGGACGTGGAGCAGGCGCTGCGGCCGGATACGATCCTGGCCTCGATCATGTACGGGAACAATGAAGTCGGCACGCTGCAGCCGGTGCAAGCAATCGGCAATCTGCTGCGCGAACGGGACATTCTCTTTCATACAGATGCCGTGCAAGTATTCGGCGTCCTGCCGATGAACGTCCGCGAGCTGCCTGTTGACATGCTTTCGGTTTCCGCACATAAAATCAACGGCCCCAAAGGGATTGGCGCTCTGTACGTAGCCGGACATGTACATTTTCACTCGTTCATCCACGGCGGGGCGCAGGAGCGGAAGCGGCGGGCAGGGACAGAAAACGTCGCCGGCATCGTCGGCTTTGCTGAAGCCGTTAAGCTGCTGGAGCAAAACAGGGCGGCGTCCACAGCGAAGTACACAGCATTGCGCGAAGCGATGCTGACAGTATGGCGGCAAGCCGGGATCGACTTCGTGGTCAACGGGCATCCTGAGCAGCACATGCCGCACATTCTCAATGTAAGCTTTCCGCAAGTCGATACGGAGACGATGCTGCTGAATCTGGACATTGCGGGAATCGCCGCATCCAGCGGTTCTGCCTGCACGTCAGGCTCGCTGGAGCTGTCTCACGTACTATTGGCGATGGGGTTGCCTATGGAGCGTGCGAAGTCAGCGGTTCGCTTCAGCTTTGGCCTCGGCAATGAAATAGCGGATGCAGCGAAGGCGGCGCAAGAAGTCGTAGCGATTGTACAGCGCATGAAACCACTTTCCGTATAATGGGGAAAGTGGTTTTTGTTTCTGGAGAAGGGCGCTGTTTCCGGGCATTGTGACATTTTGTCACAAAATTACCGCAAAATTCGGATATTGCTGCATCACGGATGGAAGCGGGAATGGTAAAATATAACTAGGCAGTTATATTGTTTTTTTAGGGGGATTCTATCGTATGGCTAAAAAGGCATCGATTCGCTTTAAGCTTCTCATCACGATTATCATTATCACACTTGCGCCAATTTTGCTCTCCAGTTATTTTCAATACCGAAATGCGGAAAGTGTCGTAAAAGAAGTAACCGTATCGGACTTGCGGTACATGACACAGCTCAAAGCGAAAGAACTGGCGCCTTTGACCCGAAGCACAGCGCTGACAGCTTCGGACAAGGCAACAGTCGATGAAATTGTCAAGGAAGTCGCGAACAATTACTACAAGCCTCTGGGAATGGCTGGATACGCCTACATATTCGATGCGACGGGAACGATGCTGTTCCATCAGGATATAGTCGGACAAAATCTGGGCAACGAATGGTTTATTCAGGAAATGATCAAAAACAGCAGATCAACTACTGCGCAGCATATCGAATACGAATTTAAGGGTAAAATGAAAATTGCCGCCTATATCACGCTGCCGAATGGCTGGTTCCTGGCCATCGGAAGCTACACGGACGATCTGCTCCAGCCGATCAGCAAGAGCAGAATCACGGTTTTGATCATCGCCCTGGCCGCATTTGCGATAGCCGTGCTGCTCGGGTGGTTCATCGTCCATCGGCTGCTCGTGCCGATGCGCAATCTCGTTCAGGCGATGCGCTGCGCCGAGACCGGTGACTTAACCGTGCAAGTACCGGTGCGTTCACAAGATGAATTGGGCCAATTATCGGCTATGTTTAATGAAATGCTTGCCGTGTTCCGCAACATGCTGGCTGAAGTGCAGGATGTATCCGAGCAAGTCGCTGCATCATCGCAAGAGCTTACCGCAAGCGCTGCCGAGAGTGCGCGGGCATCGGAACAAATCTCCATCGCAGCTTCAGACATTGCTGCGGGCTCGGAACAGCAAAAAGAGACCGTACAGCACACCACCAGCTCACTGCACCGGATCGGCAAAGACATCGTGCAAATCGCTACATATGCGGGTAATGTCAACAATGATTCCCAAGAAGCCTATACATATGCGAGTGACGGGGAACAGAAGCTGCAAGAGCTGATTGTCGAGATGGATGAAATAACCCGCAAAGTACAGTCATCCGAACGTGTCATTCGCGAGCTGGGCGCGCAATCCGAGCAGATTATGGGCATTATTACGATCATCCGCGAAATCAGTGGGCAAACCAACCTGCTTGCTCTGAATGCGGCGATTGAAGCGGCGCGTGCCGGGGAACAAGGTCGCAGCTTTGCTGTTGTCGCCTCCGAGGTGCGCAAGCTGGCTGAACAGTCAGGCCACTCAGCCGAGGAAATTTCCAAGCTGATTCATTCGATTCATGACGAAATCAAAGATGCGGTCGAAGCGATGGAAAAGACGACGGAAGCCGTACAGATGGGACGTGGCGGTGTGGCATCGGCAGGAGAAGCCTTTAACAAAATACTGCGTTCCGTCGACGATGTGAACAAACAGATTGCCCGGATGAACCAATCGTCCCAGGCAATTGCCAAAGATACGGAAAGGATTGTCGAAAATGCCGATCAAATCGCGGAGCTGGCGGAAATCGCCGCGAGAGATACG
>CAMIVR010000244.1 GCA_946402065.1 uncultured Brevibacillus sp. | reverse complement strand
GTTGCGCTTATGTCGATAAGAATTTTTATAAATTCTTATCGACCAAAAAAGTGCAACAGCCCTCTGACTGTGGCTGTTGCACGGTTTCTTATAGTAGACCCAAGCGTTGAAAAATCGTATCGACATGCTTGAGGTGATAGCGGTAATCAAAGCAGTCATCCAGCTCTTCCTTCGTCAGCATCCCCTTGACCGTCTCATCCTCGCCGATAATGTCGCGGAAGGAACGCTGCTCCTCCCACGCCTGCATCGCCCGTGGCTGTACAGTGTCGTACGCTTTTTCACGGCTTAGTCCTTTATCGATCAGCTTTAACAGCACTTGCTGCGAGTAGATCAGACCGAATGTGCGGTCCATGTTGCGCTTCATGTTCTCAGGGAACACCGTCAGGTTTTTGACGATATTCATGAAGCGGCGCAGCATGTAGTTCAGCAGTTGCGTTGCATCAGGCAAAATCACCCGCTCGACGGACGAATGCGAGATGTCGCGTTCATGCCACAGCGGCACGTTTTCATAGGCAGACAGCATGTGCCCGCGAATGACACGGGACAGGCCGGAGATGTTTTCGCAGCCGATCGGGTTGCGCTTGTGCGGCATGGCAGAAGAACCTTTTTGCCCTTTCGCGAACGGCTCCTCGACTTCGCGCATCTCGCTCTTTTGCAAACCGCGGATTTCTGTCGCGAATTTGTCGAGCGATGTGGCAATCAGTGCCAATGTCGCCATGTACTCGGCATGACGGTCGCGCTGCAAGGTCTGTGTCGAAATCGGTGCGGCTTCCAGGCCGAGCTTTTCGCAGACATACGATTCGACGAACGGATTGATGTTGGCATAGGTACCAACCGCACCGGAAATTTTGCCAAACGCTACTTCTTTTTTCGCCGCGCGAAAACGCATGAGGTTGCGCTTCATCTCTTCATGCCACAAAGCCAGCTTCAATCCAAACGTGGTTGGCTCGGCATGAACGCCGTGCGTGCGCCCCATCATGACCGTATCTTTATGTTCACGTGCTTTCTCGGCGAGAATGGCGATGAAGTCCTCCATATCTTTTTCCAGAATCGCATTGGCTTGCAGCAGCAGATAAGACAACGCTGTATCGACGACGTCCGTCGAGGTTAAGCCATAGTGAACCCATTTCTTCTCTTCGCCCAGCGTTTCCGACACGGCGCGGGTAAATGCGACGACGTCATGGCGTGTCTCTTCTTCGATTTCATAGATGCGCTGTACGTCAAATCCAGCCCGCTCCCGCAGTTTGACCACGTCTTCCTCTGGAATGACGCCGAGCTTTGCCCACGCTTCGCAAGAGAGAATCTCCACTTCCAGCCAAGCCTTGAATTTATTTTCCTCTGTCCAAATCGCTCTCATTTCCGGTCGCGAATAGCGTTCAATCATGGTTAGTCCTCCACCCTTTCCCAGATTCCCAGGTCGTTGATAATCGCCAGTGCTTCTTCTACTGTTGCCGCCGGTACGTTAATGTGTCCCATCTTCCGCTTTGCCTTGCTTTCACTCTTGCCGTACAGATGCAGCTTGCAGTTCGGCGGCAGGGTTTCAACCCGATCAAGTACAGGCGCAAGATGCTCGCCCAGGATGTTGACCATCACCACTGGGGTCAACAGTGTCGTTGCGCCCAGCGGCAAATTGCAGACAGCCCGGACATGCTGTTCAAACTGCGACGTGATGCAAGCATCCATCGTATAGTGGCCGGAATTGTGCGGGCGCGGCGCCAGCTCATTGACGTAGAGCCGGTCGTCTGCGGTCAGGAACATTTCCACCGCTATCAAGCCGACGACTCCCAAGCGCTCGGCAATCGTCGCCGCCATTTTCTCTGCCGCCCGGATCACTTGCTCGCTAGCCCGGGCAGGAACGATCGAAGCGTGCAGGATGTTGTCCCGATGGATATTCTCCGCTACCGGGAATGTCGCAAGCTCCCCGGACAGATTGCGCGCAGCGATGACAGACAGTTCTTTCTGGAAAGGGATAAACTGCTCGACAATCAACTCTGCTCCCGTACGGGAAAGGGTTTCAAACGCATCAGCCAAATCGGCCTCTTTGCGCAGGACAGCTTGTCCCTTGCCGTCGTATCCGCCCGTTGCCGTCTTCATTACGAGCGGCAAGCCCAGCTCGCCTGCAGCGCGCTGCAGGTCGTCCAGACTGGCAATCACCCGAAACGGTGCGACCGGAATACCCAACGACGCAATCATGGTTTTTTCGCGAATGCGATTTTGTGTTATGCGCAAAAGCTCACTGCCCTGGGGAACAAACGAACTCGCTTCCAGTGCGGCGGCAACCTCTGCGTCGACATTCTCGAATTCATACGTAATGACATCACTCTGTTCAGCCAACTGCCGGGCTCCCGCGACATCGTCAAAGGCGGCAACTACCTGATGGTCGCACACTTGTCCGCACGGCGAGTCTGGCGTCGGATCCATCGTGACGAAACGATAGCCCATCGCCCGTCCTGCCAACGCAATCATCCGCCCCAGCTGACCGCCGCCGAGGATTCCTATCGTGGCACCCGGTTTGATCACTTGCTCTGCATTCCTTATCATCATACGCGATCCTCTAATACTTTTTGACGAATGGCTTCCCGTCTTGCAACGAAGCGCTCCTGTATTTCCGGATACTTGATCCCGAGAATTTGCGCAGCCAAAAGCCCCGCGTTAATCGCCCCAGCCGTACCGATCGCCACCGTTGCCACCGGCACGCCGCCTGGCATCTGCACGATGGACAACAGCGAGTCTAATCCGCTGAGCGCTGACGATTTTACCGGTACACCGATGACCGGCAGTTCGGTTTTTGACGCGACCATCCCTGGCAAGTGGGCTGCTCCTCCTGCTCCAGCGATGATGACTTCAATCCCTCTGTTTTTGGCTGTCTCGGCATAAGCGAACATCAAATCCGGCGTGCGGTGTGCAGAGACGACTTTTTTCTCATACGGTATGTGAAACTCGTCCAGGATCTGGCAAGCTTCTTTCATTGTCTCCCAATCAGAGGTACTTCCCATGATTACGCCAACCAATGCATCGGCCATTGCACGCGCGCCCCTCTCGTCATTGTTTTTTCTTTACCTGTTTCTCGATATATCCGTGAGAAAAACCCAAACGGCATGAGCGATGCTGCTCCCGTCTGGGCCTTCACCCTCCACGCATCAACAATTGCAATCGGAATAAGTGTAACAAGGATGAACTTGACATGTCAAGCCATTTCCCGAACATTGTTTAAAGTACATATTGAAATCATTCGCTTTTATCCCGGCCCGTTCCGTCATTTGGCTGCTTTTCCTGCCTCAACCCACGCTTGTGCCAATGCTTGCTGGTTTTGCTCGAAGCGCAGCCAGTAATTGAAAAAGGGCGAGGCGTCCTTCTTGGCCACATCGCTGAACACCGCGACGACATCCGCCCCGCTTGCCTGCTTGAATGCGTACGTCTGCACGTAACGGCGCAGCGCCAGCCTGACCCGCTCCGCTCCCCATGCCTTTCGCAGCTCCCACAGCATCGTCGCTCCCCGGGCGTAGACCAGGTCTGTGTAACTGCTCCACGTCGGGAACTTGTTCAGGGGCTGCCAGACCTTCAAGCCCTGTGCGGCGTATTGCTCTGCCGCTTTGCCGAGATTGTTCCGGTTATCGATGTAGACACTGGCCGTCGCCGGATCGTACTGCTCCAAAAAATCCATCGCCGCATAATCAGCCAGGCTTTCGTCTACCCATGCCTCACGGACCTCGTCGCTGCCCACCAAACCGTAAAACCACTGATGAGCCGTTTCATGAGCCACGACGGCCACACCGTAATCAAACCACTCGCGAAAAAAATCGCTCTGGATGAAGACGAGCCCCGGATACTCCATTCCGCCAAAAAATCCGCCCGTCTTGACCACATCGTACTTCGCATAGGGATAGGATGCATACGCCTTGCTGTAGTAATTGATCGCTTCTACGGCAGTCTGATGCAGACGTTCCACCTGTTCCGGATCATCGCCATCCTGCGACCACGTCTGAACCAGCGTATTGCCCGCCTTCGACGCACGGACCTTGTATGTATCGTCCATAATCACCATGGCAAAATCGCGTACCTGCGCTGCCGACAGCTCGTACTGTTTCGTCTTGGCCGGTCGTGTTTCCACGACCGCAGCGGCACTGTCAATTCCGCTTGAAGCAATCGTATAGCCGTCTGGCACGCGAACCCGCACCGCATAATCAGCCGATTCGCTGTAAAATGGATCGCCCATCGGATAATACGGATCAAGATGCCACCCATTCTTGTCGTTCACCGCCAGAATCGGCAGCCAATTGCCCAGCCAGATGGCGTGCTCGTTATAGGACAATCGCCCGCTGTTTTTCGGCACTTTCAGGCGAAAGTGAATCCCGACCGTCGTCATTCGCGAGACGTTCGTACCTGCGGGCAGCGGCACCTCCAAAATCGTCGGGATTTGCTTCGATATGGTCACCGGTACGCTCTTCCCTTCGACGGTAACGGTGTCGATCCGGATCTCTCCAGCCTCCGTCTCATTTCCTACTATATACTGCCAATTTTTAGTCTGCAGCTGTGCCGGGTCGCGAAACGCATTCGCGTACAGGTGAAAATACACCTTGTCCGCGTTTGCCGGAAAAAATTGAGCCGTGACGGATCCTGTCACCAGCTTTTGCTCCGGATTCACGTCTACATCGACGGTATACTGCGTATTGGAACTGTTGGCATAGGCTGTCATACCGCTGACCACATGGTTCGTATCCACAGGGTCTGTCTCAGGCTGAAAGAGTGCAACGAAAAAGAGCACTGCGAGTATAACGATCATTACATCGGTGCGCTTCATCAACCGGATCCCCCGTTTCAACCGATTTTCATGCAGTCGTCCAATCCCTTTGTACACTATACTCGCCTATTTCCGCCGCTTTGCCTACTATTTTTTTCGTTGGCCGGGAAACTCATGCATACTCGGCTTGGGGTGTCCGGTTATCAGGCTGCTCACCTGAAATGAATTAGAAAACTTGGCTACGTCAAGCCTTTCGGCGTAGCCTTAGTTGCGCTTATGTCGATAAGAATTTTTATAAAT
>CAMIVR010000243.1 GCA_946402065.1 uncultured Brevibacillus sp. | reverse complement strand
ACAAGAAACTCGGTTGGTTTCAAAAACGGATATCCCGTACAAAGCAAGGGTCCAACCGAAGAGAGGCACTCCTCGTAAAGAAACGCCGGTTTCTTGCGTGGATTCATCGAAAGATTGCGTACGTGGAACATGAGCTGTCTAAGCAGGCCATTGTGTGGTGGAAGTAGGAGTTTCATGGGATGGAAAATGTTATTGGGATAGTGATGGTTATATTAGTGGTGCTAGGACATATTTAAACACTTATTATACAGATAATTACACCAGCTCGGTTCGAAAAAGTGTGGCTACTCACGAGCTAGGCTGCTGAAGCTGTGCATGCGAAAAGCACAACTGTAAAATATGGAAACAGTGAAAGAAACAGGCGAGAGTGATTTCTGCCTGTTTCTGCCTGTTTTATTGGCTCCTTGCCGTTTCATTGCCCTGATTTCTACATCCCGTACGATGCTTAGCGGGAGTTGCTTGCGACATTCACTCCGACCATTCCGCCAAAAGCGGCAACGAGAAACGCTCCGATCATATAGAGCAGCGTCGTGAATTGGATCGGCGTGTCAAATCCGAGGAAGCCAATGAGCATGACGATGAGAAAATAGCTCAGTCCGGTAAGCCCGCCATAATACCAGCCCTTGCCGCCGCAGCGGCGACCCGTGATGAACCCGCCGATCAACAGGCCGATGACGTTGATCACATACGTGAAATAGGGCAGCGAGCTTTCCGCGAGGTTGGTAAAGGACAGGAGAATGGCAGTAAGCAGCGAGCCTAACAGGACGAGACCAAACGTGAACAGCAACCCGGAGATTACAGAGGCGGATGTACCTCGCATAATACCCCTCCTTGTCTGATAGTGTTTGTACCATCTATATGAATGGCTCGTTCCGCTTATTCATTTCATGCGTTGAACAATGAAAAGATTTTTCGTATGATGGATGAGGAACCAGTCGGGGGGTGAATGCTGTGATTAAAACGTATTTTTACAACCATTCGGAACAAAAAATGTATCACGATGTCGACTTGCGGACGAAAGACAGTTGGCTTCGCTCTCCAGAAGATCTTCTCTGGATCGATTTGTACGATGTAGGCAATGAAGAGCTGCAGTATATCGCAAAAATCTTTGACTTTCACCCACTGGCAATTGAAGATTGTCTGCATGTAAGTCCACGTGCAAAAGTCGATAATTACGACGATTATTATTTTTTCGTCTTTCACGCCTTGCGCTACAACGAAGAAAGCGATAACGAGATTACTACAGCTGAGTTGAATGTCTTTTTGGGACCAAACTACCTGGTGACGATCCACAAGTCGCCGATGAGCACGATTGGCCGGATTGCCGCTTACTGCCATCGCAGCAGCTCCTATCTCAATCGCGGTCCGGACTACCTGCTCTACGCGATTGTCGACGGCGTGACGGATGAGTACTTCCCGATCATGGACCGTCTGAGCGTCCGGATCGACGAGCTGGAAGACGAAATCTACGAGCACCCGGCTGAAGAGATTACCGAGGAGTTCCTTGCCTTGAAGCGTACGCTGATTCTGATCCGCCGTGTCATCATGCCGCAAAAACGGATATTTGCGAACGTGAACGGCAGCTATTCCTTTGATATATCAGAGGAAAACATTCCGTTCTACACCGACTTGACGGACCACCTGGAGCGAATTGCCGATTCCACAGAGACCTATCGCGACCTCGTAAACGGTGCGCTCGATACGTACTACACGATTATCAGTGCCAAAACTACAGAGACGATGCGTGTCCTCACAATCATTTCGACAATTATCCTGCCGCTTACATTTATCACCGGTTTGTTTGGAATGAATACATTCTCCTGGCTTGGTGAAGGCGCTGAGCCGGCCATGCTGGTGATTGCTGTCGTGGTCATGCTGGCGATTACGCTGGGGATGCTCTACATCTTTAAAAAGCGCAAGTGGCTGTAAACGAGGCGCATAGATTGAGCCCCATTCGCAGAGACTAGGTTACGAGACTCTTCGAGAGGGGCGCGGATGAGCGTGGAATTGGTCACCATATTATTGCGGACTCTTTTTACTTATTTTTTTCTGTTGGTCCTGCTCAGATTGATGGGCAAGCGTGAAATGGGCAAGCTCTCTGTATTCGATGTCGTCATTTCCATCATGTTGGCGGAAATGGCTGTTTTGGCGATCGAAAATGTCGACAAGCCAGGGATGAATTTCTATTTGCCAATGGTCCTTATCGGTGTGATGGAGATCGCACTCGCCTACATCTCGCTGAAGAGCAAGAAAGTTCGCGATATGGTCGACGGTTCGGCGGAATTGATCATTGAAAATGGCGAAATTCGCGAAGAGGTGCTCAAGCGCAACCGGATGAACCTCGATGACGTGATGGTTCACTTGCGGCAAAAAAATATCAAAAATCTCGCTGACGTGGAATTCGCCGTACTCGAGCCTACCGGCCAGATCAGCGTGTTTCCGAAGTTCGACCACCTGCCGGTGACGAGGGGCGATACGAAGCTGCAGCCGCCTCGGCCTGTCTCGCCGGTTACGTTCACAGGCTTGCCGATTCCGCTCATCATGGACGGGAAAATCCGCGACGAGGCGCTGCGCAAAATCGGGCAAAACAAGTTTTGGCTAAAAAAATAAATCCGCAAGCACGGAATCAAAGACGTCCGGGAAGTATCCTTTTGCAGCATTGACTCGCGCGGAAGTCTTTATGTCGATAAAAAAGACAGGCCCAAGCCGCGGGATTAGCGGCGGGGAAAGAAAATGGATAGCTGCTCGCCAATCCAGGGGATTCGTTTGACGTCCTGCTTGCCGAGAACCTTGGTCGAAACGAGCAGCAGTACATACATAAGAAAGCCGATAGCGCTGCTGACGAGCAGCATGTGCCCGATCGACAGGTCGACAAACCAGTGGTTCGCCAAGTAGGAGCTGGCGTAGCCAACGGCGATCATGATTGCGCCGATCTTGATGAAGTCAGCTACCTCGACAGTAAAGCCGATTCCTCTGACGAGACTGGCAAAGTGCAGCATGGTGGTCAGTGTAATGCCCAGATTGAGTGAAATGACAGCGCCGTGGATGCCAAACATCGGTTGGCTGATCAGGACTACCATCGTAACGGTTTTAACGACGGTGCCGATGAGCGTGTTGCGAAACACGACCTTGGCATAGTCCAACCCTTGCAGGGCGGCGGCGAGCGGCCCCTGGAAGAACAGGAAGACGGAAAAAGGCGCCAATTCCTTGAGCAGCAAGCCGACTTCAGGATTGCCGTAGAGCAGTTGGCTAAGCGGCTCGGCAAATACATAGAGGAACACCGTGCACGGTGCACCGATGACAAGCGTAATGCGCATGGCTTGGTAGATCCGGCGATGGACCAGCGGCGCGTTTTTTTGTGCGGCTGCCTCCGCTACGGCAGGTATGAGCGAGACCGCGAGCGAGTACGTCAGGAATGTCGGGAACAGAAGCAGCGGAACGGCCATCCCGGCAAATTGTCCGTACAGCTTGGTCGCTTCGCCCGTAGTCAATCCGGACATGACCAAAGCAAAGGGGACCAGTACCGGCTCCAGGACATAACCAATCGAGCCGACCATCCGACTTAACGTGACGGGAAACGATACGCGCAACAGCTGCTTAAAGTACTCCCGATTCTGTTTGAACGTCGTATAGACAGGAAGCTGGGCAAGCTTTTCCGTCGTTTTCAGCCCGCTTCTTCCCGTGAGCCAAATCATGTAGAGAAATCCGGCCACTTCACCGACGATGATGCTGGCGACTGCGGCAGCAGCGGCGTATTCCACACCGTTATGGAGAAAAGAGGCGGTCACCAGCACGACAAAAAGCAGCCGGATGACCTGCTCCAATAGTTGTGAGGAAGCAGTCGGGACCATGTTTTGCTTGCCTTGAAAATAGCCGCGCAGCACGGACGAGACGCTCGCGATGGTCACGACAGGAAGCCCGGTGAGAAATACGATGTGGGCACGTACGTCGGCGAACATGAAACCTAAAAAAAGATCAGCCGTACTATACAGAAGCAGACTAACTCCCAGACTGAGCGCTACCGTCGTGAGCAAAGCGAGGATCAGATATCGTCTGGACGAATGGCGATCGTTGGCCGCTTCCGATTCAGCCACTTGCTTGGCGATCGCGACAGGCAATCCGAAGGTGGTGAAGGTAATCATAAAGTACAGCATCGGGACAACCATTTGATAGAGTCCCATCCCCTCCGCACCGATCATTCTTGAGAGGACAATCCGGTTGGCGAACCCGAGAATTTTGGTAATGGCACCGGCCATAATGAGAATTACTGTACCGTAAAAGAACGATTGTCTCATGGGAAAGTCCTTTCCTTATTGTGATATGTGCTGCTAAGGCGTATCATTTTCTATAAAGCATCCTCACTAACAGGATATGGACGTGCCGGGCTTGGCATGACAATTTTGAGAGGAGAGACAAAAAGATGGCGATCTTCGATGAAGCGACGGAGGCGGAGCTGTATGGGAAAATGCAAGAACTTTGTGAAAGTAAAGCAAGCGAGTTCGCGCTGCTCGGGTATGATAACGTTACCCCTGAAGATGTATGGAAATGTGTGGTGTCCCAGTACAAAGAAGTTCCGGCTACTCACCAGCTGGTGAATGACATCCTGTCTTTGAAAAATACCAAATATATGAACTGGCTGATGATCAATTTGTATAAAAATCCGGGGTCGATTTGACACTGTTTTTGCCATCTGTCTATAATGGGCATGTTGGCTTCAATTTTGATCGTGATCCATTTTCCCTGCGGGGAGGATAAAAGTGTTGACCGCAAATGGTCAAATCAAGTTTAATGAAAAGCGGTGAGCGGTTTTTAAAAATGGTCTCGGTAAAGATGAGGCATTAAGGGAAAGGGGCATTATATAGAAATGATCAAGTGGAGTAGACTGGTGCTATTCCTGCTGGTCGTCGGCGTGCTGGCTACATTGTTGCTAACGACTACAGGGCAGGTAGCAAATAGAATTACCTTGGGACTGGATCTGAAGGGCGGTTTTGAAATTCTCTATCAAGTAGAGCCGCTCGAAGGCAAGCAAGTCAATACCGAACTGTTGAAAGCAACTGCGAAAATGGTAGAAAAACGGGTGAATA
>CAMIVR010000242.1 GCA_946402065.1 uncultured Brevibacillus sp. | reverse complement strand
CATTCCAGGCAGCTTTCGATGAATCGTCACGAGAAGAATCCCCCACCTCAACAGCTTTGGAGCGGTAGGTGGGGGAGGGTTCAAGTCAAGCCTGATTCCGCAGCCTGTCTCAAGTTTTGAAACATGCCGCCTCCGCCATTGGGACATACTATCTGCTGTGGGATTGACAGGCAAAAGGGGGTGACCGGCATGTCCAAGCACAACGGTGTTAAAAATGAGCAGGGCGGAAAAGAAAACCCCTCTCAAACACGTGCATCCAACACGCAAAGCAAAGCAGAAACCGCATCAAAACAACAGGGAGAATAGTTCGCTTCTCCCTGTTGTCATCTCATCTGATATTCTTTTACCCCTCTGAAGGCGAGCGACCTAGCAAGGACGAATGCCTCACTGTCAGGCGCATAGATTTCGCCGTGGTTGGCGCGGTGCTGTTTCTCTCTCCGCTATTCCCCAGGGTACTTGTCAACACGTTAGCTGTCTCGATTTCATATAGTGCCAGTAGAAGAGAGAACGAAAGCGATGTGGTTGATCGTTGAAAATTTTGATGATTGCGCCTGCAGCTCTGCCCGTGTCTGAACATACCGGCGGCTCGGTAGAGATAGCTGTCTATCATATAGCCAAAGAGCTATCCCGCTCGCATCAGATAACGATTATCAGCAAAAAGACTCCCGAACTGCCCCCTCTTACGAAAATCGGAAATCTGATCATCAAACGCGTTCCGGCCAACGCCTATCTCGCTCGGGTTCTCCGCTATGCCAAAAAACATCGCTTTGACTGCATCCAGGTCGATAATCGCCCGCGATTTATCCCGCTGTTGCGCAAAACGTTTCCCCGGACTCCGCTGGTTCTCGTCCTGCATTCTCTTGCTTTTCTCAATCGCCTCCCTTTATCCATCCAGCGGGCCATCATCCGAAGTGCAGATCGGGTCATCGTCAACAGCGAGTTTTTACGCAACTACTACGCCAGGCACTTCCCTCTGTGGCGAAAAAAAATCAAGGCAATCTATTTGGGTGTCGATGTCGACAGGTTCAAGCCGCCTTCCGTGACAGAGCGTATGGAGGAATTGGAGCAATTCGGTGTTCAGGGCTCGTATAACGTGCTTTACGTCGGCCGTGTTATTCCGAAAAAAGGGCTGCTGACTCTCGTCCGCGCTGTCGGCCTGCTGCGCGCCAAGCTGGAATCGCTTCGGTTGATCGTCGTAGGAAACTGCCGAAGCAAGCGGTACAAGAGGCGTCTCATCAAAGCAGCGCTGAAACATAACGTAAACATCGAATTCCTCGGCGAAATCAGACCGTCCAAAATCCATCGGGTGTATTGGCTGGGAGACTGCTTTGTCTGTCCCACCCGCTTCCGCGAAGCATTTGGACTAGTCAATATCGAGGCGATGGCCAGCGGACTCCCCGTTATCGCTTCCAAACGCGGCGGCATTCCGGAAATCATCAATGAGTCGAATGGTTTACTGGTCAGTCAATACCAAAGTCCAATCGCCTTTGCCAACGCAATCGGGCAGGTCATTGCATCTCCCGAACACTCCCGGGAGCTGTCCGAAAAGGCTGTCCAGACGGTACAGGAAAAGTTCGACTGGGCCCATGCAGCGACAAGCTATGCCGCTCTCTACCATCGGCTCAAGGGGAAGAAGCGATGAGGGGTGGCTGATGGCCCGGGGCTCATCAGCAAGATGCAAATCGTGGTATACTTGCAAAGAAGGACGTATTTACGGACACCGGAAAGTAGGGATGCTATGCGATCAATTTCCTCCGCGCTGAGCGAGATATCGTTTTTTCGAGAATTGGACCCTGTGGAGATTGAGCGGCTGGCAGCCATTACGCTGAGCCAAACCTTAGCACGGAAGAGCAACATTTTCATGGAGGGAGAAGAACGTAAAGCCGTCTTCTACATTTGCCGAGGAATCATTAAGGTTTATAAAATCGATCGGGACGGCAATGAACAGATCGTTAACTTCCTCAAGGAGGGCGAATTGTTCCCGCACACCGGTTTTTTTGACCAGGCGCCTTACCCTGCCACCGCCGAGGTGATGGAAACTGCTGAGCTGCTGGTCATCCCGATCAGTGCCTTTGAGCGCGTCATGATTGAAAACCCGACGATTGCCATTAAAGTCATGCGGGTGATGGGTGGAAAAATCCGGGAGCTGCAGAGCAAGCTGCAAGATTTCGCCGTGCACGACGTCAACCGCCGGATCATCGCCACGCTCCTTCGCCTTGCCAAAGAGCACGGCGAGCAGTCAGGCCGCTCCATAGCCATTCTGCTTCCATTAACACACCTAGACGTGGCAAAAATGGCCGGAACGACGCGCGAAACGGTCAATCGGCTGTTCAATCAATTGAAAAAGGACCATATTCTCGCCATAGAGCGCAAGATGATCGTCATTCTTGATCCTGCGGCGCTGCAAACGTTTCTGAATCAATAGAAAGCCAGTCCGCGTCCGGACTGGCTGCTTGCGTGTTCGCTTCCGCTCTACAGACTGGGTGCTTCCATCCCCATGCTGCTCCACTCTTCCCTCGATGGACCGTAGACCCCCGGAACGGGCAGGCCTGCCTGGCGCATCAGAATTGTCATCTGTCCGCGGTGGTGTGTCTGGTGGTCGATCAAAATGGATAAAGTCAATCCATTGGGCCACTGCTCCCCGTACATGTCACAGGATTCTTGCAGTTTGGCATCGGTCCATTGGCTGTTGATGGCATTGACGAGCGCTTCGCTTGCTTGCCGATAGCTGTCTGCTATCTGTTTCGCTGAAGCGGGAACAGGCTCGCTATGCGATGCCGCTGCAAATTGCAGGCCAGTCCGCGACATCATTTCGTGGATCGCCGTCACGATATGCCAGGCCAATCGTCCCAACGTCCGGTCCTGCGGGGTCACTTCCTGTTTGAGCGACTCATCCGTAAGAACATCCAGCAGCTTTTGCGTCGAAGCGCTCTCATTTCCCCACTTTTGCAAAAAACCGTTCAATGTAATAAACATGCCCATACCTCCTTTTGTTTTCACTGCTATATATTTCCCAGCAAAGCCCAAATCTCCTCCTTGTCAACTCTTCGCCGGAAGCCACCACTGATCATACGGCGTTGCCGGCAGATGGCGTTTGTGCTGGCTAGCCACGTATTTTTGTTCGATTATGTCTGCTACCCGCTTCTCCACAAATTTGCCTTCCAGATAGTCGTCGATCTCCTCGTACGTCACCCCGAGCGCAGCCTCATCGGGCAAGAGCGGTTTGCCATCTTCCAGATCGGCAGTGGGAACTTTCAAATACAGTTCTTGTGGCGCCCCGAGGAATTGCAGCAGTTGCTTGCCTTGGCGCTTCGTCAACCCTGTGAGCGGCGTCAAGTCGCAGCCGCCGTCGCCGAATTTGGTAAAAAAGCCGGTCACGGACTCTGCCGCATGGTCCGTCCCGATGACGAGCAGTTTGTACTCTCCGGCGATGTCGTATTGGACTTTCATCCGTTCACGCGCTTTCCGGTTTCCTTTGACAAAGTCGGAAATCGGGCTGCCGAACACACGCTGCCATTCCTGTTCGGCTGCATCGACTGCCGGCTTGATATTGACCGCAGCTTCACGGTCAGCGCGAATGAACTCCAAGGAACGCTGGGCATCCGCTTCATCCTGCTGCACTCCATACGGCAAACGCACGGCAATAAACTGGTAGTCCGCCCCTGTTTCGGTCCGCAGCTCTTCCACGGCGAGTTGGGCCAGTCGACCTGCCAGGCTGGAGTCTTGTCCACCGGAAATGCCGAGCACGAATCCGTTCATCTTCGTAACGCGCACGTACTGCTTTAAGAAATCGATTCTCCGTCTGACTTCCTGCTCGGGGTCAATTTGCGGCGTAACGAAAAGCTCTTTGGCAATTTGCTGTTGTAGCGTCATCTGTCATTTCTCTCCCCTGGAAATTTTTTTGGTTCGTGGTTATTTGGGATGAATGTATTGATTGATCATATTCATTTTAATATCCCACAGCTTCTGGCTCAAATCGACCGGATATTTGGCTGGATTCAATTTGCGCAAGATCTGGTTCCAGAAAAGGGTCAACTGCTCACGGTGATACGTGCGAATCGCTTCCAGCGTCGGCAATTGATACACCTGCTGTCCCGCTGTAAAGATCGGTTCGAGCAATGGCACGGCATCGTAGTTGGTGACGGTTTTTTGCAAATACGTGTGGATCGGGTCAAACAGCCGCAGCTTCGGCTGGTCGGCAACCTGTTCCTCTGGCAGTGCCAGATAATCGCCCTCCGCTTTTCCGCTGTTGCGGTTGATGATCCGGTACAGTACTTTTTCACCGGGTGTCGTAATCTTTTCAGGGTTCTCGGATATTTTGATCGTCGGTACGTACACGCCGTTTTCTTCTTTGGCGACCATCTTGTAGACGCCGCCCAGCGACGGGTTGTCGGCAGCTGTAATCAGCTTTGTGCCCACACCCCACGTATCTACTTTCGCCCCTTGTGCCTTTACATCCAATATTACATTTTCATCCAGATCATTGGAAGCGACGATTTTGACGTCAGCAAACCCTGCCTCATCCAGCATTTTCCGGGCCTGGATGGAGAGATAGGCGATGTCCCCGCTGTCAATGCGAATGCCCTTGAGCTGTTTCCCCATCTGCCGCATGCGCTCCCCGACTTTTATCGCATTCGGCACACCGCTTTTCAGCGTATCGTACGTATCGACCAGCAGGGTGACATTGTCCGGCATGGCTTCGGCGAACTCCCAAAAGGCCTGCTCCTCACTGTCGTGATCCTGCACCCAGGCATGGGCATGTGTTCCTTTGGTCGGGATCTTGAACAGCATCCCTGCCCGCATGTTGGAGGTTGCATCGAAGCCGGCCAGATACGCTGCCCGTGCCCCCCATATCGCTGCATCTGCCTCCTGCGCCCGTCTGGAGCCGAACTCCAGCAGTACTTCATCTGGAGCAACCTGGCGGATTCTCGCTGCCTTCGTCGCGATCAGCGTCTGGTAATTCATGAAATTGAGCATCGCCGTTTCAATCAATTGCGCTTCAAATACTCTCGCCTCTACCTGGATCAGCGGCTCATTGGGAAAGACGAGAGTTCCTTCCTTCATCGCCCGGATGTTGCCGGTAAACCGGAACG
>CAMIVR010000241.1 GCA_946402065.1 uncultured Brevibacillus sp. | reverse complement strand
AATTGCGCCGGCAAGGGGCAGCGGCAGCGTTTTACGCCGTCGACATTTGCTCGTGGGACGAGACACAGGCCGTGCTCGGGCAGGCGATCGCCGATATGGGAGGAGTGGACGTACTCGTCCAATCGGCAGGCATAACCAGAAAAGTATCGTTTGAACAGCTGCAATGGGACGAGTGGAAGCGGACGATGGCGGTAAACCTGACGGGTTTGTTTCACTCGGTGAAAGCGGTCGTCCCGAGCATGATTGCGCAAAAGTCCGGCAGCATCGTCATAATTGGCTCCGGATCGGCAATCACTGGCTCTGGCGGCGGCGTTCACTACGCGGCATCCAAGGGGGGAGCGTTTGGCTTCATGCGAACGCTCGTCAATGAACTGGGGCCGCATGGGATCAGAATCAATACGGTTGCACCGCGCGTGATCGAGTCGGAGATGCTGACGCGGCTGTACCCCAACCCGGCCGATTTGGACCGGTTAAAAGAAACAATCCCTCTGCGCCGGTTGGGCACGACTGCTGATGTCTCCAACCTCGTACAGTTTTTGAGCTCGGACGCTTCCGGCTACGTCCAGGGGCAAGTGCTGCTATGCGACGGAGGCAGGACATACAGCTGAATGCAGATGCAACATATACAACAGATGAAGGGACGGGACGATGGATGAAAAAAATACTGGTGGCAGCGGGGACGTCGCAAAACAAAATGAACGGAGTGGCCGAAACGATTCAATCGATGTGCCAGGCACGCGGCGAAGCTGTCGAAGTGGTGGCGGAAAATCTCTATGCAGTCGATCTCAAGCAGGTCGCCCCGGACGTGATCGTGCTGGTCGGGGTGAACCAGTTTCAGACAGACATCCCTACGGTCAACGGCGTGCCGTTTTTGACCAAGCTGGGCATGGAACAAGCGATTGATGAAATAGTCAGGCGGTTGCGCCAATAGTGCAGACTTCAGCGAAGAAGAAGGGAATGGACTCATGTATTCAGGACTGATCGCGATTGACATGGACGGCACACTGCTCGACCCGCAGGGACGCCTTTCAGAGGCAAACCGCAGCGCGATTGCCGAATTGCGCCAGCGAGGTTATGCAGTCACCCTGGCGACTGGCCGGATTCACGCATCAGCCGCTTACTTTGCCGAAGTGCTTGGGCTAAACACGGCATTGATTTCCCATCAGGGTGCGCTGTTGACTGAAGTGGACGGCGCGCGGCTGCATGAACGCGTCCTTGACGCTGGGCTCGTACAGCAGGTGATCGATTTGTCCCGCACATATGTAGTCGAGCGCGGCTGCTTTTACAGCAATGACGATGTCGCGGTAGAGGACGGCAGTGACCGGCTGAACAGCGACTTGCTCCGCTTCAACCGCCAGCCGCCGCAGACGGCAGCCCAACTCAAACCGGCGCTGTCTGCCGCCGGGGCGACAAAAGTGATGTTCACCGGCCCACAGGCCGAACTGGAGCGCCTGTACCTCTTGTTGCAGGAGTATTTCGCCAACCAGGCCCACATCGTCTACATGGAGCGGCGATTCCTGGAAGTCCTGCATGGCCAGGCTACAAAAGGACAGACCCTGCGAGTGCTGGCCGAGCGCCTCGGCATCGCCCGCGAGCGCGTAATCGCCATCGGTGACGAAGCCAACGACATCGACATGATCCGCTATGCCGGATACGGTGTGGCCATGGGCAACGCCCCGCAAGACGTGCAAAAGCACGCCGATTTCGTAACAATAAGCAATGCCGAAGACGGCGTAGCACATGCGTTGCGGAAATTTCTTTAGACGTTGTTTTTCACAGAAAAAGCTGACAAAATTTGGACTGCACCTCCGATTGTTAAGCATGTGTAACAATTGGAGGTGTAGTTGAATTATCTTGAAGTGTCCACTATCTCCAGTTTCAATGAGGGGATTAGCACTGAAATGTGGTATAATATTGACAATGTCGTATCAGTACCGAACTGAAGGGACGTGTCGGATTGGCGCAAATTTAACCAGATAGGCGGTGTAAATGATGAAAAACAGGTACCTCAATCCTCCCGGCAAACTTTATACTTGTAATGCAAATGGATTGCACAAAGTAAACTTTCCGGCAAATATCCTTATGATTACTAGGGCCGGTTTTGAAATTCCAAACGCCGAGATCGTACGTGATTTGTCCCCATCACCTGAATTATTTCAAACGTACTTAAAAGAATGGAAAGATCGAGAACCGTATAATGTCTGGTGGCCTAAGTATGAACAACGTTTTCTGAATGAGTTAAAGTTGGAATCCAGGATTAAGGCATTGCGTGAGGTGTACAAAAAGCTGGTTTTGGGCCAGGATGTTGTTTTGGTCTGCTTTTGTAAAGATCATCGATACTGTCATCGGCGTTTAGTAGGAGAGTTTTTCAAGGATTTTGGCGTTGAAGCGAAAGAATTAAATCCAATTGAAGTGGAACAAATCACGCTGTTTTAGGGGGATTTATATGACTGAAGAAGTTTGTACGATCGGCTTCGCTAAAAAATCCTTAAAGGGATTTGTGGAGTTGTTGCAAATCAATCATGTTCGACATCTAATTGATACACGGCTTAACAACACTTCTCAACTTGCTGGGTTTGCCAAAAGAGATGATTTACAGTATGTAATGAAACTTGTCGATATAAAGTATAGTCATCAACTTCAACTGGCTCCCGAGTCGCAAATGCTTGAAGATTATAAGAAAAAACGTATTAATTGGAGCGAGTACGAGGAACAATATTTGACTCTTCTCAAAAAACGAAAGGTGGAACAGGAGATAGAAAAGCTTCTAGGAGACGGGAAGCCGTGCTTTCTTTGCAGTGAAGATAAACCTCATTATTGCCACCGAAGACTACTTGTAGAGTATCTGCAGGACTTTCAAAGGGATATAAAAGTCATTCATTTGACGTAAGGTAACAAAGGGGGCACATTATGAAACTAGTTATTTTGGCGGTCACAAAAACCTATGCGGGATTTTGTGTAGCTGGTATGAATGAGAATGGGAAATGGATTCGTCCAATTTCACGTAATTCGCCTGGGAGGTTTTGGGCTAGACAAGAACTTGTTGTTAACGGTTATTTCACGAAGCCTGGAGATGTCTGGGAAATTGATGGACATGTGCCGTATCGTTTTGAATACCCCAATCATACTGAAGATTTTGAATTAACGGTACGAAATATTAAACCTCGATTAACTGAAGAGCAGTTCATTCAATTTTTGAAACAACACTGCGAAGGAAGGAGTGAATTGAAAGACGTGTTTTCTGCCAATGGCAAAAGCCTATGCTTGGTAGAAGCAGATACCTTTGAACATTACACAACCAATTTTTCTGGCAAGCGTCGCGCCAGGATGATTTTCTCATCAAAGAGCCTGAATTTTTCAAATCCCCATACAAATAATGGGAACATTGTTGTGAAAGACTGTAAATGGGAAAGTATACTACTTTCCGAGAAAACAGTCCCCAGTAAGTATGATAAAATTTATGTCTGCATTGGACTTGCTACTCCCATTAATAATGTCGAGTTTCCACAGGTGATTGGTTTACATACTATGCCGTATGTATCAGAACTACAAACATATCCCGATTAGGTATAATTTTGAATTTAAAATCATCGTAGGAATTGTTGCTTTCTTCATATGAAATTGGATAGTGAAAAGTTCAACGCTTAAGAAACCAGAAAACAACCACAACCCCATCCTTTTTTCTCCCCAAAGAAAGCAGAGAAGCCGGCAAAGAGAGAAAAGTGGAATGGGCTTAAGGCCTTTGTGTCGCTACCCAGGCAGCGCTGCGAAAACGGCACAGCTTTACAGACCAACCGCTTCCCCGAGTACGCATCCCGCTTCACCGGCTTTTTGGTCGACGTGCCGTTTTCACAGCGCCGCCGGCCAGTCCCCGCATCCGTGCAAGACGCAACGAACGAAGCCCATCCTCTTTTCTCTCTCCACCACTGCCGCCCCTCAAAGCGGTCTTTTCAATCCCTTTACAACACCTTCTGAACTGCTTTCTGCAGCTCCCCCACCGTCACCTGACTAATCTCATGCTTCATCTGCGGAATCAAGCTGGCCGTCATGCTCAACTCATCCACGCCGATGCCGATCAACGCTTTGGCAAACACAGGATCGCCGGCCATTTCCCCGCAGACGCCAACCCATTTGCCATGTTTATGGGCATTGTCGACGACGAGCTTGATCAGCCGCAGGATCGCCAGATGACCGGGATCGTACAAGTAGCCTACCCGCTCGTTCATCCGGTCGGCGGCAAACGTATACTGAATCAAATCGTTGGAGCCAATGCTGAAAAAGTCCACGTGCTTGCACAGCACATCGGAAATCAGCGCAGCGGATGGAATCTCAACCATGATGCCGACTTCCAGCGACTCGTCAAACGGCAGATTTTCCTCGCGCAGCTCTTGCTTCGCCGCTTCCAGTACGGCGAGGGCCTGCAGCAGCTCGTCCTCCGTAGCAATCATCGGAAACATAATGCGCAGCTTGCCGTAGTGGCTGGCCCGCAAAATCGCCCGCAGCTGTGTCAAAAACAGCGGCCGTTCTGCCAGACAGAGGCGGATGGCGCGGAAGCCGAGGAACGGATTCATCTCTTTCTCAAACGGCAGGTAGGGCACATTTTTGTCCCCGCCGATATCGAGTGTGCGGATAATCACCGCTCTGCCGTCCATCTCCTTGGCAGCTTGGGCGTAAGCGGCAAACTGTTCCTCTTCGCTCGGAACGCTTTCCCGTTCGATAAACAGGAATTCGGAGCGGAACAGGCCGACAGCCTCGCCGCCGTTTTCCAGCACTTGTTTGACATCGTTCGGCGAGCCGATGTTGGCAGCCACTTCAATCCGTTTGCCGTCGAGCGTGGTTGCCAGCGTTTGCGCCGCTTCCTTCAGCACGTTCAGCTTGGCGATATACGCCTGCTGCTTTTGGGCAAATTCCTCCTGAACCGCGCTTGTAGGCTCAAGCACGATCTCGCCGTTAAAGCCATCGAGTGCAACCACGTGCCCCGCAGCGAGCTGGTCCAGTGCTTTGGCGCAGCCGACCACTGCCGGAATTTGCAGGTTGCGCGCCAAAATCGCCGAGTGGCTCGTCGAACCGCCAATTTCCGTGACAATCCCTTTGATCCAACGCGTATC
>CAMIVR010000240.1 GCA_946402065.1 uncultured Brevibacillus sp. | reverse complement strand
CCGATTACCTTTTTGGAAGGGGTCCAGCGGTCCAGTAACGTCGCTTTCGTCATTCTCGGGTTTAAACGTCTAAAGCAAGAATTGCTGAATAAGTATTTTACAAAATTTGGCGTCAACTCCAAGACAGAAATTGAATTGCCGGCGGAACATCCGGGGATTATGCGTGATTTGCTGCATCCTAACTCGATCCGGGACGTAGCCGTTACGACGTTTGGCCAAGGGGTGGCGGTTACGCCCATTCAACAGGTCGCAGCGGTTGGAGCCGTGGCCAATGGCGGGGAGCTGCTGAAGCCGCAAATCGTCAAGGAGTTCCGCGATCCCCATACGGGAGCGGTGATCAAACGCAATCAGCGGGAGGTTGTTCGCAGGGTCGTTTCGGAAAAAACGGCCAAACAGGTGCGGGATATTCTCGAGACAGTTGTCAGCAACAAGGACCGAGGTACAGGGAAAGCGTTTGACATTCCTGGCTATCACGTCGCCGGTAAGACGGGTACAGCCCAGAAGTACGAGAACGGCAAAATTCTCGACAACAAGTACATCGTTTCGTTTATCGGCTTCGCGCCAAAGGACAATCCGCGCCTGCTCGTCTATGTGGCGGTCGACGACCCGCAAACAGACCTCGACTACCGGACGTTCGGGACGAAAATCGTCGCACCGATCTTTAAGTCCGTCATGGAAAAAAGCTTGCAGTATTTGCAGCAGTCACCGGACACGGCGACACAACAGGTAGAAAAGCAGGCTGTGGCCAACGTGTCTTTGTCAGAACTGACAATGCCCAAGCTCGTCGATATGTCTACTTCCGCTGCGGAAATTCGCGCCAAGCAGGTAGGGCTCATTCCGAAGACGATTGGAACGGGGACCAAGATCGTTCAGCAGTTCCCGAAAGAAATGGAGAAAGTTCTGCCCAATACGGAAGCATTCCTCGTGACCGACCGGTTGGAAGGGGCGAAGATGCCGGATTTTACCGGCAAGTCCTTGCGTGAAGTAATGGAGTTTGCTTCCGTTTTGAACTTGACCGTTAAGCCGAATGGGGTAGGCTTCATCCGGGCGCAAAATATCCCGGCAGGCACGCCGCTGACAGGAAAGGAAACAATCAATGTTACCTTGTCACCGTCGCCGCCACCCGCTCCCTGACCATCCATTACCAGTTCTAAGCAGCCAGCCTTGCGAATAGGGTATGTAGCAGACAACCTATTCGCAGGAGGTGTGGCTATGCGGGTCTCCAATGTTACCGTACGCCGTCGAATCTACTTTGCACTTGTCCTCTGCATCGTGCTATACGCTGCGATGATTACGCGCCTGGGCTACATTCAACTCGTGACGGGACAATGGTGGCAAGACAAAGCGGAGGATTTGTTGAGCCGCGACATTCCCTTTGAAGCGCAGCGCGGCCAAATTCTTGACCGAAACGGCGATCCGCTGGTGACCAATACAAGTGTACCTTCAGTCATGGCCATCCCCGCGCAAATCAAGGATCCCCACGCAACTGCCAAACAGCTGGCGCTCATCCTTGGTCAAAAAGAAGAGGACATCTATCAGGCGATTACGAAGCGAATCGCCCTTAACCGGGTACCCGGCGGGCGAAAAATCTCAGCAGAAAAAGCCCGAAAAATTCAGGAACTCGCCCTGCCGGGAATCCAGATCACAGATGATTCCGAGCGGTTTTATCCACATGGAGCCTTTGCCTCCCATCTGCTCGGGTTTACAGGTATAGACAATCAAGGGCTTACCGGTCTGGAAAAGATTTACGACATGTTTTTGAAAGGCAGTCCGGGCCACATATCCTTTCCATCTGACGCCAGAGGGCAAATCATGCCCGGACGGCCGGAAAAATACGTCCCCCCCTCTAATGGCATGGACATGTACTTGACGATTGACAGCGGCATCCAGTCGTTTATTGAACGCGAACTGGACCAGGCGATGATTGCGTACCAGCCGAACGACGCGCTGGCCATTGCGATGAATCCAAAGACGGGAGAAATTCTCGGCATGGGCAGCAGGCCGACCTTTGATCCGGGCAAATACCGTGATTATCCCAGTGAAGTGTACAATCGCAATCTGCCCATTTGGAAGACATACGAACCCGGATCCACTTTCAAGATCGTCACGCTGGCGGCAGCATTGAATGAAGGCGTGGTCAACCTCAACGAAGGATTTTATGACCCGGGCTACATCAATGTCGCGGGTGCCCGCTTGCGCTGCTGGAAGCGGCAGGGGCACGGTTCGGAGACGATGCTGGATGTCGTCGAGAATTCCTGCAACCCCGGTTTTGTGACGATGGGACAGCGGCTGCAAAAAGAACGATTGTTTGATTACATCAATAAATTCGGCTTTGGCCAAAAGACCGGGATTGATCTGATCGGCGAAGAAAACGGGCTGCTGTTCAAACTGAATAAGGTCGGTCCCGTTGAGCTGGCGACGACTTCGTTCGGCCAGGGGGTTTCCGTAACGCCGATTCAACAGGTGGCCGCCGTAGCTGCGGCTGTCAACGGCGGCAAGTTGATGAAGCCGTTCGTGGCGAAGGAATGGCGAGACAGCGTGACCCATGACATCATCGGGAAGACGGAGCCGACCGTCGTCAGGCAGGTCATTACGCCAGAGACGTCGGCCAAAGTGCGGGCTGCCCTGGAGAGCGTCGTGGCTCAAGGGACCGGTCGCAACGCCTACGTTGAAGGCTATCGCGTCGGCGGCAAAACCGGAACGGCCCAAAAAGCGAAAAACGGGCGCTACATCGACGGCGAGTACATCGTCTCCTTTATCGGCTTCGCCCCGGCGGACGATCCGCAGATTGTCGTCTACTTCGCTGTTGACAACCCGAAAGCACTTGCCTTTGGCGGATTGATTGCCGCGCCGAGCGTACACAACATACTACAGTCATCGCTTGAGTACCTCAACGTGCCGAAGCGCCAGGGAGCGATTCCGAGAGAGTACCGGTATGGCGACGAAAGGCTTTTTGAGGTTCCCGATCTGACCGGACTCAGCCTGCAGGAAATCGCCCAATCGTATTATTCGATGCCGATCGAGGTCTCCGGTAAAGGAAAATATGTCATCAAGCAGTCTCCTGCCTCCGGGGCGAAGATCTCGGAAGGGTCCAAAGTACGTATCTACCTAGGTGACAAAAAGTGAAATTAGCGATACAATCGTCTCTGTGAAAAAAACGCTCGAATGCATTATGAACACCTGTCCATAACGAAGGATGTTCCGATGCGGTTCCATTCAGCTGGAATAGGCTTGATCATGCGGAAAAAATCGGTATGTATTTGTCCATACTAAGTGAAGAATGGGGTGCCCTTGTATGATGTTAAAGGATCTGCTTGTTCCTTTACTACCAGTCAGCGTCAAAGGAGATGACAGCGTAGCGATAACTGGTTTGACGGCAGATTCACGCAAGGTGAAGCCGGGCGATTTGTTCATTTGCCTGAGCGGCTTTATCGTAGACGGCCATGCGTTTGCCGCCCAAGCGCTGCAGATGGGAGCGGCGGCGATCGTCGCGGAAAAACAGCTCGACCTGGAAGGGACGGTTGTCCTCGTACCGGACACACGTCGCGCGATGGCCCAGCTTGCCGATGCCTTTTACGGCTCGCCGACGCAAACGTTAAAACTCATCGGCGTCACGGGAACAAACGGAAAGACGACCACCACACACCTGATCGACAAGATCCTGTCTGATCAGCAGAAGCGCACGGGCTTGATCGGAACAATCCACCAGCGCATCGGCGATGTCGTCGAGGAAGTCAAGAATACGACCCCGGACGCGATTGAGCTGCAAAAGAGCTTCCGCCGCATGCTCGACCATCAGGCGGAATACGCGATTATTGAGGTTTCTTCCCACGCCCTCGATCTTGGCCGAGTGCGTGGTTGTGATGTACATACAGCGGTTTTTACCAATCTCACACAGGATCATCTGGATTACCACAAGACGATGGAAAACTACCGCTTCGCCAAGTCTTTGCTGTTTGCCCAGCTCGGCAATCACTACGACCCCCGACGCTTAAAAACGGCTGTGCTCAATGCCGATGACGAAGCATCGGAGCTGTTTGCCCGGGTGACACCGGCGAGGGTGATTACGTACGGCATTGACCGCGAGGCAGATGTCAGAGCAGTCGACATCGCGATTACGAGCCACGGGACGTCCTTCACGATCGTTTCGTTTGCCGGAACCATTTCCATGACCTTGCAGCTTGTCGGCAAGTTCAATGTGTACAACGCTCTGGCTGCGACTGCAGTCGCGCTCGCGCAAGGAATTCCGCTGTCGGCGATCAAAGCGAGTCTGGAAGCGGTGCAAGGCGTTAGCGGACGATTTGAACGAGTCGAGGCCGGTCAACCGTTTACCGTGCTCGTCGACTACTCGCATACGCCTGACAGCCTGGAAAACGCATTGACGACAGTCAAGGAATTTGCCCGCGGGCGAATTTATTGCGTCGTCGGCTGCGGCGGTGACCGCGACAAGACCAAGCGCCCAATCATGGCTGGCATTGCAACAAAATACGCGGATGCAGTCGTCTTAACATCTGACAATCCCCGCTCCGAAGATCCGGAGGCGATTCTTGCCGACATGCGCGCTGGCCTCGCAGATGTTCCGGCCGACCGTTTTATCAGCATTAGCGATCGGCGGGAAGCCATTCGCCATGCCGTTGCCAACGCCAGACAGGATGATGTCATCCTGATTGCCGGAAAAGGGCACGAGACGTACCAGATCATCGGCGACGAGGTCCATTCGTTTGACGATCGGCAAGTGGCAGCGGAGGCGATCCGCGCATTGCGCTCGACGTGAGCATGAGAAGACCGGCATTCTGCAAGCTATCCGCATCTTAAGAAAGGAGGGTAGGGCATGCTCTTTAACAATGTCCTGATCGTTACAATCATCGCTGCCTTTTTGATCTCTGTGCTTGTTGGCCCATTGTTTATCCCAGTCCTCCGCCGGCTTAAATTTGGCCAAAGCATTCGCGAAGAAGGGCCGAAGTCTCACCAGAAGAAAGCCGGAACACCGACAATGGGTGGAACGATCATTATGCTGGCGCTGGCGTTCACGGTTTTGAAATTTGCCAATTGGACAATGGAAGTCTTGTTCTTGATGCTGGTTACATTTGGATATGGACTTATTGGCTTCTTAGATGATTTTATTAAGATTAGCAAAAAGCGAAATCTCGGTTTAACGGCAAAGCAAAAGTTTATCGGACAAATTATTTTGGCAATCGGTGCCTATACATTGCTCATTTTAATGGGGCACGATACATCCCTGCATTTCCCTGGAACTCCGTGGAAAATCGAATTGGGCTTTCTCTACTTTCCTTTTTTGGTGTTTCTGCTCG
>CAMIVR010000239.1 GCA_946402065.1 uncultured Brevibacillus sp. | reverse complement strand
CCGTTTTTGGAGCGGAGCCGGACAGTGTCAACTTCCTTGCAAAAGCCGCAACGAACGTAAGCCCATCCTCTTTTCTCTCTCCCACCACTACCGCCCCGAAGAAACGTTCTTTAAAAAAGCCGTGACCATTTCTTCCCAAAAACGGTCTTGTTACTTGAAAAAAATATTTGTTTCATGGTGCAGGGTTTTCGCATGCAGCCAGCGTCTATTTGTTTTGGAGAGGAGGGGAGAAAGATTTTTGACGAACATCAGATTGAGCGCATGCTCTCAGGCGACGAAGCTGCCTTTCGCCATTTCGTCGAAGAATATCGCACCTATTTGTACCAGGTTGTCTACTCAGTCCTGCACCATCAAAAAGATGCGGAGGATGTGACCCAAGAAGTTTTTGTGCAAATCTATCTTTCTCTCCGGCAGTATCGCTCCCAAGGGTTTAAGACGTGGATTACCCGCATCGCCGTCAATAAAGCAATTGATTGGAAGCGTAAAGCACAGAGGCGAAAAGAAGAACTGATGGAATTGCCTGAACCTGTCCAAAGTGTGCAGACGGTTGAAAATAATCCGGAAGCGCCTTATTTGCAAAAAGAGCGGAACGAACAAATCAGAAACAAGCTGAACGAGCTGCCAAGCGGGCAGCGACGGGCGGTATACGCCTATTACTTCGAAGAGAAGTCGTACAAGGAAATTGCCAGCGAGGAGGGTGTAGCAGAGAAAAGCGTCGAATCCAAGCTGTATCGTGCCAAACAGTGGATCAAAAAAAACTGGGAGGAGGAAGAGAGATGAGTGCCCACTTTTCCAAAGACGCGTGGCTGGCATACGTGACCAATCGACTTCCAGCGGAACAGCGGGAGGCACAGGAGGCCCACCTGTACGATTGTGAGGATTGCTTGTCGATTTATATGACTTGTCTTGCGGATGATGATTTGCAGCTGCCTCCACTTGAAAATGAGACGGTGTTTACCGATCATCTCATGCAGTCCATAGCCAATCTGGCAACGGATATATCGGGTGGCCACGCAACGACCGAGCCTCATGTTCAACCGGCCAAGCGCTGGCATCGGACGACAATCGTTCACTATGCGTTGGCTGCCGGCATTACGCTTATTCTCATGTCGACGGGGATGTTTCAACAGCTTTTCCTGCATACAGCTCAGGTTGCTGCGAACGATTCGTTCAAGCAAGAGAGGCCATTCTCTGAAAAACTCGTGCAGCGTACGGTAAAGCTGCTCGATACGCTTCAGACTTCAACAAAAGGAGGTACCTTCCATGAATAACAAGAGCTCTCTGGCCGCATTTTTTCTCGCCTTGATTCCCGGGCTCGGCCATCTGTATATCAATCGAAAAGGACGGGCATTTTTCTATGGCCTCTGTTTTTTTGGACCGCTGTTTCTCGGCTTGCTGGCGTCCATAGCCGCCCGTGATGGCAAACCATTTGCGATCGCAGCATTCCTGTTTACACTCGTCTGGCTGATCAATATGATCGACATGCTGGTCACGCTGCTGGCCAATCGACCAATCTCGATCGCAACCGATCCGGACCAGACAGGCGGATCGGTCCCCGGCGAATCGCTGCTTCATCAGCGTGAGCGCTTCTACACCATCCTGCTCTCGCCTATTCCCGGACTGGCTCACTTCCAGCTAGGCTTGATGACTCGCGGCGTGACATTTTTAATCGCCTTCTTCGGTTCGTTTGTGATGATTCTGTTTGTCGCCGCACTGTCCCGGCATGACGGGTTTCTCGTCTTTCTCGGCGTTTTACCGGTCATCTGGCTGTACAGTCTGTTTGACGGACTGCAGCTCCTCGCACGAAAACAGCGTGGAGAAGAACTTGTGGACCGGACGGTTTTCGAAGACTTTGAGCAAGGCCGGGAAGCGGGCAAGAGAAGCAAGATACTGGCGATGCTGCTCTCTGTTTTCCCTGGCGCCGGACACATGTATCTCGGGCTGCAAAAGCGTGGGCTGCAATTGATGATCGCCTTTTTGTTTACGATCTACATCCTCGATGTGCTGCGGCTGTCCCTGTTTCTCTTTGTCATCCCGCTGATTTGGTTTTACAGCTTCTTTGATACACTTCAGCAGCTATCCAGACTGAACCAGGGTGAGCTGCAGGATGTACCGATCGTCAGTTGGCTCGTCCATCAACAGAAGTGGCTGGGCATCGGCTTGATCGTCCTCGGAGTGTTTTATTTGGCAGACCGCGTCTTGCTGACTGTGATTGAACAGCTGTATCCACAGCTCAATATCGCTTACTGGCTGGAAACGTACTTCCAGACGTTCTTGGTTTCCGTACTTTTAATCGGAGGCGGCTTGAAGCTTCTGACCGGCTCCAAAATCAACAAAGGAGATGAAAATCGATGACAAAATGGCGTGTTGGCTCTGTGTCCATGGGCGTTTCCTTGATGTTGCTCGGAGTACTGCTGTTTTTCTCACAAACCGGAGCGACGATGTTGGTCAACTTGCTTTTAACCTGGTGGCCAAGTGTCGTCATCCTGCTCGGCATTGAGATTTTGCTCTACGTCTTCCTGTCAAGAAGTGAAAAAGTCATCGTTCACTACGATATGGTCAGCATTTTTTTCGTCGGCTTGATTGGTTCTCTGTGCATCATGCTTGCAGTGCTGTCATCGGTTGGCATACTTTCGGAGCTGCGCCAGGGAATCGGCAGTGTGGAACTGACCAAGTCGCTTGCCGAGCTGAAGCAGGCTGTACCCAAGGAAGTAAAGCAAATCGTCGTCCAGACTGCTGATCAATACGTTACCGTGCAAGGGGCTAACCAGCGTGACGTTAACATTTTCGGCACCTACCGGCTATCGAGCATGATACCGGAAAGCGTGCAGAAGGATTTGGAGCAGGAGTATGCCTCGATCCGCACAATCGGCGAGACCATGTACATCACGCTCAATGAAATGCCTGACAAAAGGGGTATGAATCACTTTACGCCTGTGGCAAATGTAACGCTTGTCCTGCCGCAGGATGTAAAAGTAGATCTTCGCGGCCAGCGCAATGTCATTACGCTCGATACAGGTGATCTGCAAAACGATTGGGTCGTCCATTTCGGGGGCAACGTCTATTTGAATATTCCAAAACAGGCGAACGTGAAGCTTACGGCCCACTCAAGCGATAAAATCGAGGGCAATCTGCCGTGGACAAAAATGCAGCAAAACGCCACTCAGGCAAATACGGATAGAGAAAACAATGATGATTCCACGGCTCGTGAGTACGTAGCGGAAACGACGCTGGGCCAAGGTACTCACCACCTTCAGATCGTCGGTGCCGCAGAGCTGACGGCAAATGTCATTTACTGATCATATTGTTTTCCATCATTTGCATGGATTCGCATATTATTCCTTTCCGGATCATAATGTATAGGGGACAGGAACCCCCTCAATGTGGAATCAATCGGGTGTGTTTCAATCAAGGTCCGCCGGGAGGCACGAATATGCCAACGATGCTGCAGACTCCGGACCGCGACAGTGCAAGAAGGCTCTCGCCATACATACGGACAGATGCCGACGAGGTTCACGGTTTTCACGAGAATCTGACGGTCATTCGCGAAATCCGATCGGCATATCATGGGACGGCAAGCCGGAGGAACCGAAACTGCGTTATACGATACCCCAGGCTTCACACGAAGTGTCCGAAAAGAATAGACTGCCACCTATAGAGGACTCATCCCCTTGTTCATACGATAAATAAGCAGTGTATCTACAAAAAAGGGGTGTGGACCAACGGTGGCGAACGCGAAAAAAGGGAGCAGGAAAGAGATCGTCACAAACGATCGTACAGCGAATAACATGAAGCTCGTCACATCACAAACCTGCGCCGTCTGCAAGCAGCAATGCCAGCGCGGCCTCGACTACCTGGAAAAAATGACGCAGCCAGGAGCGATCGGCAGGGGTGTGCCCTGCATCTTGACGAAAGGAAAACCGTAAAAAAGCCTAGCATCCGCCCTCCCATGCCGCAGGGCGGATGTTCATTTGCGGCAAATTGTCTGGCGGACTGGAAAGTTCGGATGTTTTCCCTTACTATAGAAGCAGTCGAATACATAGCACGCCTGCTAAGACGTCCGGCAGGCAAGAAGGGGGACAGCGCGTGAGGCCACTTCAGATTTCCGCAGAAACCGCGAAAATGCTCTCTGAAAAACTGAACGTACCGCTTGAGCAACTGATGCACATGCCACAGCACATTTTAATGAAAAAGATGATGGAATTGGCAGAGCAGGAAAAAGCCAACGACAATCAATCTAACGGAGAGGATGAGTCGAGTCGATGAGCAAGAATCTCGCTGACAAACTTGGAAAAGGCCTAACCCCAAAAGGCTTTATTGCGGCCATGACGAAAAACCAGGAAGCATTTCAGAACTGGTATGACAGTTTTGCCTGGGAAAATGAAGCGGAGAAAGCATTCTTTTCGTCGCTCCAGTATCGCGATGATCTGCGCTGCCTGATTTTGGCGGCTGATTGGTGCGGTGACGTCGTCCGCAACATTCCCGTCGTGTTCCGGGCGCTGGAAGAGACCGGTATGCCGGTGGAAGTCCTGATCATGGAAGAGAATCTCGACGTCATGGATCAGTTCCTGACGATGGGCGGACGCTCCATTCCCGTCGTGATCTTCGTCGATACAGGCGGCCATGTGCTCGGTACATGGGGACCGAGACCGAAGCACGTACAGGACGTCATGATTGCGTTCAAACAGGCCAATCCTGATCGGAATGCGGCTGATTATGATGACAACTTGAAAGTGACGCGATCTGAGATCATCCGGCAGTACGGTGAGGGAACAGGCTATCAAGCGGTTATCGTAAAAGAGCTTCACGCGCTATTGTCCAGCTTTTAAGCGATAGCAATGAGTGCGAGGCGGGTGCGAGGTTCCGGCAAGAACGGTGTACAGTTTGCCGGGATGCTTGTCAGCCGCCTCTGATAGATGCATCTGAGGAGAGAGATTCATGTACTATTACGGCAACGAAACGATCATGTCCCTGGACCAGGTGCTGCGATTGCGCCCGAATGAAATACGTGTGCTGGAATGGGTGCGCACCTATGAGTTTCTGGAAAATGCTTATGGCACGGATGAGCCTGTCCATACGTTTCTTGAAATCCGCTGCATCGACGGCGGCGTACAGCTGAGAAAAAACAGAATAACGGAATTTCCGGCATTTACCTGTGAGCAGGAGAGCATTTATCCTGACGTGGAAACAGCATTGCCCGTTTTCATCCAGTGGGCGAAAGAAATTCTCGAAACGATTGAAGAATAAAAAATTTGACTTTTGCTAGATTCATATGATATATTCAAAAAGCCTCTTTGGGGAAAGGGAAATAAAGCCATAAGCGCCGGTGTAGCTCAATTGGTAGAGCACCTGAC
>CAMIVR010000238.1 GCA_946402065.1 uncultured Brevibacillus sp. | reverse complement strand
ACGGAGGCGGCTACAGTTTTCGCGTGAACAACATAAATGATGCGCATCGGCTGTTCGTCAACGGAGTGCTGGTCGGGAGCGGCGGGAATCCGAGTGACAATCCGCAGGAGTACAAGGCGGAAAACAATCCGTATACGGCATTCTTCCGTGTAGAAGGACGGGAAATGGACGTCGTGCTGCAAGTCGCAAACCATGCGTACAAAAGTGCCGGGGGATTCGAGGATCTGCAGCTCGGCTTGCAGGCGGACATGCTGCAAGTGGACCGGATTGTCTACGGAGTGGAATTATCCGGGGTGTTCATCCTGCTGCTGTTCGGCGGGTATCACTTGATCATCTATGTCATGCGACTGAAGGACAAGGCGTACCTCTACAGCGGACTCTATTTTCTCACCCTGCTGGTATTGGCCATGTTTAGCGGGGACAAACTGATGCTTCAACTGTTTCCCGGCATTTCCTACGAAGCCTACCAGAAAATCTACCGATTCAGCGGTTTAACGAATATTGCCGTTCTCGGTGTGTTCCTTCATCATTTGGACAGCAAGCTGCTGTCGGGCAAGCTGCTTCTGGCGCTGGCGGCGCCGATTGCCATCTATCTTGCTGCCGTCTTGGCCTTCCCTTATGAAATGTATTCGGGTATCGGCAATCTTCCCTGGTTATACGCTACATTGGTGGCTGGCTTCTACCTCTTTCGGACCATTCGGCTGTACGTGAAGCAGGATGGTCAGCTGGACCGCAAGGAAACCGCCCTGCTCGTCGGGGTGCTTGTGTCGATTGCGCTGATTTTGATGTTCGGACTTTTCTACTCCCTCGGCTGGGTCGAGACGGACCTCGGCCGACGGCTTGCCACTTTGGCGGTCATCACCTTCATGAACACGCTGCTTGCCTTTCGCCTCGCCCGGGCAACGGACCGGACCGAGCTTCTGACAGAGCAATTGCTTCTGCGTGACAAGTTAAAGGATGAATTTTTGGCCAACACGTCCCACGAACTGAAGACGCCCTTGCACGGCCTTCGCAATATGGCCTCCTATCTGCTGGAAGGGAGGGCAGGGGCGTTGACCGACCGGCAGCGCCGGGAGCTATCCCTTATCCAGGACACAGTGACGAAGCTCGCGATGCTTGTGAATGACCTTGTAGACGTCGTCCAGATGAAGCACGGGAATTTGCGACTGACGGCATCGATCCTCGATTTGCGGGTGGCGGCGCAAATGGCGTTCCAGGTACTGGAATCCGAATTGTCCGGCAAAGACGTCCGCTGGGAGAACCGGATCGAGGCGGGCACATTTGTCTGGGCGGACGAGAACCGAATGCGCCAAGTCCTGTACAACCTGATTCACAATGCGATCAAGCATACGAAAGAAGGACGGATTGGCATCAGCGCAAGGACGGTGGTTGGTCAAGTGGTCGTGTCTGTTGAGGACACAGGAGTTGGGATACCGAAGGAAAGTCATGAGGCGATATTCGGTTATTTCGAGCAAGCCGAGCGGCCGATACCGGATGACGGATATACGGGGATGGGCCTTGGCCTGTACATCAGTCGGCAATTGATCGAGCGGATGGATGGCCACATATACGTCGAGCGCTCCGAGCCGGGTATCGGAACGCGGATTACGTTCACGCTTCCGGCTGCCTCTGTCGCAGGCTTTGAAGCGATCGATGCGCTTGCTGCAGCAGCCGCCCAATCCAGCAGCGCAGCCTGCCCGGTGGAACTGGAAATCGTCGATGACAATCGCGATCAGACGATTCTCATCGTCGACGACGAGGCGTCCAATGTTCGGATTCTGCTGAATCTGCTGGGGGATCAATACAATGTGCTGACGGCCTTCTCGGCCAAGGAGGCGCTCCGCAAGCTGCATGATCGTCCTTCGATCGATCTATTGATCCTCGATGTGATGATGCCGGAGATGTCCGGCATAGACCTGTGCCGCACAGTGAGGAAGACGCGTTCGGTTCTCGAATTGCCGATTCTGTTCGCGACAGTGAAGGATTCCTTGCAGGACATTGAGCTCTGTTTCCAGGCTGGCGGGAACGACTTTATCGCCAAGCCATTCGATCCGAAAACGCTGGCTGCGAGAGTCCATACCCTGCTTTCGATGAAGTCGGCGATGGAGCAAGCTGTCAGGCACGAGACGGCGTTTCTGCAAGCGCAGATCAAGCCGCACTTTCTTTACAATGCGATCAGCAGCATCGTCTCGTTTTGCTATACCGATGGAGAGAAAGCCGCACATCTGCTCGCCATGCTGAGCCGCTACTTGCGCTATGTGTTCGAGCGAGATCAGCAGCTGCCGCTCGTTCCGCTGTATGAGGAGCTTGAGCTCATCCGGGCCTATGTGGAAATCGAGAAGGCCAGATTCGGCGATCGTCTGGTGTTCAGGCTTCATGTGGAGTCGGGGGTGGAAACGAACCTCGTTCCTCCGCTGACGATCCAGCCATTCGTCGAAAACGCGATTCGGCACGGGTTGTTTGAAAAAGAAGGCATCGGCACGGTAATACTGACTGTCTCGGACGGGGATGGCTATATCCGGTTCGATATCGCCGATGACGGTGTCGGCATGGCTGATGACGTACTTTACCGGATCCGTGCAGGTGAACGGCCGGACGGCGCAGGGATCGGCACAACAAATGCCCGCAAACGCCTCGTTTCCATCCCGGGTGCAAGTCTCACCGTCGACTCCGCCCTGGAACGGGGAACGAATGTGACGGTCTATTTGCCGAAAATGGGGGAAGCGTCGGCCTAAACCGGGGCTGATTGTGTGATTGCAAGTTGAACAGGCAGGGAGGAGAAGTGACATGCTTCGCGTCATAATCGTGGAAGACGAGGGCCCGATTTTGGCTTTGATGGAGAGACTCATTGGCCGTCATCCTGCGCTGGGGGTCGTTGGCGCTTTTACCGACCCGTTAGCAGCGCTGGAACAATTCCCGGCACTGAAGCCCGACGCCGTCTTTCTCGACGTCGAGATGCCGAAGATGGGGGGCCTCGAACTGGCAGACAGGCTCCGCACCCGCGACGAAGAGCTGCAGGTCGTATTTACGACGGCTTATCCGGGATACGCCATAGAGGCGTTCCGTGTGAACGCGGTCGACTACCTGCTGAAACCGGTCACGCCGGACTCGCTTGAGCGGGTTGTTGCCAGACTGCTGAAAAATCACAAACTCCGTTCTGCGTTGCAGCCACTTGCGGCTGCCAAAGATCCGCCAGCCCGCTGCCTGGGGACGTTCGAGACGAGGGGGGCTGACGGCAGGCTCGTCAGCTGGCCGACCAGAAAGACGGAGGAACTGTTCGCCTACTTGCTCGCTTACCCGAACCGGCTTGCAAGCAAGTGGCAGCTGGCTCATCTGCTTTGGCCCGAACTGGATGAAGACCGGGCCCTCCACAATGTCCACAATACTGTGTACAGGCTGAAAAAAACACTAAAGGAAGCCGGACTTGCTGTCGATCTGATCCGTACCAACGAGGGGTACCATTTTCCGGTGTCTGCGGATTTGTCGGAATTGGAGCAACTGCGGGGCTTTATGAGACGGACGTCCGCGATTGACGAACGAAATGCGGCAGAAGGAGAGAAGCTGTTTCAGTCGTGCCGCGGAAGCCTGTTCGAGGGCAAGGACTACATCTGGAGCGCCGGTATTGCTGCGGAAGTAGCGGTGCAGCAGTCGGCGTTAGCCGGTATGCTCACGGCCCATTACCGCAGGATCGGGGATGATTCGACCGCCAAAGAGACTCTGCTCGTCTACCTGAGCTTTTCTCCGCTTGACGAGAACATCAACGCGGAGCTGCTCCGGCTGTATGCGGAACGGGGAGAGGCAGGGGCATTCCGGCGTCACTACGAATCGTATGCAAAGCGGCTGATGGAGGAGCTCGATGTCGAGCCGGCAGAAAAGATTCGCGCGCTGGCTGCGCAGATGTCGCTGTAAGGCTGGAAGGCTGGAAGAGAGGCATTGCTTGTCTCTCTTTTTTTGCTGATAGGAAAGTACTGTGGTTATTCTGAATGGATTGGGAGAAATTTGAGAGTATGGAGTGCTATTCTTCGACAAGGTAGGGCAAATAAAGTCAAGCTTGTTGAAGGGAGAGATGGCACTCATGAACGGATTGAAGTGGAGACGCACTGTTTCCGCTATGCTCGCAGCGGCGCTCATCGCTTTGCAGACACTGTTGCTGGCGACGGGAATCGGTGAAGGAGAAGCGGCTGCGGCTGCCTTGGAGGGTACGTGGAATCATGTTGGGCTCCATTCGATTTCGACCACGAATGATAGTAAGCCGGATCCGTCTGTCGCTACGGAAGGGAATGAACGGGAGAATCCCCCCTCGTCGGCAGTAAAGGCATTCGCAGCGACGTTGGATAAGCCAACCATTGATCGGGTGGTACCGGGAGACGCCCAGGTAACGGTCTATTTCAGGACTCCCCGCGGTGACAGCACTGGATTCATCTACGCATGGGAGGGAGGCAATTATTTTGGAACACCCCAAGTGGAATTCGGAACCTCTCCGTATGTCTTTTCTGGTTTGAAGAACGGAACAGTTTACATTTTCCAAATTCAAGCGAAGAGGTCTTACGACGATGTTTACGTCATGTCGTATGCTTCGGATGATGTCACGCCAAGCACGGTGCCGGAGACGCCGACGGAAGTGGTTGCCGAGGCAGGGAACGGCCAGGCGACCGTCCGCTTTACGCCGCCGACGAACAACGGCGGCAGTCCGATTACCGGCTACCGCGTGACAGCGAATCCGGGCGGCCGGACCGTCGAAGCGTCAGCCGTGCAGACATCCGCAGTGATCGCGGAATTGACGAATGGGGTAGCTTACACATTCACGGTCCAGGCGAAAAATGCCAACGGCTATTCGGCGCCGTCACAGCCTTCAGATGCTGTTACACCTAGCACAGTGCCTGGACCGCCGACGGAAGTTGTCGCTGTCCCCGGCAACTCGCAGGCGACGGTTCGCTATACTCCACCTGCGGACAACGGCGGGAGCCCGATTACCGGCTATCGGGTGGTATCGAATCCAGGCGGCATGTCTGCCGAAGTAGGGGCCAATGCGACATCCGCAGTCGTCACAGGACTGACGAATGGAACAGCCTACACGTTCACGGTCGAGGCGCAAAACGCCAACGGCTACTCTGTCCCGTCGCAGCCTTCGGACGCTGTTACGCCAATATTGGTCCCGGGGTCGCCGACAGATGTGGTTGCCGAGGCAGGCAACGGGCAGGCGACTGTCCGTTTTACGCCGCCGATGGACACAGGCGGGAGCCCGATAACCGGGTACCGGGTGACAGTAAATCCAGGCGGCGCGACTGTTGAGGTGGAAAGTGAAGCTACCTCCGCAGTCATTGCAGGACTGACGAACGGAACGCCCTACACGTTCACAGTTGAAGCGCGAAACGCCAACGGCTATTCCGCTCCGTCGCAGCCGACGGAGGCTGTCACGCCGAGCACGGTGCCGGGG
>CAMIVR010000237.1 GCA_946402065.1 uncultured Brevibacillus sp. | reverse complement strand
CGGGAGCGACAGGTGATACGGGAGCCACGGGAGCAACAGGTGATACGGGAGCGACAGGAGCGACGGGAGCCACAGGAGCCACAGGGGCAACAGGAAGTAGTGCGATCATACCGTTTGCATCTGGGCTCGATACTGCTCTGACGACTATTGCAGGTGGATTAGCAGGTACGGTTGGGCTTGTTGGATTTGGCAACTCAGGTCTAACGGTATTGGTTGGAGGAACGACAATCGATCTTACAGGTGCTGCCGGAACACTGCTCAACTTCGCATTCTCGGCTCCACGAGACGGCACGATTACTGCTATCGCAGCCTACTTTAGTACGACTGCTGCACTAAGTCTTGTAGGGACAACAGTAACAATTACAGCACAGCTGTATAGTTCAACTACACCTAATAACACATTTACCGCAGTTCCTGGGGCAGTTGTGACGTTAGCACCTGCACTCACCGGAATACTTGCATTGGGAACGATTAGTTCTGGTATTACTACTGGGTTAGCAATACCGGTAACTGCTCGAACCAGACTCTTGATGGTATACAGCGCTACGGCTACAGGACTTTCTCTGCTCAACACCGTTGCCGGTTACGCTAGCGGAGGACTGGCAATCAGTTAATTGAAGCATACAATGCCGGGCTTCTAAAAATACTTCTCGACATAAGCGCAACTAAGGCTACGCCAAAAAGCTTGGCGTAGCCTTAGTTTTCTAAACTTTTCGGAAAGTTTAATATCGCGCGGTAAGGGATGAAAGGATAGAAAAACTGAGGCGTTCGCTATTGAACGTGAAACGGGCACATTATTTGTCGGGTTGAGTCTCAAACGAATACTCCCGCTCGACTTTGCAAATGCGGATTGTGTAGTGACTGTACCACTCATCTTGCCCTTTTATCTGTGCGATTCGATGCTCCGCATGAGCTTTCCACAGTCTGATCGCCTCAAGCGATTCCCAGTACGATACGGTTATCCCCAGACCATTCTGATCACGAGCGCTTTCCACACCTAAAAAGCCCGGCTGCTGGGAAGCCAGTACCTCCATTCGCTCTGCCATGTCACTGTAGCCGTTATCGCCTTCTGAACGTATCGATGTAAAAATAACTGCATAATAAGGCGGTTTGGGTGAACTTGCTGGTCGGCTCATCTTATTCCTTCCTTTCGGGTTAAACTGGCAGCACCCGGTTGATCTCATCTGCAAACCGGTCAATGTCTTCCTCCGTCGTATCAAAAGACGCCATCAAGCGAACTTCGGACGTCTCTTCTGACCAGACATAAAAGAAGAACTTCTCTTGCAGCAGTGGAATGACTTCACGTGGAATAACGGCAAAGACGGCGTTAGACTCCACTTTCTGCGTGATTGTAATGTGCGGATTTGCGCTGATTTTTTCGGCCAGATACTTCGCCATACGATTGGCATGTCCTGCATTGCGCAGCCATAAGTCACCGGAGAGGTACGCTTCAAACTGCGCACTGATGAAGCGCATTTTCGAACCGAGCTGCATGCCCTGCTTGCGAATATACGGGAAATCCGCGCCGGCATCCCGGTTGAAGAAAATCACGGCTTCCCCGATCAACAGTCCATTTTTCGTACCGCCGAAAGACAGGACATCGACGCCGACGTCCGCAGTGAATTGCTTGAAAGGGATCCCCAGGCTGGCTGCTGCGTTCGTTATCCGCGATCCGTCCATGTGCAGGAGCAACCCGTGAGCGTGGGCGAGGTCGGCAATCGCTTTGATTTCCTCAGGCGTATACAACGTTCCCAATTCGGTCACTTGGGTAATGGAAATGACCTTTGGCTGACTGCGGTGTTGATCGCCGAAATCGATTAGTTTGCGCTTGATCAGGTCAACCGTCAATTTGCCATCCGGCGTCGGAATCGTTATCAGCTTGCAGCCGATGAACTGTTCCGGAGCGCCGCATTCGTCCACGTTCATGTGGGCCGTAGCCGCGCAAATGACCGCATGGTAGGACTGAGCGATTGCTTTCATGCCAAGGACGTTCGCAGCTGTTCCGTTAAATACGAAGAAAACGTCAATGTCGTCGCCGAAATGCTTTTTGAATGTCAGGATGGCTGCATCCGTATAGGGATCGCTTCCATACGAACGGGCGTGACCGACGTTTGCGCGTTCGATTGCTTGCAGGATTTCCGGGTGGATACCGGCGTAGTTGTCGCTGGCAAAGCTTTTGAAAGTAGTCATGGTCTGTAGTCCTCCGTCTGTTGTAAGGATTGAAATCTCCCGGTACCGCAACCGGGCGATGAAAGAAACCCGTCAGCTAAAACTTCGACGTCTTCCGCTTGCTGTCCTGTTCAGCAGGCCGTACAAACCATACGGCAAATACGGGCATGACATAAGCAACCGCGTATGAGCGGCAGGAGGGCAAAAGAGGGCAAATTCATGTGACAAACAACAAATACATGCCCATTATACCAGCATCTGCGAGGATATGACTCACCATACAGCCGAGCAGTGAACCGCTCAGTTGACGCATGTACCCCCAGACAACACCGGCGAGAAAGACAGGTATCATGGCCAGTAGATTATACGGCCAGGCAAATAACGGGATGATGGACAGCAGATGATAAAGGCTGTAGCACAAGGCAGTCAGAATAATACTGAATCTCACCGAACGCTTGGCAGAAATTTTTCGCAACAGATAACCTCCGACCCAGCAACAGAAGAACCGCCATCATATCGCCACCTAATTCGAAAGTTTTTCATACATAGATCGTAGCGGGTAGGAGAGATTGCAAGTAGTACGATCTTTTTTTAGTACCGATCGAAAGAACCAGGCTTTTCGCCCAGTCTAATAGCGAAAGCCGTCGTTTTAACGAGAGTGAACTTTCTTCAAGCTCGTCGATGAAATTTTCGATGTCGTCACGGTTGTTCGCGTCGTCAAGCTCGTTTCCAAGGTCAGCGATTTTCTCTTCCAAATCTTCTGTTTTGGCATTCTTTTCCGCCAGTTAAGAATCGATCGTATAAGGTCGATCCGTTCCAGGCGACATCCTTGTTAAATACGCCAGCCATCATCCGCAAGGGGGTATCAGTTGTCCCATTGTTACTAAACGGCGCGATGTCCGTGGTAACCAACGCGCCATCGCACTTCACTTTCATGTCATTGGACGCAGAAAACGAGAAATGGCTTTACATCCCGAGGAGATAGGGATACTTTTGAATAGGTGGGCTGAAACCGCCGGAGTAGCACTCAGCATATACAAATTCGGCATGAAATGCAAAGCATAGATGAGAACCTTAGCCCGAAGCGGTTTGAATCACAACGTAAAGGAGATTGTCAAAATTGGATACTGATCATCACAACGCGGAAACAACTGTCGGATCGTCCTTTTTCCAGACGAAGCGTACACTGGTCGTCACTTCGGTTGCGGCAGAGCGGGATGCCGTCATGCGCGGGATCGGCCAAACGGACGGGATCGACTGCTTGATCGGCGGTGTAGGGCCGGCCACGGCTGCCGCCCGGACAGCGAATGCTCTGGCTTTGGCAGAGCGTCCGTATGATCTGGTCATCTGCGCTGGCATTGCCGGAGGATTTGCAGGGAGAGCCGATGTAGCTTCGCTCGTGCTGGCAGACGATATTATCGCAGCCGACCTCGGGGCTGAGACACCGGATGGTTTTTGCAGTGTGGACGAGCTGGGATTTGGTTCTGCCCGTGTCCCGCTTGATCCGATCGCGGTTAATCGGGTTGCCGAGGGGTTGCGCTCATCGGGACTGCCGGTTACGATTGGACCCATACTCACGCTGTCAACGGTGACGGGAACGGCTGCGACTGCCGCCGCACTGGCACAGCGATATCCGACTGCCGTCGCCGAGGCGATGGAGGGCTTCGGAGTGGCGGCTGCGGCGAAGGAGTGCGGCCTGCCGGTCTTGGAGCTCCGGGCTATTTCCAATCTGATCGGGCCGCGCGACAAGTCCGCATGGCGGATCAAGGAAGCATTAGCTGCCTTGGAAGCAGCAAGTTCGGTATTAATGGAGGTAATCTGATGAACATTGCATTTTCACCGTGTCCCAACGATACGTTTGTCTTTCATGCCTGGGTGCACGGACTGATTCCAGGCGCACCGAAACTGGATGTAACGTATGCAGACATCGATATAACCAACGGCTGGGCAGCCAGCTCGACTGGTCCGGAAGTGCTGAAAATCTCCTACGCGGCACTGCCGTGGGTGCTTTCCGAATACGCGCTGCTGCCGTGCGGGGGAGCGCTGGGCAGAGGCTGTGGCCCGCTGGTACTGACGAGAGGCAGTGAGTCGGGCAGCGTAGACCCACAAGCGTTAGCGGGTAAACGGGTGGCAGTTCCCAGCGAGCGATCGACCGCCTATCTGTTGTTTCGGCTGTGGGCAGCGCAAAACGTGCCGGGCGGTGTTGGCGAGATTGTCGTCATGCCTTTTCACGAAATTATGCCGGCTGTGCGCGACGGAAAAATCGACGCCGGGCTGGTGATCCATGAAGCGCGGTTTACCTATCCCACGTACGGCTTATCCTTGTTGGCCGACATGGGCAACTGGTGGGAAGCCGATACCGGGCTGCCAATTCCGCTGGGGGCGATTATTGCCCGCCGTTCCCTCGATCTCGCAGCGCTCGCCCGCTGGACAAAAGCATCAGTCGAATACGCTTGGGCCAACCCGGAGGCATCACAGGCATACGTCATGCAACACGCCCAGGAGATGGATCCGGAGGTGGCGCAAGCGCATATTAATCTGTACGTAAATGAGTTCACCGCCAATCTCGGGGATGACGGTTATGCAGCCATCACAGCTTTACTGAGCAGGGCAGCCTATGAAGGGCTTGTACCGGCGTTTGATTTGGAGGCGCTTAAGTTCCCGGTGTAAAAAGAACGTCTTTTCATTCAATAGGGGCTGTAATCATCGTGCAACCGTAGCTTCAGTGGAGGGGCGGGGAATCGCCAAGAAGAGAACACTCCGCAAGTGACAGCGCCCGTGGGAGTGTTCAAGGCCGACTCCGCCAAAAAAGGGAAACCGCGCCCCAAAGCCACTCGCTTCGCGGCGGGAGTATCTCAGGGAAGTAGATGTGGCGCGAAAGACGTTTCCCTTTTTTGGCTGCGTCTCGGTAGGCGCTGTCAAAAAGCTCCGCTTATCTCTTCTTGGCGATTCCCTGGCTGCAGAGTTTGCGGGTTGTTCAGGATGTAAAAATCGGAGAAATTTTAGCTACTGCCGTGTTCGAATAAGCGATGACAATCCCTCCGGCTTTTCGATCTTTTTTCTACCCGTACATGCTGCCATGAACGGTTTATATATCCTTGTACGGCTATGCAAATTCGCCAGCCGTAGTAGCGGAATTTACAATATTTTCATATCAGTGGTGCCGAGAACAGCGGCATGGATGTCTTAGCTGAGTAACAAGTGAAGCCGATTTATCTTTTACTCTTTTCGCACGTTGATTCCGCCCAGTCGCTCAGAGAGAAAAGAGGAATGGGCTTAAGGCCTTTGCGGCTTAGCTTAGGCGGAGCGGAAAAAACGGCACAGCTTTATAGACCAACTCTACGCTTGAATAATCTTCTTCGGAATTTTGGTCGACGTGCCGTTTTTGGAGCGGAGCCGGACAGTAT
>CAMIVR010000236.1 GCA_946402065.1 uncultured Brevibacillus sp. | reverse complement strand
GACGATTCATCGAAAGCCGCCTGGAATGCCCGGAGGCTCACAGGTCTTCCGCTTTTGCGCTTATGTCGATAAGAATTTTTATAAATTTTTATCGACCAAAAAAATCCACTGTTGAAAGTGGATTTTTTTCATATGGACTGCTTATCTCATTCTTACTGGAAAACTTCTGGTCGAATATTATTGTCACCATTACTCTCACACTGCGTTCAACGAATGTCGGATACATATTCAAATGCTGTCGTTCCGTAAACACTCTTAAAGTGTCTGTTCAGATGGGATAAATCAACGAATCCGCATTCGGCTACTGCCGAATAGATATCCTTGGTCTTTTCGATCAGCTGCTTGGCATGCTCAACTTTGCAGTTTAAAAAAAATTGATACGGAGAAATGCCGGTCCCTGCTTTAAATGCCCTGATAAACTGAAATTTTGACATTCCCAACTCTCTGCTAATGTCGTCAAGCCTGAGCACATTGTCTAAACTGAAAGATATCATTTCCTTTGCTTTCGCAATGAAAACAGTGTCTTTTTTGAACTTGTTGCTCAGTTCCGTTTGAGAAAAATGATCCGCCAGAGCCAAAAGCAGCTCGCTGCACAGAGATTCATCTGCAATTGTAAATACGGCATTTACCAGGTGTAAGATGCTTTGCTCGAGTCGACGGTTATAGACAATAGGGGAAGAGAACTTGACTACATCCTTTTTTCCGATTAATTCCAAAAAAAGCTTCGAATTGATATACACCATTACGTAATCAATGCCGGTCTTATCTTGTGACCGGCCATCATGTACCTGCTCCGGATGAAAAAGCATGACCCCGTCTCGATAGGACGACTGAAAGCTCCCATCCAGATTGTACTGCTGGACGCCGCGCAACGTTACACCAAATGCGTATTCTTCATGGCTGTGCTTTTTATATTGGAAATCACATAAACTTGCAGACAATGCAGTAATCCCTGCTGATTTTTTATAGACGAATTTGTCCATCTGCTTTCACCTCATCGCTCGACTATTCCCAATACCTCTATCGCTGAATAGACTAATAAAATGGTCAGGATGATATTCGTCGCCTTTTGATATTTTTGCAAGAACCGTTTGAAAACTGTACCGAAAAGTGCCCACGTGACAAATGCGAAAAAGGCAATCATCTCGATAACGAAGACAAATATCCAGATTGCAAACGACGACTTTTCATATGGCATAACATAGCTTGGAATCACCGTCATTGTAAATAGCCAAGTCTTTGGGTTTACAAATTGCATCAGATATCCGGACAGAAAGGTAGTAGCTTGTTTGGCAGTTTCCCCTACCATCTTCATTTTGTACACTTGATAGGCGAGGTAGAGCATATACAAGCAGCCTGTTATTTGCATGACAACGATAATTTTGGGCATTATCGCCGCAAGCACGCTGTTTAAAAGCACGGAAGCCACAAGCAGCATGAAGAAGGCTACGGTTGCTCCCCATATGTAGTGAAAGGTCTCTTTCATCCTGAAATGATGGGCGATCGACAATATCGCAATATTCGTAGGCCCGGGCGTAAAAGTAACAATTATGCAGTAAATAACAAAGGAGGCGATGCTCATGAGAATACCCCCTGACATGTATTCTGATGAATCATACATCGTGCGCCTCGCGAGCGAATAGTACGATATTGCAGACTTGATAGGCAATCTTACCGGTAATTTCTCATGGGGCGAATTCGGCTTTCAATTGTTTCGAATCATCCCTCTGAATGGACACGCATTTATTTTTAAAATATCCCTTTTCAGGAATATTCCCTTTGGTGTATATTAAAACCAACAAGAAGGTAACCATAGTGATAAAGGAGATGAGGGGATCCCCGGCGACCATTACAATAATCTAACGAGGTGAACGACATGTCAGGGAAGAATCCGGACATGGACATGACGACCCTGAGCGCCCTGGCCGAACCGAATCGGATGAATATCGTCGAACTCTTGCGCGACGGCCCGCTGACCGTGGGGGAAATCGCTGACCGTCTGGGTATGAGGCAGCCCCAAGCCTCGAAGCATCTGAAGGTGCTTAGCGAGAACGGGATCGTAACCGTGCGTGCCGAAGCCAACCGCCGGATCTACCAGCTTAGGCCCGAGCCTTTCCAAGCGCTGGATTGTTGGGTGCAGTCCTTCCGGCGTGTGATGCAAGAAAGATTCGACAATCTGGATGACTACTTGCGGCAACTGCAGAACAAGGAAAAATCATAAAATCGCGGATGATCATGAGGAGGAGTTTACCATGTCAAGCAACGCAATGGTTTCAAGAATAGAGAACGATCGGGTGCTGGTGCTGGAGCGCGTTTTCGATGCGCCGCGCGATCTCGTGTTCAAAATGTTTAAAGAGCCGGAGCATCTGAAGCACTGGTGGGGGCCGAGAGGCTGGGAGATACCGGTCTGCACCGTCGATTTCCGGCCGGGCGGCGTTTGGCACTACTGCATGAAGTGCGTTGATTCTAACCAAGGCGAATTTTTCGGGATGGAATCCTGGGGCAAAGGGGTTTATCACGAGATTGTCGAACCGGAGAAGATCGTCTACACCGATTACTTCTCAGATGCCGAGGGCAACGAGAACAACGCGATGCCGTCGACCGAGATCGCGTTGGAATTCATCGATCTTGGCGGCAAGACGAAGCTGGTCAGCCGTTCCCAATACGTGTCGGCGGAGGCGCTCAAGACCGTCATGGACATGGGTATGCTCCAAGGCATCACTGAAACGTGGGACCGTCTGGAAGAGCGCCTGAACGAGCACACATAAAGGGAAGATGTAAGGTAAAATGCCATGCCAGGAAACAAAAACTGCCAGAGAATATTCTGGCTGTTTTTGTTTGCGCAGCGCAGCCATCGTCGTTGACTGATCATCGCCGTCGAGGCTTGCTTGCTGGAGGTGGGGGTTCTCTCGCAAGTCATGATAAACAAAAACCTCACCGATCACGATGAAGCCTTATCGTATGCATCTTCACCACACTCCCGGGGAACCCTGATCAAAATCCCGCGTTTGGCATAAAACCGTGAAAAGACGTCGCAGCTCAGATGAACATTTTCCTGAGTCGTCACGGTGTGGCCAGAAGGATTGTGAAACACGATCTCCTGACGCTGGTCGTTCCTGGCGAACACATACACCAGATGCCCCCCCTGTTTCGGCGGCGTCGCCTCTGGCGTCCGGATGCTGGGATGCACCGAAGCGATGTATACATAGCCCCGGTCGAGCAGCTCGTATATGTCTTCGATCGGCGTCTGCTCTTTCACCTCGGCTTCGAGTCCGAACGCTGCCTCAATGTAGGCGACAAACGGGCGGTAAATCAAGCCTTTGATCGATCCATCCTCGTTGACGACGTATCCGCCATACTCCCGGCATTGCCTCATGAGTTCGAACGTTGGGATGATTTGCTTTTTCCACTGCGCGAGCAGCATTTTCAAACACGCCATGCCGCATATATGGGAACTCCACCTGCCGTATTCATTCTGGTCAGCTGCGCCGGACATATGCCATAACGGGTCGTCAGCAGGATGCAATTTGCCGGATATAATATCGGGAATAAGCTGGCGAGACTCAAATTGTGCGAAATAGGACACTGCAAACCATCCTCCCTCTACTGCCATATACGTAATTCTCCCACATCCTACCATATCACTCTAGCAGTGAGCAACAATCCGGCAAGATTTGAAATCATCACGTCCAGCAGGATCAGAGCGAATTTTTCCTGTTTTTCATCAAACGCGTCTCTGCCTGTCGAGTCCTGGGTACATAACCAGCAAGTGTTGAATACCTTATGGATAATCAGGAGCGCCAGACCACCCCTTGAATGTCCAGTATCAGCATAGCCACAGCTAGGCAATTGTATTTATGAACGATCGCAATCCGTAAGAAACGTGACATGTCCTATTCTGTTAACGTTAGCTTATAGGTTCATACTACTCAACCGAAGGGACGTTTGAAGATGGGACATTTGAAGCCTTTCATTTTTTCGGAGGATGCGCGCGCTCAAGCTGCGTTCTACATGCAATCGCTCGGAGGTGAACTCATGTCCGTTATCACCCATGGCGAGATCATGGGAAGCGAAAGCGAGTATGCGGACAAAGTCATGCATATGTGTCTGAGTGTAGCCGGAGGAAACGCCATCTTCATGGCGGATGCGATTGAACCGCTTACGCAGGGCTCCGGCATCGCGCTGTCGATCGAGTACAAAACAGAAGCAGAAGCCAGAGAAGCGTTCGCGAAGCTTGCGGCGGACGGTACGGTGAAACAGCCGATTGAAATGCAGCCGTTCGGCTTGTTTTACGGAGAACTCATCGACAAATACGGTATCGTGTGGATGATGACTGCCCCTTCGTCGAAAGCTGACCCGATCTGATCAAGGTACCCCACCCGCGAATGATCAGGGTTCGCAAAATTCCAGCGGCAGCCTGGGCACTTATCGTGCGCCTGGGCTGCCGCTGACTGTTTGTGATGTCAGCATACCTGCAGGTGAGGTGCCTTGCTGACTATAGTGGAGAAGCGGATTTTACGATCTCCTGCCGGCTGCATGCCGGTTAGCCTAAATCGTGGCCGGTAATGATAATATAGGCGACCAGGAACACATTTAACGCCAGGATGACAACCGTGGAGAGCCAGGATACGACTTTTATCCATGTGCGGTTGGCAAATTCCCCCATCTTCCTTTTGTCGCTTGTGAATAAGACGAGCGGAATAACCGCAAAGGGCAATTGCAGGCTCAGTATCACCTGGCTCCATAACAGCAAGTCCCCAGTGCCTCTCGCTCCTGCAATCCACGTAACGATAAATGCAGGTACGACAGCGATCAAGCGAGTAATGAGTCGGCGGAGCCACGGCGAGACCTTCAGATGGATAAAGCCTTCCATGACAATTTGGCCTGTTAATGTCCCCGTAATCGTCGAGTTTTGACCGGAGGCAAGCAATGCAATTGCAAATAATGTGCTGGCAATGCTTACACCTACAGTCGGGCTCAATAGTTCATAGGCGCCTTCGATTTCAGAGACATCCAGCCCGGTGCCGTGGAAAGCGGCTGCACCAAGAATCAAGATCGAAGAGTTGATCAAGAAGGCGATCGTCAAGGAAACATTGGAATCCAATACAGAAAACTTTAGCGCTTCCTTTCGCCCTGCCCGATTTCGTTCGTATTTCCTCGTCTGTACGATAGAAGAGTGCAGGTACAGATTGTGCGGCATAACGGTTGCTCCCAAAATTCCTAAAGAAATAAACAGCATCTCAGGGTTTGTCACAATTTTTGCCGTCGGTACATAACCGCCTAGCAATGCCGAGATTTCCGGCTTCGAAACGATCACTTCAAAGACAAACACGCCAAATATCGTCGCCATTAATACAATGATGATCGATTCAATCACGCGAAAGCCCTTCTTCTGTAACAGCAACAAGAGCAGCACATCGAGCGTTGTAATGAGGATACCCATTAATAACGGGATTCCAAAGAGCAAATTGAGTGCGATGGCAGAGCCGATTACCTCCGCCAAGTCGGTCGCGACGATGGCGAGCTCAGTCAAAATCCATAAGATCATGGCTGTTTTCTTGCCGACGGCATCTCTGGTAGCCTGGGCCAAATCCCGTCCGGTTACAATCCCAAGCTTCGCTGCCAACGACTGAAGCAGCATTGCGATTAAATTCGAAATTAAAATAACGGACAACAAAGCATAGCCAAAACGTGCTCCCCCAGCTATCGATGTCGCCCAGTTGCCAGGATCGACATACCCAACGGCAACTAAGGAGC
>CAMIVR010000235.1 GCA_946402065.1 uncultured Brevibacillus sp. | reverse complement strand
CTTTCGGACAGGCAATCCCGTCAGCAATTGGGCATTATCTTTCGTCAGTAACAATTTACTGCTGAAATTAAATCGACACACTATATTTATAACAAAGTTAATGTAGTAGACACCAGAACTAGTAAAGATTTTTGGGATTAATTAGCTCACCGTTTGGTTAACCAGTTTAATCAATAAATTTAAAGGATTACTTTTATCTAAAAGTTAGACGAATAAAATACGAGGAGGTAACATTGTGAAAAAAATAAAAGTATTTGCAATTGGGATAGCAGTCGTCTCCATGCTCACTATTATTGGGACATCTTACGCTTCTAAAGATCAGAACAAACTATTAAAAGTTAACGCTCAAAATCATACGAAAACGTTGAAAGCGCTTGGAATATCAACTGAGCCTTCCCACCTTAAAAACCTTGCTGAAGTATCCGATAAAAACGGGAAGGAATTCATATACGCTTCGTTTACCGATAGCGATTTGCTAGAACAGAAAATTCGAGATGAGATTTCTAAAGATGCAGCTTCAGAATTCATTCAAGTCCAAGACAAAATCATGCAAAAATATGCCAAAAAGGGAGATACCGTTCCCATACTCTTGTTAGATGAAACCTTGCAAGAAGGCTTTTTTTCCTTTACTAGAGAGAATGGGACTGGCGAACAAATAACCATCCATTTATCCTTTGACCCTCAAAAAACGAAATGGAGTTTTGAAAAACAAGAGCCACAGGAGTAAATCAACACCTTTTTTCCTCAGGAATAATGAACCGACTCAATGCAAGCGTAATCCTAGTTCGACTTGAAGCTCAGACTGCTGTTTTGAGCTGTTTCAATAATCGAAGGAGGCATACTGACCGCTAAAACCGGGTAATAGATCAGACCATGCTCCGGATGCTGCCGTCGGTATGCCTGCCTTCAAGCCAGTCAAGCAAGCTTCCTCGTTATTCTCTCCCTCATGTGCTTGCCTCTGTTTTACTTTTCCAAACGTAGCGGCGACAAAACATCTCACCCACATACACCAACTCCATCACCACATTACGTAAATGAACCAGTAGCAAAGCTCATTATAGAAATTGAAGAAGCTCGCTGATGCATTAGAGGCTCCCTACCGATTTCGATAAGATGTCCCGGAGATGCTTATTCGGTAACGTGCGGTTTTCTTTCAGCAAAAAATCAACAAAACAAAATAAAAAACCACCCTCTCAACCGAAAAGGTGGTAGCATATCTGTTTGTCTATTGTTTGTCCATAATATTCCGCGCAATCCACACACCCGCAGCCCCCGCCTGAGCCAAGCCGCGCGTCACACCTGCGCCGTCTCCCCCGCAGTACAAGCCGCGTATCTCCGTCTCGAACGATTCGCTCAATTTCGGCCGGGCCGAGTAGAATTTCGCTTCTACGCCGTAAAACAGCGTGTGCTCGGATGCGATACCGGGCGTGACTTTATCCAGTGCCTCGACCATTTCAATCAAGCTCTTCATCGTATTGTAGGGCAGCACCAGACCGAGATCACCGGGGACCGCTTCCTTCAGCGTCGGTTCGAGGAAGCCTTCCCTGATCCGGTTTTCCGTCGAGCGTCGACCTCTGATGATGTCGCCGTACTTCTGGACGATCACGCCGCCGTTGGACAAGTTATTGGCCCGTTCACAGATTTCTCTGGCGTATTCGTTCGGCTTGTCAAACGGATCGGTGAAGCGGTGCGAAACGAGCAGGGCAAAGTTCGTATTCGTTGAGCCGAGGGCCGGATCCTTGTAGGAATGGCCGTTGGCTGCCATCACCCCGCTGTGGTTTTCCACTACTACATGGCCGGACGGATTGCTGCAAAACGTGCGCACACGCGTACCGACAGATGTATTGTAGATAAATTTCCCTTCGTACAGATGCTCATTAATCTCACGCATGACGATGTCCGACGTCTCGACGCGCACGCCGACATCGACCTGGTTGTTGTACATTTTCAGCTTTCGCTTCTTCAGGATTTCCGTCAGCCAGGCGGAGCCGTCCCGTCCCGGCACGATCACGACTTGATCGCTGTAATGCTCCTGCCCGTTGGCCAAAACCACTCCCTGAACATGATCGACGCCATTTTCCTTGACAGTGAGGATGTCCTGAACCTCCGTTTTGAACATCATCTCGATCCGATCACCCAAGTATTCGTAGATCGATTTGAGGATTTCCAGATTTTGCTCGGTCCCCAAATGTCTGACCTGCGCCCGCAGCAGCTTTAATCCGGCAGCATAGCCGCGTTGTTCAATGCTTCTGATCACATCGGTCGACGGATCGGTAATGACTTCGGTCGCGCCGTGCTTGAGATTGATGCTGTCTACATACTTGATCAGCTCCATGACTTTGGACGGGCTGAGATAGTCCGTCATCCAGCCGCCGAACTCCGTCGTAATGTTGAATTTTCCGTCGCTATAGGCACCCGCGCCGCCGAAGCCGCTGGTGATCGAACAGGCAGGCAAGCATCCGGCGAAGTCCTTTTTGCCCGCGGGAGGCGGACAGAGCTTGATTTTCTCTTCCAAAATGGGACACCGTCTGCGATGAATATCCAGTCCTTTATCGATTAACAGCACCTTAGCGTGTGGAGAACGCAAGGTAAATTCGTAACACGCGAAAATGCCTGCCGGTCCTGCTCCAACTACAATCACATCGTATTTGCTCATCGTTTCCTCCTATACGTCAGTAAGATTTGATGAGAATCAACGCTTTATGCAGTTTTTCTTATACTTTCAACCTTTATCGCTTGAGCGAACGCGAACTTTCCGAAAGTACAAAAAATCCCCAACACAATAATGGGTGTGCGGACTGCACCCCATTCGTAGTTAGGAATTTACGGCTCCATGTAGAAACCCTCAAACCGTATCTTTGAGGATATACGAACAGTTCGTTATGATTATTCGTTTTCTCAACAACTGTTATGGTATCGGATAATCGTGAATAAGTCAATCCGCATCCTGAATTATATTCGTGTTTTTTTGATTAATTTTGTTTGAAAACGGAACCAAAATGTATATCTGTAACAAAACACGAACATTAATAGGTCGCGCATGTCCATTTCCCTTTGCGCCCAAAGGCGAATCCTTTCCGGACAAACCCTAAAATCGTTAAGCGTTGACCACCTATCCACTGCCTATGGCAAAGCGATTCGCAACGTCTCACCCAGCACCATAACGTGCAAGCGATCCGGAGCCATTCCGGATTCGCTCCAGGCCGAATGCAATCGCTCCAGCGCCTCCTGCGGGTGATCATCAGCCAAGCGGAACGCCCCGTAGTGCATCGGAATAAAGTGAGCGGCTCGCAAATCGCCAAATGCCAAAACCGCCTCCTCGGGCGTAATGTGTGACGGACTCATAAACCATTCCGGCTCATAGGCGCCGATCGGCATCAGGGCATAATCGATCGCAAACCTGTCGCCTATTTCCTGAAAGCCGCGAAAATATCCGCTATCGCCGGCAAAATAGATCGTCTGCTGCCCCTTTTCCATCACCCAGCCGCCCCAATGAGAGGTATTCATATCAAACAGCGTACGTCTGGTCCAGTGTTGGGCGGGAACGAAATGAAACGTGACATCGTTTACCTCGGTACTTGCCCACCATGGGAACTCTTTCGTATTCCGCAGCGCTTTCTTTTCAAATGCAGCCCGCAAGCCTTCCGGTACCAGGAACAAGACGTCGCCCTTCAGTTTTTTCAGGCTGGGATAATGCAAATGGTCATAATGGCCATGTGAAATCAGCACGACATCAACCGCTGGCAGCTCTTCTATACGGATGCCTGGCGGCGACAGCCGTTTTTCCATTCCCATGCGTGTGGCCCAGACAGGATCGGTCAGGATATTCAGCCCGCTCAGTTGAATGAAAAACGTCGAATGCCCGATCCAGGTAATCGTCGGCTCTTGCCGATTGGTTTGCAAAAACCCGACGTCCTTTGCTGTCGCAACCGGAATCTGGTACGATGAATCAAACTTCTTCGCCCTGCGCTCTCTGCGCCATTTCATCAAGTCGTTAAAAGTTTTTTTCGTTTCAATCCCATCCAGATTGGCATAGCGCCGCCTTATCATAACCCGTCCTCCCTCATGTGCCAATCAGTGTATCCACATCCTTATTAGTGTAGCAAAAAATTCCAGTAATAGTAGTGAACGATCGACAGATCTTATTCGTAAAATGAGCGAATGCGCGAAAAGACAATCTGGTGTTCGCCAGCCTGATCAACCAAGGCATATTCGAGCAGGCATTGGGCGGCTTTAGATATCTTTGCGAGTGAAAAGCCGTTTTGCCAAAGTATAAGAAATACACAGCAGAACGAGTGAAAGCAATACGGCTACGCCACTTATCGCATTCATATTGGCAATGAGCTGATACTTCAGGATGAAATATCGGGCAATTCCTGCTGTCGATCCGGAAAGCACCATAATGCCCACAAACACCGCGTTAATGACTTGTGCTCCCTTTTCACTCAACCAGTAATACAGCGGCAGGTACAACGCAGCGAAGCAGGTAGCCACCGTGAACGCAATCAGCGGCTGCATGATAAAGGTATCAAACGGATCTGCCTGGCCTATAGCAATTTGGTAGAGAAGGCCGATGAGCATGCTGGCAACAGCTCCGGCAACGGCATAAATCAGTCCGATCGCGTACTTGGCCACGACGATGTCTTTGCGGCGTATCGGCAGGCTGCCAAGCAGCACGTTCGTTTTGCTCTTGATGTCAAACGAGGTGGTCATAATCAGCAGGATGAACGAAGTGTAGACACCGCCAAGAAACAAATTTTCCCTGGTATTGAATAAAGCCAGCGCGAGAAAGCACAGATACGGCACTATCAGCCAAAACATTTTTTTCATCAAGAGAAAATCCTTGCGTATCAGGTTATACATGAGCCGTTCCTCCTTTAACCGTATAGAACATAATGTCTTCAAGGGTCGGCTTCTCAAACACCGCATAGCCGCCAAATGCCGCTTGTGCCTCTGCGCGATTGTTGACCAGCCCTTCAAAGCCGACCGACGTCTCGCGGATGCCGACAAACTGCTTGCGCGTATCCCGATCGAGCAGTTCCCGTTCCCCTTTGACAAGCGCATATTGCTCCACAATCGCATCCTTATCTTCGCTAAAAACCAACTGCCCCTTGTTTATAAAGGTAATGTAGTCCGCTATGCGGTCGAGGTCGGTCGTAATATGCGTCGAAAAGAGAATCGCATTGCCTTCGTCCAATATGATGCTCCCTAGCTGTTCCAGCAATTCCCGGCGAAACACAGGGTCGAGTCCTGCTGTCGGTTCATCCATGATCAGCAGTTCAGCCTCGTGCGACAAGGCGAGCGCGAGCGAAAATTTCATTTTCATCCCTTTGGACAGCTCCTTGATTTTCTGCTTCGGCGACAGTTCGAAAGTATCGAGATAACCGGCAAACTTCTGATCGTTCCAGCGCTGATAAAACGGCGCGACGATTCGCTTCATCTCGTAAATTGTCAGGTCCTCGTAAAAGTGGCTCTCATCGAAGACGATGCCGATGCGCTGTTTAACCGCCGCTTCATCCGTAAACACATCGCTGCCGAACACGCTGATGTGACCGCTGTCCGGTCGAACCAGGCCGAGCATCATCTTGATCAGCGTGCTTTTGCCTGCCCCGTTTGGCCCGATCAGCCCGGTGATGAAGCCGCGTTTTATGGAAAAGGATACGTTGTTGAGCGAAAAATGCTTAAAATTTTTACTGACGTTTTGTACCTCTATGACGTTCATTGTGTTGACTCCTCCTCGTACAACAAACTGAGATGTGTGATGAGCTCGGCCAGGCTCATGTGCAGTTCTTTGCCTTCATGAATGGCTTCCAGCAGCTTTTCTTCCAGCCGTTTGAGCCGTTGCTCGCGAA
>CAMIVR010000234.1 GCA_946402065.1 uncultured Brevibacillus sp. | reverse complement strand
ATAGCAGGGGCAGTCTAAGCTTTTTTAAGAAGAGCAATTATGAAATTGATTCATTTGTGAAGAATTATCGATGTTTAGTAAAAACCGCTGGTTGGCGCTGTTGATTCCCTTGGTTATGCTGACCAGCATTTACTGGATCATGGGGCTGTATGCACCGACCAAGTATCCGATGGCTGGCTCTGCCATAATGCTCATTGCCGGAGTGACCGGCTTGAACCAACTGTACAAATCGATTATTGGCGTGGGGGCGAAAACCTTCATTCTGATTCAGTATTTTCTCGCCGTAGAATGGCTTGGTCTGGTGAGCTGGCTCACTCCATATGGCTTTGGCCTGGAAAGCCTTTCGTACAGAATCAAGCAGCTGGCTGATGTCTACAGCTTTGAGTACGGTCTGAATGTCTTTTCCTTGCTCCTCAGCTTTTTTTTGCTGTTTACATCAGGCATCTCGTTCGTGCTGGCGCGAATCAAAAATGTAACCGCGCTGGAGCGGATGCATGCCCAGCATGTCAAATTAAAAATGGCGGAAGCCCGGTCAGGGCAGGAAGTATTGTTTCTCGTTCACGATTTAAAGACGCCGCTGACGTCGATTCAAGGGCTGAATTCACTGATCAATATGCGGGTCGATGACGAAAAAATCCGTACCTATTCCCAAAAAATCGAGCAATCCATCGCTTCGATGAGTGAGATGATTTCGGATATCCTGTTTGAAGATATTCGCAAAATGGTTTCAGTTCAGGAGATTCTCGATACGGTCGCTTCCGAGCGGCTGAGCGGTTCACCCGATTTATTGACGATCCAGGCAGTCGGGCCCATGCCGTATATCTATGTAAACAAAACCCGCATCGTTCGCGCGCTGATAAATTTATTGAACAACGCATTCGATGCGATAGCCGAAACATCCATCGGGTCTGTTCGCTTGCTTGTGACCAGCACGGCAGGGGGCGTCCATTTTTCGGTAATCGACAATGGCACGGGGATTTCTGAAGAGCATTTGCATTCCGTCTGGAATATCGGCTTCTCGACAAAAGATTCGGCCGGGGCCGGACTGGCTTTTGTCCGTCAGGTCGTTGAAGCCCATCAGGGCAGGGTGGAAGTGCGGAGCAAAAAAGGCGAGTTTACGATAGTTACGGTCGTTTTGCCAAAGGGGGAAGAACGCTATGCCGAAGCTGCTAATCGTCGATGATGACGAGATGATTCGCTACACCCTGCAAGAGATATGCGAGTATGCCGAATTCGAGTCGATCGCGGCAGAGAACGGCCGGCAGGCGCTCCAGCGGTTCAGGCAGGAGACGTTTGACATGGTCCTGGTCGATTACTACATGCCGGAAATGGACGGCCTGGAAACGGTACAGGCCATTCGCCGCCTGAACGAAACCATCCCGATCATCGTCTTGACCGTAGATGAGCGGCAAGAAACGGTCAGCCGTTTTTTTGCAGCGGGCGCGACTGATTTTGCCCTCAAACCGGTACGGGCTCCTGACCTGATCTCGCGCATGCAAATCAATTTAAAGCTGTCGAAGCTGAAGCAGCAGCAGATGGAAAAGCAGCGGGAAGTCATGGTGACCAAAGGCATCAGCGAAAACACGCTGCAGATCATCGTGCAGTTCCTCAAGGAGCAGACGCAACCGGTGGCGATTGAAGTCATTACGGACGCCGTCGGGCTTGCCTATCCGACTGTTCATCGCTACATTGCGTTTTTGCTGGAGGAAGGACTGGTACGCTCACTGTCCAACTACCGCAAGATCGGTCGCCCGAAAAATCAATACATCTGGTGTGAAAAATGAAGGTGCCAGACAACCACAGACCTCAGTTCCTTTCAGGATTCCTTCCACCCGGCGGATCGTACACCCGGGTGGTTTTTTGTTGAGAGCTGCGGCTCCGCCAATAAAAGTTTGTTTATTCTGACTTTTTATCTTTTTTATCTGTACCTTGCCTGCTTGCGAGCGGTTACAATTGCGTTACAAATGCGAAAAACGAAAAAAGGGGGCACAATGAGGATGAAAATGGCAACCAATCTGAAACATTTTTGGTTAATTTTTCTCGCCGCTGTTCTGCTTGCAGCCTGTTCGCCGCAAAAGCCGGCTGACCAAGCTTCGAGTCCGGCGGCGGCAACTGCGCCGACAGAGAAAAGCAAAAGCACAGACAAGCTGGTAGTCGTGATGGAAGCCAATCCGGATTCGCTCGACCCGCAAAACACGACGGAAACGACAGCCAACTCTGCACAGCGAACGATGCTGGAAGGGTTGATGGGCTTTGACAAAGACATGAAGGCCGTGCCCGTACTGGCCAAAGAAATGCCGGAGCTGAGCGCCGATGCCAAAACCGTTACGTTCAAGCTGAGAGAAGGCGTCGTCTTCCATGACGGCACGCCGTTCAATGCCGACGCTGTGAAAAAGAATTTTGAGCGCGTACTGGACCCGAAAAACGGCTTGAAGCGCGCCAGGTTTTTCAAAATGATTGAAAAGGTCGAAGCAATCGACGAACACACGGTCAAATTTATCCTCAATTCGCCATTTTCAGCGATCGTCAATATCCTCACCCACCCCGCCGCCGCCATCATGTCGCCGAAGTCATTTGAAAATGGGGAAAAGGTGGATCGCAAACCGGTCGGTACCGGTCCGTATGCTTTCGAGGACTGGGTAGACGGGCAGTACATCCGGATGAAGAAGTTCGATCAATACTGGGATAAAGATAACCCGCCGGCATTTTCGACTGTCGAATTCCGCCTTGTCCCGGAGACGGCCTCTCGCGTCGCGATGCTGATGACAGGCGAGGCCCAGTTCGTCTACCCGTTGACGCCAGAGCAAGCGGAGACGCTGAAAGCCAATGCCAATCTGGAACTGGTCAATTACCCGTCGATTATTGAGAACTACATGGGAATGAATCACCGCATCAAGCCATTTAATGATGTCAAGGTACGCCAGGCGATCAACTACGCGATCGACAAGGACGCGATGATCAAAGTCGTGAAGATGGGCTTCGCCAGTCCGGCAGACTCGCCCGTCGCTCCGAAAGTAGCCGGATACAGCCAGCAAAAGCTGTACGACTACAATCCTGACAAGGCAAAGCAATTGCTCGCCGAAGCAGGCTATCCGAACGGGTTCGACGCCGTACTGTGGACGGATAATCCGACGGAAATGATCAAGGGGGCCGAGTTTATCAAGCAGCAGCTGGCTGCGGTCGGCATCAAACTGAAGATCGAGACGATGGAAACCGGCACGTTCTACGACATGCTCGACGCCGGCGACGGTGTCCAGCTGTACTACTCGCACTGGTCGCCGTCAACGGGAGAGGCAGACTGGGTGCTGCGCCCGAACTTTACCAGCGACTTCGTCGGGGCGAAAGGCAACAACTCGGGCTGGTACAGGAATCCGAAGGTGGATGAGCTGGTCGAAAAAGCGCTGCAAACCGGCGATCAGGCGGAAGTAATGAAGCTTCACGCCGAAGCGCAAAAAATCCTCGTCGAAGATGCAGCCTGGGGCTATCTGTTCGTCGATGACATCCTGCTCGGCAAACAGAAGGACTTGAAGGATGCCTATGTGCTCCCGGACGGCGTGATCGACGTCAGAAAAGCAAAGTACTGATTGTGGATGAGAAGGAGCCGGCGTTGCCGGGTTCCTTCTCGTCTCCCTGTTTTGCAAGCGCTGAGCGGACATAAAGTCGTAGGTTCGAAGCGGAGAAAGGAGCGGTGCTGTTGGTCAAGTATTTGGTCAAGCGGACTCTGGGGATGATTCCGCTGCTGTTTGTCGTCACGATTATCATTTTTATGTTTATTCACATGATCCCCGGCGATCCGGCGCGGATTGCGCTCGGCCCCTACGCCACCGAGGAAGCAGTCAAAGAGATGCACGCGGTGATGAATCTCGACAAGCCGCTGTACGAGCAGTATTGGATCTACATCACCAACCTGCTCGGCGGCGATTTCGGCACCTCGTTTAAAAATCACAAGCCCGTCGCCGAGCTGCTCTGGGAAAAATTTTGGCTGACGCTCAAGCTGACCGCCTGGGGGATGGGCTGGGCATTGGCCGTCGGCGTCCTCGTCGGGATTCATTCGGCCGTGCGGCGCAACCGTTGGCCGGACCATCTGGGGATGACGGTATCGATCATCGGCTTGAGCATGCCGGAGTTTTGGTTTGGCTTTCTCTTGATCGAATTGTTTTCCGTCAAGCTTGGCTGGCTGCCGACAGGGGGGACGGAAGGCTTCCTCAGTCTGATCATGCCTTCGCTGACGCTGGGGATTGGCTTGCTCGGCTTGTTTGCCCGCTTTACCCGCACGAGTCTGCTCGAAGTCATGCAGGAAGATTACATTCGCACCGCCCGGGCCAAGGGCGTGCCCAAACGGATGATCATGTGGAAGCACGCGCTGCGCAATGCGCTGATCCCGCTGGTGACGATGAGCGGGATCCAATTCGGGTTTATGCTGAGCGGCGCTGTAATCATCGAGGCTGTCTTTAGCTGGCCTGGCATGGGTGTGCTGTTGGTCGATTCCGTCCATTTTCGCGACTTTCCGATGATCCAGGGCTGCATGCTGCTGTTTACGCTGGAGTTTTTGATCATCAACCTGATCGTCGATGTGCTGTATACGTTCTTGAATCCGCAGTTGCGGTTTGATTAAAGGATGTTCAAAAAGTCCGGGAAACATAGCCGTCGAATTTCCGCGTTGCGTTGCCCCTCCGCTGCTCACGTAGAAGGACCTACGTTCCGCTGCGCCGCACATGATGTGCAAGTGTCGACGTTGCTGACAGGACGTCAGCGCTATTAGTCGACCTCGGGTCTGCCGCGCCTTGAACTTCTAGGCTCTGTTTGTCCTCCTTTTTGAACAAGTTCGATTAACGAAGAGAGGGGAATGCCGTTGTCCGCTTCCATTCAACCTACCATCGCCAATCAGCAGGTCAGGGAAGACGTCTATACGCCATGGCGCGCATTTGTCCGCAAATTCCGCGAGCAAAAGCTCGCCTGCTGTGCCCTGGTCGTCGTCCTGCTGATTTTGTTGACTGCTTTATTCGGTGAATATCTCACTCCGTATGCGCCGGAAGAGCCGGATTACAGTTCGCTGCTCTCGACGCCCACCTGGTCGCACTGGGCAGGGACCGACCAATTCGGCCGGGATATTCTCAGCCGCATCGTGGCCGGGACGAAAATCTCCTTGCTGGTCGGCGTGTTGTCCGTGTTTTTTGGAGCGTCGCTCGGCACGCTGATCGGTTTGACGTCCGGCTACTTCGGCGGCTGGTACGACAGCCTGATGATGCGGGCCTCCGACGTCCTGTTCGCCTTTCCGGGGGTGCTGTTGGCCATCGGGATCATCGCCGTGCTCGGCACCGGCCTGACCAATGTCGTCATCGCCGTCTCGATTTTTACCCTGCCGATTTTTATCCGCATCGTCCGCGGGAGTACGCTCGCGTACAAGGACATGGTCTACGTCGAGGCGGCTCGCTCGATCGGAGTGAAGGACTGGGAGATCATCCGCCGACACATTTTGCCGCAGGTTCTCCCCGTCATTATCGTCTATCTCAGCATGCGGATCGGCTTTGCCATTCTGGTCGGGGCGTCGCTCAGCTTTCTCGGGCTTGGCGCGGATCCCTCGACGCCCGAATGGGGAGCGATGCTCAGTACGAGCAGGGACTATGTGACGGTTGCACCGCATGTTGTCATCTCCCCCGGACTGGCCATCATCGTTACTGTTCTCGCCTTTAACCTGTTGGGCGACGGGCTGCGCGATGCGCTTGACACCAAACTGAAGGAGTAGAGGACGACGATGGACGAACGGATTCTGGAAGTGAAAAACCTGACAGTCAGCATCAATAGCCCCAAAGGAGAGCTGCCGATTATCCGCAACATCTCCTTTACGGTCGACAGGGGAGAAGTGATCGGGATCGTCGGCGAGTCGGGCTGTGGGAAAAGTGTGACCTCGCTGACGATCATGGGGCTGCTTCCCATGCCGCCCGGGAGGATCACAAGCGGGGAAGTCCTGTTTCAGAACCGCAATCTGCTCGAGCTCGGCGAATC
>CAMIVR010000233.1 GCA_946402065.1 uncultured Brevibacillus sp. | reverse complement strand
CATTACCGCGGACGGGTAATGTTTTTTCTTTTTCTGCCATATAGCTGGTAGGAAGGGGAGGGAGGGAGAGCAAAATGGGGTCTGTCCTTTTGTTGTTCAGCGTTCTTTGCATTGCTGTCGGAACGTGGAAGCTGATTGGCTACCTCAAGGAAAAGAAACCCGATACCAACAAGTATCTGTGGACAGCCGTCACCTCCGCAGGAGTTGTTCTGTTTTTGCTGCTCAAAATTTTTTCCGATCCTTGACGGTTTCATTTCGTGCGCCGTAGTCGGTTGGGGCCATAAAAGAAAGACTGTGGAAAATGGAGGTCTTCTATGGAAGAATCGATCCGCTTTGATTATTCCCATGCCGCTCCATTTCTCTTGCCGGACGAGTGGGAGCCGTATGCCGATGCTGTCAAATTGGCTCACCACATGCTGCACAACAAGACCGGGCCCGGTCACGAGTGGCTCGGTTGGGTTGATTGGCCGATTCGCTGCGATCAGGCCGAAGTACTGAAAATCAAGGAAGCGGCTGCCCAAATCCGCCATGACTCCGATGTATTGCTGATAATTGGCATTGGCGGGTCCTACCTCGGAGCAAAAGCCGTACTGGATATAGTTGGACATACCTTTTCCAACACGTTGCAACGAGACAGACGGCAGGCTCCCGAAGTGTATTTTGTCGGAAACCAGTTGAGCGCCGGCTATCTCAATCATCTGCTGGATATCATCGACGGAAAGGACGTCTCCATCAATGTCATTTCCAAATCGGGAACGACGATCGAACCGGCGATTGCCTTTCGCCTCTTCCGCGACTACCTGCAGAAGAAATACGGCGCGGCAGGAGCGCAAAAACGAATCTATGCTACCACGGACGCTTCGACGGGAGCGTTGAGCAAGCTGGCTGTCGAAGCTGGCTATCCGCGTTTCGACATCCCGCGCGACATCGGCGGGCGCTTTTCCGTTCTGACCGCAGTCGGACTTCTGCCGACCGCCGCAGCAGGAGGCGACATCGATGCCCTGCTGCTTGGCGCAGCTCATGCCCATGCCGAGTATCGGACACCCGAATTGCAGAAAAATCCTTGCTATCAATACGCCGTCGCCCGCAATCTGCTGTACCGCAAAGGGAAGCTGATCGAGCTGTTCGTCGGTTATGAGCCGCAGCAGCGTTTCTTTGCAGAGTGGTGGAAGCAGCTCTTTTCCGAGTCGGAAGGGAAGAGCGGCCAGGGCATCTTTCCCGCTACAGGAGCATTTTCCACCGACCTGCATTCGCTGGGCCAGTACATCCAGGAAGGATCGCGGCATTTGTTTGAAACGGTGCTGTGGGTGGATGAACCGGAGAGTGATGTGATGATCGGGGAAGATCCCGCCGATGTGGACGGACTCAATTTTCTCGCCGGCAAAGGGATCGATTACGTCAACGAAAAAGCGTTTGAAGCCGCGTTGCTCGCCCATGTCGATGGCGGTGTCCCCAATCTCGTGTTGACACTTCCCCGGCAGTCAGCGTATTATCTGGGCAGACTGATCTATTTTTTTGAGAAAGCATGCGGGATCAGCGGATATCTCATGGGCGTGAACCCGTTTGATCAGCCTGGCGTGGACGCTTACAAGGAAAATATGTTTGCCCTGCTTGGCAAGCCGGGCTATGAACAGCAGAAAATGGAGCTGGAAGCTCGGATAAACAGGAGAAGCTAGTTATGTACCTGACTGTAAAAGAGACGGCCGAGTATCTGAACCTGCCGGTCTCGTTTATCGCAGAAAAAATAGCGGAAGGCCGTATTCGCGCCGTGCATAACGGCGAGGAGTACATGATCAACAAGGAGCAGTTCAGCTTCTTTCTCGACCAATTGGAAAAGCTCAAGGAGCAGTGGGAGAAGACCCAGTGGGAGCCGATTGCCGAGAGCTACGATTACAAGGATGAGGACTAACGGGCGGGAATCAGGCTCGGCCCGTACGGAGAAGGCGGTGGAGAGTGCACCAGAACGGTGTATTTTCCACCGCCATTTTTTTGGTCGCTTTTATAAAATGCTGCATACGTAAAAAATTTGCTGAAAAATAAAATGATTTTTCAAAAAATGGCAGGGAAAAGTATTGTGTCGATAGAATAGTTTTTTATGCCAATCATTGGCAGGTAAAATTTTTTGTGTAGGAGGGAAAAGTTTGCTTAAATCGCGTTCATCCATTACTTCTTTAATCGTTGCTGCAGCCGTATTTTTAAGTGGTATTCCGTACCACGCTGTTTCGGCAGAAGGACTTTCACAGCTACAAACGGTCCATGCCCAACCGGGAAAGAAGCTTGTGAAAAACAATGAGACAAGAACCGCCCGGATATCGGAGAATCTGGACACCAAATCGAAGAAAAAAGTCAACGTCATCGTACAGCTGGCGTCAGAGCCTGTAGTTGTGGCCGAGCGGGTCGCTGCGGAAAAGGGCAAACGGGTTTCGCGGGCAGCAGTGGAATCGACGATCGCCAAAGAGCACTCCTCGTTAAAAAAGGCGGCTGACAAGGCAAACATCGATCTTGATGTCGATCGCTCGTTCAACTATCTGATCAATGCCATGGAAGTGACCATCCCTGCCAATGAGATTCCCGAATTGGCGAAACTGCCGAACGTCGTGTCGATCTACGAGAACGATACGTACTATGCTTTGCCAGTGGAGAAAGTAGCGGATTCAGGCAATTCGCAATCATCCGATAGCAGATACGATGCCAATCCACTGAAGCAGCTCGGCGTACCGGAGGCTTGGGAAGCCGGCTTGACCGGAAAGGGCGTAAAAGTTGGCGTTATCGATACGGGGGTCGATTATCTTCACCCCGATCTGAAGGATGCCTTCAAAGGCGGTTACGACTCGATTGACGACGACGATGATCCATATGAGACGATACCGCTGCAAAAATACCCTACCGAACACGGAACGCATGTGTCGGGGACGATTGTAGGCCGTGACGCGAACCCGAATTCCGATCGCACCGTTAAAGGGGTCGCCTATGGAGCAGACTTGTACGTGTACCGTGTGCTTGGACCAAGTCCTGCAGGTGGTACAGGCAGTACGGCACAGGTAATCGACGGCATTGAGCACGCTGTCCAGGACGGAATGGACGTCATCAATCTCTCGCTGGGCAGTGATGCAGACCACAATCCGTTTTCACCCGACTCGATTGTGCTGAACAATGCGACGCTGGCCGGGGTAGTCGTCAGCGTGGCCAACGGCAATACGGGACCGACCGGCTTTACGTCCACCTCACCGGCCAATGCGCAGCTGCCCATTTCGGTTGGAGCGGCGACGAGTTTTTTTGATACGTACCAAGCGGATTTGACCGCCAATGGCAAAAGCTTCAGGCTGTATGCGCTGGGGTGGGAGCAAGGGTCGACCGATTTCGGCGCCAAGCTGGCCAAGCAGCCACTGGAAGCCGTCTTTGCCAATCTCGGTACGGAAGATGACTTTGCCAAGGTCGATGTCAAAGGGAAAATCGCGGTCGTCTCCCGCGGCATGAATGGCTTGGATGAGAAAGTGAAAAACGCCAAGCGTGCAGGAGCCGCTGCGCTGATCATGTTCAACGGCAACGCCAAGGGTGAGGAAGCGAACCTCGACTACAAAGGCAGAGAGGATTACATCAATACGTTCCTGGGTGACACCGAGGAGTTCTTGCCTGCGTTTGACATGAAGGGTGCTGAAGGCCGTCAATTGGCCAAGGACATGTTGGCAAGCAAAACGCCGCTCTCCTTTACTTTTGCCAAACAGTTCCCTTATGTCAACCGTCCTGGCGATGACATCGCTGCATTCAGCTCTCGCGGTCCGTCATTGGATGGAAATTATTCGATCAAACCGGATGTTGTCGCACCCGGTACCGCGATTCTCTCCAGCGTACCAGCGTATGGCAAAGAGGACAAAGGCGCCAGCTATGAAAAAGCGTACGCCCGTTTGCAAGGGACGAGCATGGCTTCCCCACATATTGCCGGCTTAACGGCTCTGCTGAAAGAGCAGCATCCGGACTGGACGCCGTTCGATATCAAAGCCGCGCTGGCCAATACGGCGGATACACTCTACACCGCTGATCACGTCAGGCACGATGTCTACTCCCAGGGCGCTGGGCGGGCAAATATAGCGAATGCGATGAAAACCCCCGCGCTCTTGCAGACAGTGGAAGAGATGGAGATTTACAACACGGATCACACGAAGAAGCAAATTACGTACTATGGCGACAACCTCAGCTTTGGCCTGATGAAGGCAGGCAGCAAAGCGGTGACCAAGCAGCTGCAGTTGAAAAACACGTCGAAGAAATCAGTCACCTACGAAGCGGAAATTGTCATGCACGACGCAGTGACGCCGAACCCGGCTGATCCACAGGATACGCCAGATCCTGGCAACATTAACGTATCGCTGAGCAAGACGACGATCAAGGCTGCGGGCGGAGATGTTACCGGGTTCACGATCGAGCTCGCCCCGGCGAAAACAGCGCAAGAAGGCGTCTACGAAGGCGAAGTGCTGCTGAAGAGCAAAGATAGCGCACCAGACCTGCACTTGCCGTTTGTCGTCCACGTCGGTGATAAGCCCGTAGACACGACGCTTGGTTTTGACAATTTTGAGCTGTCCAGTGCGATCCTGTCCCCGAATGATGACGGTGAAAACGATACGATCACGGCAACGGTTGACCTGCAGGCAGATGACATCAACCTGGTTGCGCTTGAAGTCTACGGATACGACGATACGTATATCGGAACGATGGCAGAGTACACCGATCGCGACGCCGCAGGTGAACCGACGTGGAAAAACCTGGAGCCCGGCAAAATTGAATTTACCGATATCGATAGCTCATATGTAGACGGTTCGAAAGATTCGCGCGGAAGAGAGATCGTCAAGTATTTGCCAAACGGCGATTACTCACTTGCCGTGGTAGGCTATCATTTTGACCCGGAGACGGAAAAAGCGGAAGATTATTACGTGATCTACAAAAATATTACCGTCAAGGACACGAAGCATCAATTGGACAAAAACCAGCTTAAAAAGGACGTCGCCAAGGCTGTGGCCAATTTTGAACCGAACAGCGTGAATACAAAAGTGATTAATGACGCTGTCCTTTCTTTGCCGACCCACTTGCACAACCTGACGTATGCAGTCGTCTCCAGTACGGCGAAGAAATACGTCAGCAATGACGGTATTTTGCTTGACCTGCCGAAAAAAGCGACCAAGGTCAAGCTGAAAGTCAAAATTTCCTCGGCGTACGATCCGAGCGTATTCGACTATGTCATGTACGATGTGAAGCTGCCGGCCAAGGATGTCAAGCAGGTGACAGAAGAACAGAACAGCACAGAACAAACGGACGTGACGGAGCCAGTAGCCAATCCTGATGAGTTAGTGCCGATGCTGGAATCGGAAGGCTCTTCAGAAGCAGGAGAACCGGTGACAGCACAGTAGTAAAAAACGAGAGGACATGGAGAAGCAATTTTGCTCCATGTCCTTTTCTTTATGACAGGGGCTCCTGATCGTCGTGTAAATGTGGCTGCGGTGGAGGCGAGGGAATCGCCAAGAAGAGAACACTCCGCAAGTGACAGCGCCCGAGGGAGTATTCAAGGCCGACTCCGCCTCCCCCCAAAAAGTGACGTGGGCCTTCGCAGCGTATTCCGAATACTTTTCGGGGACCCCAAGCCCCAAACGGAACCGCGCCCCAAAGCCACTCGCTTCGCGGCGGGAGTATCTCGAGGAAGATGATGTGGCGCGAAAGACGTTCCGTTTTTTTGGCTCCGTCTCGGTAGGCGCTGTCAAAAAGCTCCGCTTATCTCTTCTTGGCGATTCCCTGGCTGCAGAGCTTGTGGGTTGATCAGGATGTTCAAAAGTGGGTGAACTTAGCGACCGATGTTTTCGAACAAACGGTAGTAATTCTAATGGATTTTCGATCATCCGCTTCTCATTCCTATCACCGGTGTAGTCTTGACGTGTTCATCTTCATTGAACAGCAAAACTGATTCCGCCGGTTCTTACGTATCTGTACGAAGAAACCCATCCATTCTTTCCGCACGTTGATTCTGATCGGTTACTCAGAGAGAGAAAAGACATCCATGCCGCTGTTCGCGGCACCACTGATGGATGAAAAT
>CAMIVR010000232.1 GCA_946402065.1 uncultured Brevibacillus sp. | reverse complement strand
CCTTTATTGTCCGCAACGAGCTTGAGCAGTTCTCCCGCCGCCTGCAGCAGTTGGCCGCCTACACCGAGGTACGCACGCCGTTCATGATGAACCAGCGCGTCTGGCAGCAGTCCGGCCACTGGGATCACTACCATGAGAACATGTACTTTTCCGAAGTGGAAAATGCGACCTTTGCCCTGAAGCCGATGAACTGCCCCGGCCACATGATGATTTACAAAAACAAGATTCACTCGTACCGCGACCTGCCGATCCGTTACGCCGAGTTCGGGCAAGTGCATCGCCACGAGTTCTCCGGTGCGCTCAACGGGATGATTCGCGTGCGTACGTTCTGTCAGGACGACGCTCACGTGTTCGTTCGCCCGGACCAGATCAAAGCGGAGATCAAGAGCATGATTCATTTGATCGATAAAATTTACAAAGTGTTCGGGTTCGAGTACACCGTTGCCTTGTCGACACGCCCGGACGATTCGATGGGCTCCGACGAGCTGTGGGAAATCGCCGAAAGCTCGCTGCGTGAGGTATTGGAAGAGGTCGGCATGCCGTATGACATCAAGGACAAAGACGGTGCCTTCTACGGACCGAAGATCGACTTCCAGATCACGGACTCGCTGAAGCGCCGCCATCAGTGCGGAACGATCCAGCTCGACTTCCAGATGCCGGAGAAATTCGACTTGTCTTACGTCGGCAATGACAATGAAAAGCATCGCCCGGTCGTATTGCACCGTGCGATGTACGGCTCGATGGAGCGCTTTATCGGCATCCTCGTCGAGCACTATGCCGGTGCCTTCCCGGTCTGGCTCGCTCCGACACAGGTACGCCTGATGACAATCAACGAGGTTCATGTGCCGTACGCTGAAGAAGTGCGGGCGAAGCTGCTGGAAGCCGGCATCCGCGTCGAACTGGATGCGCGCAACGAGAAGATCGGCTACAAGATTCGCGAGGCGCAAGTGTCCAAGATTCCGTACATGCTCGTCATCGGCGAAAAGGAAGTGGAAGACCGTACGCTCTCGGTGAGAAAGCGCGGCGTTGGCGACGAGGGCGCACACAGCGTCGATGCGTTCCTGGAAAAAATCACAGCCGAAATCGCCGAGCACAAGTAAGCCTTGACAAGTCTTGGAGACAACGGTATCATGTATGAAGTAATTAACACTTCATATTTCGAGAAACAAGAAGAAGCGCCCAGCTTCTCACCTGGATAGACGTCCTCTAGGACTGTTAACAGGTCTCTCTACGCTAAGAATCCCAATTCGTTTGTTGTTCTTGCTAGGTGAGTTTATGTGCGGGCGCTATGGCGTTCGCACATTTTTAATGTATACGTTCATCCAGGCCATGGCGGAACGTATAAGAAATGCTACGGCTTTCGCTATTGGGATAGGCGATAAGCCTAGTCTTTCTAATGTTGCTCTCGAAAGTTGACGGAGGTGGCAAACCATTAGCAAGGATCAGATGTTAGTAAACGAAGCGATTCGCGCCCGCGAAGTTCGATTGATTGGACCGGATGGCGCACAGTTGGGTGTCGTTGCGATCAGAGAAGCGCTGCGCATTGCGCAAGAAGCTGATTTGGACCTCGTCAACGTAGCACCTACTGCCAAGCCCCCTGTTTGCCGGATCATGGACTACGGAAAGTTCAAGTACGAGCAAGCCAAGAAAGAAAAGGAAGCACGCCGGAACCAAAAGATTATCGAGCTGAAAGAAGTTCGTTTTTCTTCCAACATCGAAGAACACGATTTTCAGACGAAGCTTCGAAATGTCCGCAAGTTCATTGAGGACGAAGACAAGGTGAAATGCACGATCCGTTTCCGCGGCCGTGAAATCACCCATTCCGAAATTGGCCAGCAAGTGCTGGAGCGCGTGGCAACGCTTTGCGAGGATATCGCCACGGTCGAGCGCAAGCCCAAAATCGAAGGTCGCAGCATGATCATGATTTTGACGCCAAAAGCGGAAAGTAAATAGGAATCAGACAGGAGGATTTACGAAATGCCTAAAATGAAAACCAATAAAGCGGTAGCGAAGCGTTTTAAAAAGACCGGTACCGGTCAATTGAAACGTGACCGCGCTTTCGGCAACCACATGTTTGCAAACAAAACTACGAAGCAAAAACGCCATTTGCGCAAAGCTGCCATTGTGACCAAAGGTGATCACAAGCGCATCGAGCAAATGATTACTTACGTGAAATAACAAGTACGAAAAAACAACTATACGCAGCATGAGCCCCCTAAGTGTCCAGTGGCGGACCGCTTGTGCTCGATCGATCAGGAGGTATTGATTATGCCAAGAGTAAAAGGTGGCATTGTAACACGTCGTCGTCATAAGAAAGTTCTTAAGTTAGCCAAAGGTTATTTCGGTTCCAAACACCGCCTGTTTAAATCCGCGAATGCGCAAGTAATGAAATCCCTGCTGTACGCATACCGCGACCGTCGCCAGAAAAAACGCGATTTCCGCAAACTGTGGATTACCCGTATCAACGCGCAAGCTCGCATGAACGGCCTGTCTTACAGCCGTCTGATGCACGGCTTGAAAGTGGCTGGCATCGAAGTAAACCGCAAAATGCTGGCCGATCTGGCTGTGAACGACAAAGCTGGCTTCAACGAGTTGGCTTCTGTTGCGAAAAGCAAGCTGAACGCTTAAGTTGAATGAGGAAGCACTCGTGTTATGCGAGTGCTTTTTTTGATGTCTGGGTTCTTGGTTTGAAAGTTATTTCTGAGAGGTACTTTCTCACTGGCTGCGGTGGAGGGGAGGGGAATCGATAAGAAGAGATCGCTTCGCAAGTGACAGCGCTCGAGGAAGCAGTCAAGGCCGCCCCCACCAAAAAAACGGAACCGCGCCCCAAAGCCACTCGCTTCGCGGCGGAAGTAGCTCGGGGAAGTGGATGTGGCGCTAAAAGCGTTCCGTTTTTTTGGCGGAGTCTGGGTAGGCGCTGTCAAAAGCTGTGCTCATCTCTTCTTGTCGATTCCCTTGGTTTGCGCATTTTTTTAGTAACTCAGGAAGGGAAAGATAAAGGTGCAAAAAAGATAAGCCCGAGATATCATGATTAATTCACGCTAATTGAAACAAATGTGAAAGCTTCTTTTGAATCGGAATAAAGACTCTCCTGTAATCCGTTCAATTTTGCAAGGTCACTTCACTTGCGGATGTTTTGTTATCGTCTCATAATCTGCTTGTTAAGCCGGGCAAATAGCAAGTATACTTTTTAATGCGGGCATTTCCATCATGGCTTCATATTGTCTGCATCGCAATTCAACAGATTAGCAATGAAACGTGCATGAATCCGGAATGGCCAGATTTTGCTTCTTAGCAGAAGGCGAACGAGACGCAAGCCTATTCCTCTTTTCTCTCTCCCGCCACTGAAGATTTTTAATAGCGCCATATGTATCAAATAAGGAGGTCAAACATGGAATTCATCTCAAAAGAGTTGCACGAATATGCGTTCAAACACGATGCGAAACCTGTCTGCACCATCGAGCCCGGCAGTGAGATCGTCGTCGAGACGTACGACTGCTATGTCAACGTACTGACCACCGCTGGCAAGAAACCGCCAGTGAAGTTTGAGCGGATCAATCCGGCGACGGGACCGATCGGCGTCAACGGAGCAGAACCCGGTGATACGCTCAAGGTTACCATCCGGTCCATTGACCTCGATCCCGAAGGAACGATGAACATCCACGCCAATTCCGGCATGCTGCGAAGCTTTGTACGTGAGCCGGAAGTGAAAAAGCTGAAAATCGAGGCGGGCGTTGCCCATCTGAGCGAGAAGTACCAGGTGCCAGTAAAGCCGATGATCGGGGTGATCGGCGTGTCGCCGGCGGCAGGGGAGATCTCAACGGTCGATCCGGGACATCACGGCGGCAATCTGGACTGCAAGGAAATAACCACCGGGGCTATCGTTTATTTACCCGTGTTTGTGACGGGAGCCAATTTGGCTCTCGGCGATCTGCATGCCTTGATGGGCGATGGCGAAGTCGCCGGCTGTGGTGTGGAGATAGGCGGTCGGGTGACGCTCAAAGTCGAATTGATCAAAGGTGTTCATGTCGGCTACCCGGTCGTGGAAGACCGCGATTGCTTCTATCTGCTTGCCTCGGCCAAGACAATCGGCGAAGCGAGCGATCTGGCGACGAGCGAGATGTTCCGTTTTTTGTGCGAGCGCATGCCCGAGGCAGACATAAACGATGTGATGTGTCTCGTCGGGATGTGCGGCGACATTCGGATTTCCCAGCTCGTCAACCCACTGATGACGGCAAAATTTGCCGTGCCGAAAGCGGTCTTTCCCGTACAATTCTGAAAGTGATTGACAAACGGCCAAATCGCCGTTAGTATAAAAACATCCTACTAAACTGAATAGCAAACTTCTTATCAAGAGAGGCAGAGGGACTGGCCCGATGAAGCCCGGCAACCAATCAACCATCTTCGTATGGATGATAAGGTGCCAATTCCAGCAGAGCATGGTAGATGCTCTGAGAGATGAGAGGGACTTGCTTACGGACAGCTCGTATTCAAAGCCTTCTTTCCTCGATGAAAGAAGGCTTTTTTACTTGGCCGATAGGAAAAGCAACGATTCAATCGGCATAAGTGGTTGACGCAATGAAGCCTGACGCGGCAACACCGGTCACGCGCATATCCTGATCCTTGCATGAAAGGCTGCGCCAAAGGATTTGGTGCAGGGAGTTTTCTAAAAGCTGATGGGAGAGAAAAGAAGATGAACATTGAGACCAAGTTAGCGCAAATCGGGGTAGGGAAAGATTCGAAGACGGGAGCGGTCAATTTTCCGATCTATCAGTCGACCGCCTATCGCCATCCAACACTGGGTGAAAGCACCGGCTTTGATTACACGCGCACTGCCAATCCGACGCGTCAGGTGCTGGAAGAAGCGATCGCCAAAATAGAGGGGGGAGACGGCGGATTTGCCTGTGCCTCTGGCATGGCTGCCATCCAAACATTGATGGGACTGTTCTCACAAGGTGATCATTTGATCGTCTCGCTTGATCTTTACGGCGGTACATATCGCCTGTTTGAACAGGTATACAGCCGCTACGGCCTTTCCTTTAGCTATGTAGACTTGCGCGAGCCCGCTCTCATGCGCGACGCGATTCGCCCGGAGACAAAGGGCGTTCTGATCGAAACGCCGACGAACCCGCTCATGCAGGTCACGGATATTGCGGCTATTGCCGAGATTGCCAAGCAGCACAAGCTGCTGACGATCGTCGACAACACATTTATGACGCCCTTTTACCAACGGCCATTGGAGCTCGGGGCAGACCTCGTCTTTCACAGCGCAACGAAGTACCTCGGCGGTCACAACGACGTACTGGCCGGATTGATCGTGACCAAGGGGCAGGAATTGACGGAGAAAGTAGCGTTTCTGCACAACTCCTTCGGGGCGGTACTCGGACCGCAAGATAGCTGGCTGCTCATTCGCGGCATGAAAACACTCGCTGTCCGGATGGAGCGCCATCAGGAGAACGCGTTGAAAATCGCCCGCTTTTTAAAGACCAGAGCGGAAGTTACAGACGTGTTTTATCCAGGGCTGGAAGAACACGAAGGCTATGCGATCCAGCGCAAGCAAGCGTCAGGGTTTAGCGGCATGGTCTCCTTCCGGGTTCGTAACGCAAGCCAGGTTCCCGTGCTTTTAAAGCACCTGCAAATTATTTCGTTCGCGGAAAGCCTGGGCGGCGTCGAGTCGCTCTGTACGTATCCGTCGATGCAGACACATGCGGATATTCCCGTGGAGGTGCGCGAACAGGTGGGAGTATGCGACCGCCTGCTGCGCTTCTCGGTGGGAATTGAACATGCGGATGACTTGATCGCAGATCTTACGCAGGCGTTGGAAGCGTCTTGTCGAAGCAGCAACGAGTAAAGATCATTACGCATTGAGATAAGCCAGTCCTTTCATTTGAACTGCCTCCCCTTGCAGATACGCCTTACGCCAGACAAGAGGGGAGCAGGCCAATACGGAAGCTGGCTTTTTTAGTCGATAGGAATTTATAAGAATTCTTATCGACATAAGCGAACCTTCCGATGTCCGCACTGCTGCAGTCGAGGGCATCGGGATGTGATCGGGGCGGTAAACATCCGTGACAAAGCGCTGCATGGGAAGATCACCAAAGGACGACCCGTACCGACCTATGAAGACACAACGTATCGCCAAGCCGACCTGGGTTCGCCCCGGAAAG
>CAMIVR010000231.1 GCA_946402065.1 uncultured Brevibacillus sp. | reverse complement strand
TATTCATTGGTTGCAGCAGCACGTGAAGCACGCCAGTACATGACAGAAGGCGGCGCAATCATAACGATGAGTTATTTAGGAGCGGAACGTGTGCTTGAAGGATATAACGTAATGGGGGTTGCCAAAGCAGCCTTGGAAGCATTCGAGATCAGCGGAATCAAGACGAATCTGCCGTTCTTGCTGGAAGTGCTGGACGACGCTGAGTTTTGCCGAGGAAACTACACGACGCAATTTGTGGAAAATCGCAAGAAGATGAACAAGTAAGCAAGGAGGAAACAAACATGGCAAATGTTAGCGCAAATATGGCAGGAACAGTACTGCAAGTATTGGTTCAAGCAGGGGATCAAGTAAGTGCCGGGCAGGATATTGTCGTGCTCGAATCGATGAAAATGGAAGTGCCTGTTCAGGCTGAAACAGATGGTACTGTCGAAGAGGTTAAAGTAAGCATCGGAGATTTTGTCAATGAAGGAGATAGTTTGGTCGTACTGAAATAAGTTTTTTATTACAAACCAACTGAGCGCTCGCTTGGTTTGAAGGCGGAGGATTCGTTATGCAAGTGAGAATAGTTGAAGTCGGCCCGCGTGACGGTTTGCAGAACGAAAAAGCCATTATTCCGACGGTTGAAAAAATCAATTTCATCAATCGCTTGTCGGAAACGGGCCTTCGCAATATCGAGGCCAGCTCGTTCGTCAATCCCAAATGGATTCCACAACTGGCAGACGCAGATGAGGTGTTAAACGGCATTCAGCGCAATCCGGCGGTCAGCTATAGCGCTCTCGTGCCGAATGTGCGGGGGCTTGCTCGGGCCAAAGCAGCCAATCTGCAAGAGATTGCCGTCTTTATGTCGGCCAGTGAGACGCATAACCTGAAAAACATCAACAAGACGATTGAAGACACGTTCCCGGTGTTGGCAGAGGTAGTCAAGAATGCCTCGGCAGACGGGATTCGCGTTCGCGGCTACGTCTCCACGGTTTTTGGCTGCCCGTATGAAGGCGAGGTCAGCATCGAGAACAGCCTGCGCGTGACGGATGCCTTGCTGGAGATGGGGGTATACGAGGTGTCCATCGGCGATACGATCGGGGTGGCGACACCCAGACAGGTGCACGATGTGTTTTCCCAATTGATCTGGTCCTTTGGCAGCGCCAGGCTCGCGGCGCATTTTCACGATACGCGCGGCACCGGCTTAGCCAATGTAGTGGCGGCGCTGGCCGAAGGAATCCGGATCTTTGACAGCTCCCTGGGTGGATTGGGCGGCTGTCCGTACGCTCCTGGGGCAGCGGGCAACATTTCGACAGAGGAGCTTGTCTACTTGCTCGAAGGGATGGGCTACGAGACGGGCGTCGATCTGGATAAGCTGATTGCCGCAGGCGCATTCATCCAGGAGCAGCTCGGTCGCCAATTGCCGTCCAAAGTGCTTCAGGCGAAGCTTTCAGCAAGCAGCTGTCCAACGTAAACAGGACCGTAAACCGTGACCGGTTCGTACGGAACAGGAGTGGAGGAAGCAGTCATGACGATTCACGTTCGAAAAGAAGAAAGCGTTGCCATTGTGACAATCAATCGCCCGGAAGTGTTTAATTGCCTGAATCTGGAAACTCTCCAAACGTTGCGGACAACTGTCGCCGAGCTTGCCTTTGATCGCGAGGTGCGCGTGGTGATCGTCACCGGCGCCGGGGAAAAGGCATTTTGCGCCGGAGCTGACTTGAAGGAGCGGCGGACGATGTCGGATGAACAGGTGCGCCTCTTTATTCAGACGATCCGCGATGCGTTCAGCGAGGTGGAGCATCTGCCCAAGCCGGTCATTGCCGCCATCAACGGCGTGGCTCTGGGCGGCGGAACAGAGCTGGCGCTGGCGTGTGATTTGCGCGTGATCAGCGAGTCGGCACAGATGGGCCTGACTGAGACGTCCCTGGGCATTATTCCCGGAGCCGGCGGCACGCAGCGGCTGCCGCGACTGGTCGGCAGAGCGAAGGCCAAGGAGCTGATCTATACGGCACGCCGAATCCCGGCCGCTAAAGCGTTGGACATCGGCCTGGTCAACGAAGTCGTGCCTGCTGGCGAAGTGATGCATGCAGCGCTGCGGCTGGCGAAGGAAATAGCGGAAAACGCACCGCTCGCATTGGCCCAGGCCAAATTCGCCATTGATTACGGCCTGGAAGCGGATATTGCGACCGGGTTGGCCATCGAGAGCAACGCCTATCAAGTGCTAATCCCGACCAAGGATCGGCGTGAAGGTCTGGAGGCGTTCAAAGAAAAACGCAAACCGGTGTACCGTGGAGAGTAAAACAGAGGGGGCAAAGAACATGAGCAAACAAGGCGAAGAGATTCTGCGCGAGCGAATTGCACAGATTGAGCAAGGCGGAGACAAGAAATACCACGAAAAGCTCAAGGAGCAAAACAAGCTGTTTGTGCGCGACCGTTTGAAATTGTTATTCGATGATGAATTTATGCTGGAAGATGGCTTGTTTGCCAACTTCATGGCCGGCGATCTGCCAGCGGATGGAGTCGTGACCGGGATCGGCAAGGTCAACGGGCAAACCGTCTGTTTCATGGCCAACGATTCGACGATCAAAGCCGGTTCGTGGGGATCGCGAACGGTTGAAAAAATCATCCGCATTCAGGAAACGGCAGAAAAAATGCGCGTTCCGCTGATCTATCTGGTCGATTCCGCAGGCGCGCGGATTACGGATCAGTTGGAGATGTTCCCTGGCCGGCGTGGCGCAGGGCGGATTTTCTACAACGAAGTCAAGCTGTCTGGCAAAATCCCGCAAGTGTGCATCTTGTTCGGACCGTCAGCGGCAGGCGGAGCCTACATTCCGGCGTTCTGTGACATCGTCATCATGGTCGACAAAAACGCCAGCATGTATCTGGGGTCGCCGCGCATGGCGGAAATGGTCATCGGGGAAAAAGTCAGTCTGGAAGAGTTGGGCGGCGCACGGATGCACTGCCAGGTAAGCGGCTGCGGCGACGTGCTTGCAGCCAATGAGCAAGACGCGATCGCAGCGGCACGGCGCTACCTGGGCTACTTCCCGGCGAACTACTCGGAACTGCCACCGACTGCCCAGCCCAAAGCGCCGACGCCAAAAGCGAAAGAGATTACCACGATCGTCCCGGAAAATCAGAACGCTGCCTTTAACATGTATGATTTCATCGATGCTTTAATAGATGAAGATTCCTGGTTTGAAGTGAAAAAGCTGTTTGCTCAAGAGCTGATCACCGGGCTAGCCCGCATGGATGGCAAGCCGGTCGGAATTATCGCCAACCAACCGCGCTATAAAGGCGGCGTGCTGTTTGTCGATTCCGCCGATAAAGCGGCTCGCTTCATTACACTCTGTGACGCCTTCCACATCCCTGTACTGTTCTTGGCCGACGTTCCCGGATTTATGATCGGTACAGCCGTAGAGCGCGCAGGCATTATTCGCCACGGTGCTAAGATGATATCGGCGATGGCCCAAGCGACTGTGCCGAAAATTTCCGTAATCGTTCGCAAAGCGTATGGCGCAGGGTTGTATGCGATGGCCAGCTCGGCCTTTGAACCGGATGCGTGTCTGGCGCTGCCCGGGGCGCAAATCGCCGTGATGGGACCGGAAGCGGCCGTCAATGCCGTCTACAGCAACAAGATTCAAGCGATCGAGGACCCGGCCGAACGGGAAGCGTTTATCCAGGAGAAACGCCGAGAATACCAGGAGGATATCGATCTGTACCTGCTTGCTTCCAACCTGATTGTCGACGGGATCATTCCACCTTCCGACTTGCGCCGTGAGCTGATCAATCGCTTTGCTGCCTACAGCAGCAAACAGCTCCAATTCACAGATCGAAAGCATCCGGTTTATCCTGTGTAATCTGCGGAAGTCCTGCGTTGAAGCCTGCTCAGACGTGAGAGCAGGCTTTTTTTCTGGAAGAAACGCTCCTGCCTTCAAGAACGATGGCACATGCGCTGCGAAGAGCATTCCGAACGGGTTTTTCATCTCATTGAAAGATTTTATAAAATTTGGTATGCTGGTGATAAGTATTCTTGTGCAAACTGGCAAGAGGATTAGGTGGACATTATCATGCGGATCGTCGTCATCGGCGGAGGTTCAGTTGGGCTCTTTCTGGCAGCGAGACTGCAACTTCACGGTACATTCGTGCAGCTTATTACCCGTACGGCAGGACAAGCCTCTGTTCTGCGCGAACAAGGATTGCAAGTCCACACACTTGCAGGTGAAGTGGTGGAGACTCCCATTCATGCTCTTCCCTTTCAAGATTCATTACCCCCTGCAGACATCTATTTGATTACAGTGAAGCAACCAGACATAAAAAGGATTTTACCATCACTTGACCGCTTGCCTCGGTCTGCCCGGGTGATTGCGTTCCAAAACGGAATGGGGCATCGTGAAGCATTAGAGGAGGTGTTGGCGCAACATCAGATATTTTATGCAGTAAATACGGAAGGAACACGCAGGATTTCGACAAAAAAAGTAGAACATACAGGACAAGGCATTCTGCGTATCGGTCCCTGGGACCAATTGCCTGTGGATGACCCAATCGTACAGAGCTTTACGGAACTTGCACGCTCCTGCGGTATTCCGGCTGTTTTAGTGAATGCGACAGGCAGCTATATCTGGCGCAAGGTTTTGGCAAATGTGTGTATAAATCCGCTAACTTCCCTGTTTGAAGTGTCAAACGGTTTTCTCCTCACTTCTCCATCCCTGCTTGCTACAATGAGGCTGTTGTTCGAAGAAGCAGCATCTGTCGCCGCCTGTTTGGGGCAGCAAATGAAAGAGACGGATTGGCAGGATATCCTCACCATTTGCAGAAATACATCAAGAAATTACTCCTCCATGCTTCAGGATGTGTGGGCAGGAAAGCAGACGGAGATTGATGCGATCAATGGGTACATCGCGGACAAGGGGATGGAACTCGGCATTTCGACACCGATGAACGAAACGGTGCGCCGAATCGTCCACCTGAAGACAACAATGGGATCGGTGAAAGGAGGGGCGACCAATGGGCATGATCGGTAAGTTTTGGTACAACTTTTGGGCTTTGATCACCATTCTACCGTTCATCGGATTTATCCTTGTATACGGGGTCGTCTTCTTTCTGAAAAGACAGCACCGATTGGCAATACATTGGTCCATAACGATTACCAACATTTTGTTAATTCACGCAGTGGCAACCACTTACGGCGTCATTTGGCCAGAGGCTTGGTCAGCCTGGTGGTGGATCGTACTCGTGATGCTGGGAATCGCCGGATTGCTTGGCTGGCTGCAATTGAAGGTCAAGGGGAAGATCTCCGTGAAAAAAATCGGATTTTCCACATGGCGCCTTACCTTTGTGTTATTTGGACTGGCGTACATATTTCTGTTGGGCACGGGAATTTGGAAAACTATGCAACAAGGGTAGTCATCCATTGACTTACTTTACATACATCATCGTGTTTACACAATGGCAACAAACTTTTGGATGTATCAAGTTTAAATGTATGTGAAAGAGGGATGATACCTTGCGTCTACCAATCGAGATGATCGGAAATAAAATTCGCAGTATTCGCAAAGAAAAAGGCTTTACGCTTGAGAACATGGCAACCAAAACGGGTCTGAGCAAAGGGCTGTTGAGCCAGGTGGAGAGGGGCATATCCCAGCCGTCGCTCGATTCCCTGTGGAAGATCACAAAAGCACTGGAATCATCAATGGTGCATTTTTTTGAAGAAATCGACCAAAAACATGTGCATTTGATACGGAAGCATAAACGCCGCCAGCTGCTCTTCCCTGAGTCGACAGGGACCATTTCCTTGCTGTCGGCCAGCGGGAACGCCAAAATGGGTGTTTTGGAAGTGCGTTTGCAGCCTGGTGAAGTGGTGAAGGATTCCTTGGTCCAGGTGGAGGGAGAAGAGTGTCTCGTCATCACGCAGGGCAATGTGTTGCTGCGGATGAGCGATGAGGAGTACATGCTGACGAGTGGTGACAGCATTTATCTGGTCAGCTCGCAAAGCCACTGGATTGAAAATGTCGGAGAAGAAGAAGCTGTGCTGATCTGGGCTTTGACCCCTCCGCAACTGTAAAAGTCCGCAGCAAAAATGTTAACGGAAGATTTTGAACACCGCAAAGTGTCGAGGCGCCCATTTGAAGCAGGGCGCCTTGTTTTTTTTCTACGACTGACCAATTAACATACAATACTTATTTTCTGTTTCCT
>CAMIVR010000230.1 GCA_946402065.1 uncultured Brevibacillus sp. | reverse complement strand
CAGCGCCCGCAAGGCATACGGGTTATCCTGCTCCTGCTCGTACGCTTTGATCGCTGCTGGATAATCTCCCTGCAACACGAGCACATCGCCCTTCAATTGTCCCGCTTTCGCCAGCGAAAAAAACGGCACCTGGCTGGCGAGCGATGTGTAGTATCCACTGGAGCTGCTGATTTTTTTGCCGGTCATGTCGTACGCATCGACTGACCAGATGAATTCACCGCCAGGGAAAACGGCTCCCAGTATCCCCGAGGAAGACAGCCATGTTTCATTGCTGCTTCCCGATTTGCCGAACCCCCGCGGATAGGTGCGAAGCGCAGCAATCGAATACTCTGCCGATGTACCCGTCCACGATTCATTCAGCCCCACTGTATCCGTCCCGCGCGGATTGCCATCTTTATCCCGTTCCAGGGCCGTGATGTTCAGCTTATAGCTGGCCGCTCCCGGGTAAGCCGCCCAGGTAAAGCGGATTCGCTCATCACTGATCACTTCCTTGTTCGTCGGACTGATCACCTGAACCTGCGGAACGAAACGAACGTCATAGGCGGTGGTCTGATTGCCTTTGACGACGATCTGATCGCTGTCAGCCTCGCGCAAATAATAGCCGTTCAGGTCTTGTGCCGCGATTCCTACGCCAATCTCGTACGTATCGGGCGGTACGTCATACAAGCGAAAGGTTCCTTCCTGATCGGTAATCGTCATCGGATAGCGGCCAAATGGCGGGGTGATCCAGGTATTGTCCTCTTTTCGGTGGAGCACCACATAAACTTCCCCGGCAGGTCGGTCGCCGATCAGGACTTTCCCTGTGATTGCCGGCATCTCCCCTGCCCGCGGCCGTCTCGAGCTGAGCAGCGTGGCGTACTTTTCGGCTTCGCGCTGATTCCAGTTGTCATTTGATTTGTCTGCGGCGATTTCCGTGAAGAGCTGTTCAGCCTGATCGAGTTCTTTCTTTGCCAGAGAAATTTGTGCCAATTTCCATTTGGCCAAGGCATAATGCCGGGAATGGGGAAATTCGGCGAGCAGTCGCTTGAGCAGCGCCTCCGCTTCATCCAACTGCTCGGGCGTGTTTTTCACACCATGCGAGGAGGAGATCGATTTGGCAAAAATAAACATCAGATTGTCCTCGCTCGGGTCGGGAACAGACTTCTCGACTGTCCAGTAGAGCGATTCCGCGGCTTCGTCACTGTTCGGGAAATAAGCCAGTACGGCAGCGTACTGCTCCATTTTGAACAGCAGGCCGGGAAGCAGCACGTACACCCCCAGACCGAGCAGCAGGAGCAGTGCAATACCAGCTGCCAGCGTTTTTACCTTGATCCGAATCAATGCGACCACCCCTTGCGCAATTCATTTTCATTAAAGACGCCACCGTTGATCACGACGAACTGTGTCGCGACCACCCGGCTGTTATGTTCAGCGTCTCCCTGTCCGCTGTGCGGCCCGGCGTACTCGCTTTTATTCGGGTACCAGAAAAACGGAAAGACGATCAGCACGACCAACAGGCAGACTGTGGCGAACAGCGGAACGGGAATGCACAGCTCCCGTTCCCAGAACGACGGTTTTGCCCGCTCGACTACCCGCTGCTTCATCACTTCGGTGAATTGCAGGGAAGACAGCTCGCGTTTCAGCACCACCTTGATCGTCTTGTCCTCCCCATCGTTTTTGATAGCATCATCCAGTGATTGGGTTTTCTGCATGTCCTTCTCCGCGTTCGTCTCCATCGTTCCAGCCCCCTTCCACAAGCTTTTCTCTCAGCAAGCTTCGCCCCCGAGACAGTTTGCTTTTTATCGTTCCTGCTGATTCGCCCAACACATTGCCAATCTCTTGTACGGTCAAATCCTGATAATAGTGCAGCGCGATCACTTCTCTGTACTTGTACGGCAACTGCTGAATGTATGAACGCAATGAGAGCTTCATCGCCGACTGCTCGGTTCCTGCTTCCCTGCTCGGCAGTTCGTGATCGGCTATTTCACGGAAGATCAGCCTTTTCCAGGACGCTCTGCGCATCTTGCTCCTGCACAGATTGACCGTTATTTGCAGCAGCCAGCCGCGCAAGCTGCCTTCGCCGCGGTATTGGTGAATCTTTTGATAGGCGACGAGAAATACCTCCTGGCTAATGTCTTCAGCTAGATGACTGTCTTTCAAAAGCAAAGTGGCAGTCCGGTAGATATGGTCGCCATGGTTGTCCATCAGCTGTTTCAATGCAGAGCTTTGGCCTTTGCGCAACTGGCCGATCCATTCTTGCTCCGGCTGCATCCACTTCCCCCCTTTTATACCTCTATTAAATAGGATGCGTTCAGGGTAGTAAAAGGTTGCAATGTGTTCATGAACTGTAGGGTGGCGGCCATTCCTAAATAACGGACAAAGTTGTACATGGCTGGTCGCCAAAATCACAGCCTTTGTTCCTTATCTGGCGGAAATTGTGCAACAAGGGATCGAGGAAGGCGTCTTTCATCTTGATGATCCGAACGAGGTTACGGAATTTTTTTTGGTGGGTATAACATTTTTATTAGATCAAAGGATTTTTGAGTGATCTGACGAGGAAGTCACGAAGAAGTTCAAAGCATTGGAAACCATTACTGATCGGTTGCTAGGAGGCAGCAAGATTATCTCGGCGGCTGCATTCCGCGGCATTCAGTGGTCTGGGAATACGGTGTGAAAAGGCATATCACAGCGATGCTCATATGGTGCGGCCTGGCACATACCAGTTCGGAACGAATGTCCGAAAATCATCATACCACTGCAAAACCGTTTCGGCTCGTTTCAGCATGATGTTCACTTCTTCATGTCCAAACGGAATTGCCCAGTAAATACTTGAGAGCTGGTTGCATGCAATGTATAAAGCCATTACCCGAAAAAACGATTCCGGAACATCATCGTCAAAATATCCGTTGATCCGCCCCGACGCAAACAATCCGCTGAGGCCTGCGCACCACGTAATCCGGTTGAACTCCTCCCACGGATCGCCGTAATCAAACCTGTTAAAGTCGATGATACCCAACTCGCCAGTCTGCGTGACGACCATATTCCCAACATGATAGTCGCCATGCTGAAACGACTGATACCGCCGTTGTTCCAACAGATATCGATTTTGTTCGATAAAATCGATGAATATATGCGCCCCCTCAAATTGAATGCCGCATGCACGGTAATTAGCGATGTAGTTGTTGATTTTTTGCTGATAACGACCTGCCCATGGCGGTAGATTTTCTTCGGCAGGGACTTGATGCATCCGGCATAAATATTTGCCTGTCACTACACCGAGCCTGTATTGCTCCTCCGGGCTTGCGGCAGGAATCACCTGACCTGCATCCTCCCCATCGACCCATGTAAACAAGGAGTATACGAACTGACCGTTATGACAAACGCCCAACTCAATTGGCCGGGACATAGCGATGTCTAACTGCTCAAGCCGCTTTACTGCCGTAAATTCCCGCTTCTTGTTGCCATACTCGGATATGTCCGACAGACGCAGCAGCAACTCCCTGCCGTCTGTCGTTTTGATGTGATATTTCTTGTCTTGTGACCAACCTTTATCGATCGCCTCAACGGTGCTCCACGTACCGGCACCCGGTATTTCGCTAAAGATTGTACTCATCTCGCCATTCCTCCCGCTGTTAAAATGGGGCGAGTCACATCCCGCTCTATCGGCCCTGCCGACTGGCAAACCTGACTTCCTCCTATTGTAAACGAAATTCAGTCACATGTCTTTTCAAGCGAGAACCGGCATGGGTTTAGATTCCCATTCTTGCTAGACAACTCTTTTGTGCAAATAAAGAAAAAAGCCCTGTATCGGGCATCGGGCTGTTATGTCACTAAATTCCACCAAATTTAAACACCTTGAGCTACCCACAAGCCATACCACAGCCAGGGAATCGCCAAGAAGAGAAAAGCGCAGCTTTTTGACAGCGCCTCCCCAGACAGAGCCCACCCCGAAAAGTGACATAGAGCCTCGAGGTCAACTCCGAGTACTTTCCGGGGACCCCATTGGCAAAAAAAACGGAACATCTTTGCGACCCACCGCATCCTTGAGATCCATCCCTCGAGGCTTTTGGGGCGCAGTTCCGTTTTTTTGACCGCAGTCGGCCTTGAGATGGCTTCCCCGCGGGCGATGTCACTTGCGAAGTGTTCTCTTCTTGGCGATTCCCCTCCCCTCCACTGCCCCCACGATGGCTTATCCAAGATATGAAAAATTTCGTCCTGCCATCACTTCCGTAAATGGTACGGCACCGTCGTAATAATCACATCCTTGTTGAATAACAGCCAAGCCCGAATCAACAGGGCACTCTGATTGTGCAGCAGGTTGTGCCACCACTTTTTCGGGATGAATTGCGGCATGACGACATGGATGTGATCCGGCTTGCCCTCGATCTCTTCCAACGTTTTGATGTAGCGGGCGATCGGCCCCATGAGGGAGCGAAACTCACTTCGCAGGGTCACGAGCTTGCAGGGCGATCCCCACTCTTCCCATTTCTGCCTCATTTTTTCGATTGATTCGTCATCAAACCCAATGTAGATCGCCGTTACGTCCGTATCGATGCTTTTGGCAAAAGAGAGCGTATTCGCTACCACGCGATGGACACCTGAAACAAATACGATGGTAAGAATCCGGTGGGGCTGCGGAAAATCCTTTTTGGTTTCAATCCGCAGTTGACTTGCGACCAGGTCATAATGTCGTCTGATCGAGATGGACACGACGATGATCAACGGCAAAATGATCAAAACAATCCAGGCGCCGTCGACGAACTTGGTCACAGCGAAGATTATCGCTACCAATGCGGTAATGATCGCTCCCGCCAAATTAATCCCGAACTTCACTTTCCACAGCGAGCCCTTCACCCTCCCCCAGCGAAGGCACAATCCGACCTGGGCGACGGTAAAAGAGAGGAACACGCCAATCGCATACAGCGGAATCAGTGCATTCGTTTGAGCGTGAAACACCTCGATCAAAAGCGAGGCGATTCCTGCGAGCAGGATAATTCCATTGGAATACCCTAACCGGTCGCCACGGTTTCTCAGTGCGCGGGGCAGGTACCCGTCTCTCGCAACGATTGCCGAAAGCTGCGAAAATCCGGTAAATGTCGAGTTGGCGGCCAAGACAAGGACGATGAATGTGGACCAGATGATAATCTGATACACGATCCCGTGGCCAAAATACTGACCGGCCAACTGGGACAGCATCGTGTTATGCGGATCTACCTTGATCCCTTTGACATAGAGATGATAAGAGTATCCCAGCAGCGTGATGGCAGTAACGGCCCCAAGCATGAGATACGTTTTTATCGCGCTTTTTTGCTGCGGCTCGCGGAAAATCGGGACGGCATTGGAAATCGTTTCAATCCCGGTCAGAGCCGAACACGCCGAACTGAATGCCTTTAGCAAAAGCAACACCGTGACTTCCCGGGGAAATGTGCCAAAGCTTGGCGTCGTGTTTTGAACGAAGCCATGCCGGAATTCATCGATAAAGCCCGTTAGGATGACGAGCATCATGCTGGCCATGAACAGAAACGTGGGCCAGGCAAAAATGGCTGCTGATTCGGCAACACCGCGCAAGTTGATAATGACCAAGAGGATGACACAGAGTATTGCCAATACCGTTTTATAGGGAGCGATGATTGGATAGGCGGACGCCACTGCCTGTATCCCGGCCGAGATCGACACCGCGACTGTCAGGATATAATCGACAAGGATCGAGCTTGAGGCGATCAAAGCTGGCCAGGGCCGCTTGAAATTATCTTTGGCGATGGCATAAGCACCGCCTCCGTTCGGATACGCATTGACACCCATGATATAGGAAAGGATCAGGATTACCAGCAGGATGACCGTTGCAATCGTAATCGGCAAGATAAACCACTGAGCGCTGGATCCGACAGAGAAGAGCTCTGTCATGCCCGACTCAGGTCCGTACGCTACCGATGAGTACAAATCCGCCGAGAGAATGGGCAGGGCGATCAACCAGAAGAGCTTGTTATGTTTTGCGTGCAGCTCCTTCGTCCGCATCGGGCGTCCGATGATGATCCGCTTGATACTGCTGAAGTTGGTGATAGAAAACCACATACCGATCAGAATGATGACAATCAGCGTGGCTTCCAGCAAAAAAGAATGATGCATCATAAGCGTTACAGGCTCCTCTTTGGCCGATCTTTGTTGCTCAGTGATTTTGTTAGTATTCCTTGCCAATTATGGAATATGCATGCGTGTTCCTCCGCATTTTGCCTGTTGCCTAACGAATGGACAGCTGCCCGCCTGTTCATCCAACACAAATTGCGGCGGCGCCTAGGTGAACAGCTCGTCATGTAGAGCAGACAGGCAAATCCGCACAAATTCCGGACCATTCCCGGTACCAGCGCTTTTCTGTTCGCCTATCAGGAAATTGACAACTGTACTGTCCAGACGGTATACTGAATGAAAATTTCGTCATCTCCTGATGAAAGGCGGGTACTACGTGAGCGCAACCAAGTCATCAACACGCGACGTCATCCTTGAAGCAGCCTATTTGCTCGTGCAAAACGAAGGCATTGGCCGATTAACCCTTGAT
>CAMIVR010000229.1 GCA_946402065.1 uncultured Brevibacillus sp. | reverse complement strand
GGTAGCGCTGTCAAAAAGCTCCGCTTATCTCTTCTTGGCGATTCCCTGGCTGCGGTGTTTGGGGGATAATCAGGATGCTGAAAATCAGTGGAAGTTAGTGACCGTTGTTCAAGGACAAACGGTACCAATTCCAACGGATCTTCTTCTCGTTGTTACTGTCTTGATGTTTCATGCTTCATTGAATAGCTAGGGAGATTCAGTGTTCTTTCGTTTATGACGAGTGAAACCCATCCATTCTTTTCGTACGTTGATCCTACCCAGTTGCTCCGAGAGAGAAAAGAGGAATGGGCTTAAGGCCTTTGCGGCTTATCCCAGGCGGAGCGGAAAAAACGGCACAGCTTTATAGACCAACTCTACGTTGAATATTCATCCTCGGAATTTTGGTCGACGTGCCGTTTTTGGAGCAGAGCCGGACAGTGATCGCTTCTGTGCAAAGCCGCAACGAACGGAGCCCATCCTCTTTTCTCTCTCCCGCCACGACAGTCCGATACAAGGTCTTTTTTCAACACGGAAATGCGTGTTCGCTTTTTGGGGCGATTGTGGTACAGTTAGAACAGAAGCAATTCGAATGCGGAGAGTGACTTATGCGGATTTTAGGAATTGACCCCGGCATTGCCATCGTTGGCTTTGGGATTATCGATAAGCAGGGCAGCCAATTGAAGCCGGTGCAGTACGGCAGCATTCAGACAGAAGCAGGACTCTCTGTGCAGATTCGGCTGAAGCAGATATTCGAAGCGATGCAGAGTTTGATCGATACATACAAGCCCGAAGAAATCTCCGTCGAAAAGCTGTTTTTCGCCAAGAACGTGACGACCGCCTTCACGGTTGGGCAAGCGCGCGGTGTCATACTGCTGTCGGCAGAGATGGCTGGATTGCCGGTCTATGAGTACACCCCGTTGCAGGTAAAGCAGGCGGTGACCGGATACGGAGCGGCTGATAAGAAGCAAATTCAGGAAATGGTGAAAATTTTGCTCAAATTACGAGAAGTGCCAAAGCCTGATGACGTTGCCGATGCGTTGGGGATCGCGATTACCCATGCGCAGTTTCGCACGTTTACGATGCTGGCAGAAGGGGTGCAGAAATGATTGATTTTGTTGAAGGGACGATCGCATACATCCATTCCGACTACGTCGTCGTCGAGACCGGGGGGATCGGCTATCGGGTATTTACTTCCAATCCGTATGCGTTTGTCCAGCACGAGGGCAGCAAACGGCGCTTTTATACCCACCACCACGTGCGGGAGGATGCCATCCATCTGTACGGCTTTGCGACCGCAGACGAGCGGAATATGTACCGATTGCTGCTCGATGTGACCGGAATCGGGCCAAAAGGTGCGCTCGCCGTATTGGCGGCAGCGTCTCCCGATCAAATCGTTTTGGCTGTCCAGCAGGAGAATCTCACGTACTTGACCAAATTTCCAGGAATTGGAAAAAAGACAGCTCAACGCATGATTCTCGATCTGAAAGACAAACTGCGCGGCTATACGCCGTCACTGGCCATTCCTGTCGATGCGGCACCATTGACCCAGCGCGGGGCGCAGACGGAAGTCGCGGAAGCGCTGGAAGCACTCGCGGCGCTCGGTTACTCGGAGATGGAGCTCTTGCAGGTAAAAGGCAAGCTGAACGAACATTCACAAGCGGGAGCGAGCGTAGAGCAGCTGGTCAAGATTGGCTTGACGGAGCTGGTAAGGGGGTAGGTGGAGATGGACGACAATCGGATCATTACAACACATCTCAACTGGGAAGACGATGTGACAGAGTACAGCCTGCGTCCCCGGTATTTATCGGAATACATTGGGCAACAACAAGTAAAAGAGAATCTGAAAATCTTTATCGAGGCGGCCAAGATGCGCAAAGAAGCGCTTGACCACGTCTTGCTGTACGGACCGCCCGGGCTTGGCAAGACGACGCTCTCGCAAATTATTGCCAACGAGTTGGGCGTGAACATCCGCACCACCTCGGGGCCAGCGATTGAGCGGCCTGGCGATCTGGCGGCCTTGCTGACGAATTTGCAGACTGGCGATGTGCTGTTTATCGACGAAATCCATCGCCTGCACCGCAGCGTCGAAGAGGTGCTGTATCCGGCGATGGAGGACTTCGCGCTCGATATTATTATCGGCAAGGGACCGAGTGCGCGCAGCGTCCGCCTGGATCTGCCGCCGTTTACGCTGATTGGTGCGACGACCCGCGCCGGCCTGCTGTCCGCGCCCTTGCGCGACCGCTTTGGCGTGGTGAACCGGCTGGAGTTTTACACGATGGAGGAGCTTGCCTTCATCGTAACCCGGGCAGCGGATATTTTGCAGATCGGGATCGCCGAGGAGGGGGCGTATGAAGTGGCCAGGCGTTCGCGTGGAACCCCGCGTGTGGCCAACCGCTTGCTCAAGCGAGTACGCGACTTCGCCCAGGTTCAGGGCGAGGCGATCATCACGAAGACGCTTGCTGCGGAGGCGCTGATTCGCTTGCAGGTGGACGCCTGCGGACTCGATCACGTCGACCACAAGCTGCTGCTGGCGATTATCGACCGATTCGCCGGAGGGCCTGTCGGGCTGGACACGATCGCGGCGACGATCGGGGAAGAAGCCCAGACGATCGAGGACGTCTGCGAGCCGTACTTGCTGCAAATCGGCTTTATGCAGCGCACGCCGCGCGGCCGGATTGTTACGCCGCTCGCTTATCAACACTTTGGTCGGGAGATGAGCACATGAATCCAGTAGCCAAATTTTTGGTGATTGGCGGAATTGTTCTGGTCGTCCTCGGCTTGCTTTGGCAGGTCGGCGGCAGGTTTTTGCCGCTCGGACGCTTACCGGGGGACATCGTCGTGGAGAAAGAAAATATGCGCTTCTACTTTCCGGTTGTGACGTGCATTATCATCAGTGTGGTGTTGTCGCTCGTGTCGTATTTGTTTCGGCTGTTTAAATAGCGGTATGGAGAAAGTCCGGCTCAAGCTGCGAGCCGGACTTTCTGCTATCGTACGGTCTGGTTGCTGAAAATCAGCCGCTTTCAAAACCACAGTGAAGTCGAGGGGAATCCTCAAACAATCTCTCTCCTCGTTTGAGCGAAAAACAGCTTCAGTGCACGTGTAAATGAGCAAAGACAGGCTGCGCATCTGTGTCCGGACGATGACGAAAAAAATGTTCTGCACAATAGGGCCCAGTGCGGTGCTTTCATGCCCCAGCGAAAATGACTTGGCGAAAACGGCAGGAGTAGACGGGAACTTTGTCGAAAAATAGTAAACTTGCCCAATTCTTTTGGAAAAGATTCCATCCGGAAAATGGGGCGGGCGAGAACTGATGCTACTGAAATTGCGGAAAGGACGTGACCAGCATGATAAAAAAATGGGTTGGGAAGCGGTTGGTGATTGCACTGAGCGTTCTAGCCCTGTCAGTTCCGATGGGAATGAAACCTGCCATGGCGGCAGAGAAAAATATTCGCGTAGCCTTGTTTGTCGATATGGGGCAAGGATATCGCAACGTCGTGCCTGCTGTTACCCTGAGCAGCGACCGCGGTCTGTCTGTACAACTCGACAGCGGTGCAGCTTTGCCGGATTTCGGAGGTGACACGGCTCGCTTTCGCGTCGACGAATTTCAGCTTGTCTTGATGGAAACAAGCGATCTGTACGCGGCGCAGCGCATGGCCCAGCAAGCCAGCCAGAATAAAATCGACGCTTCCATCCAGGTGGCGATGACGAAGGGAAGCCCACGGTATCGCGTGATCAGCGGTTCCTACGGCACGTATGCGTTGGCAGCGGCACAGGCGGAGAAAACGGCAGCGTCGCTTGGCGTTCGGGCAGCGGTCAAAGGACCGTTTCGACTGGAAGCGGGGCAATTCCAGTCATTAGGCGAGGCCCAGGAATGGGAAATGGCGTTTGAGATGTCCGGCGTACCCGCACACACGGTGCTGCTTCCGAACAAGAACAAGATCAGGTATGCCGTCTGGATTGGCGACGAAATCAGCAAGGACGCGCTGAAGTCATTGAAAAAAACAGCGCAGTCACACTACCCCGGCATGGCCTACAATGATGCAGCGGCAGATGAATACGTCGTCTTAAACCGGGAGGCGATGAGCGGGGCAGCCAATAATACGGTGTGGCAATACGCCTTTTCGCCGAATGTGAAGCTGGTTGTCAATCCGGCCAAAGCGAGCGAAACGCCGCTCATTGGCGTTGAGGAGCGGGAGCATCGCCAGTATCGCGGACAAATCGAGCTGAGCAGTTACAAGGGCCATTTGACCGTTGTCAACGAGCTGCCGCTGGATGAGTACCTGTACAGCGTCGTCGGCTCTGAAATGGTCACGGGATGGCCGCTGGAGGCATTGAAGACGCAGGCTGTGCTTTCTCGCACCCGCGCGCTTTGGCAGGGGAACAAATACGGGATCGCCAATGTGTCCGACACGGTTACGGAGCAGGCGTACTACGGCTATGGCCGCGAGCAGAACGACGTCAGACGGGCAGTCGACCAGACCTCGGGTGAAGTCATCACCTACCGCGGCAAGCTGGTGGAAGCACTGTTTTATTCCAATGCCGGCGGTCTGACGGCGGATGGTACCGAGGTGTGGGGCAATCCTGTACCGTATACGAGGTCAGTAGACAGCTTCGATACGGAACCGATGGAAAAGGCTCCACCCTGGTATCTCGTCTCCCTGATGGATGGATCCATCGGCTACATTCGCGCAGATATGGTCTCGGTCACGGGCAGCAATCCGCTCGGCCTGCAAACCGGTGTAGTGAACACGAACAACCTCAATTTCCGCGCAGGCCCCAGTACGACGTACCACAAGGTCATCAACACGCTGTCGGCGGGAACACAGGTGACGATCATCAAGGCAGAGCCTGAAGAAAATGCGTTCTCCTGGACGCGCGGTCCGTATACCGGTGCAGAGCTGGCAGCGATGATCAATGCGTCGCAGCAGAAAAACAAGGCAGCGAACATATCGGGTCCGGTCAATACATTGACCGTGACGAGCCGAGGTCCGTCCGGACGCGTCCTGCAAATGGAGGCCAATGGCCAAACCCTCGCGGTCACTTCTCCTGACGCGCATCGGGCGATTTTCCCGCAAGGCGGAGTAGGGCTGCGCAGCAGCAAATTTGACGTGGAGGACCAGGGCAGCTTTACCATACTCGGGGCAAACGGCAAAAAAACCACGCAACAAGGCAAAGACCTGCAAGTAATGGGCGCGGGCGGTTTCGGTCTCGTGTCAGCAAACGGATTCAGTGAAGATTTTCTTGTCTATACTGGATTTAATGAATGGAAAGTCCTGTCCAAAGTGAAGAAGTTTGTCTTTCGCGGCAATGGATACGGACACGGTTTGGGCGTCTCTCAGTACGGGGCCAAAGCAATGGCGGAGGACGGCTATGATTACAGACAGATTCTCGAGTATTATTACAAGGATGTAACGATCGGAGAGTACAACTAAGGAGCTTTCAGAATGGATGTCAACCAATTTGATTTTGATTTGCCAGAGGAACTAATCGCCCAGCACCCGCTTGCGGAGCGGACAGCTTCCCGGCTGCTGGTCCTGCAAAAACAGGACGGGTCGATCCAGCATCGGCAGTTCGTCGATTTGCTTGCGTATATGGAGCCGGGCGATGTGCTCGTGCTAAATGACAGCCGGGTCATGCCGGCCCGACTGATCGGCAGCAAGGCGGATACCGGTGCCAAGATCGAGATTCTCCTGCTCAAATCGCTCGGTGAGGACCGCTGGGAGACACTCGTCAAACCGGGAAAGCGCGTCAAGCCGGGCACGGAAATTGTATTTGGCGAGGGTATCCTGCGCGGACGCTGTGTAGAGGTGACGGAAACAGGTGGACGAGTGATTGCGTTCAGCTACGAAGGGATTTTTTACGAGCTGCTCGATCAACTGGGCAGCATGCCGCTCCCTCCGTATATCCATGCCCAACTGGAGGACCGCGAGCGCTACCAGACGGTCTACTCGCGGGAAATCGGCTCGGCTGCAGCGCCGACCGCAGGGCTGCACTTTACCAGGGAGCTGTTGGCCGAAGCAGAGCAAAAAGGTGTCGTCCTGGCCTATGTGACGCTGCATGTCGGGCTGGGGACGTTCAGGCCGGTCAGTGCGGATCAGATCGAAGAGCATGTAATGCACTCCGAGTACTATGAAGTCTCGCAGGAGACGGCTGACAAGGTGAACAATGCCAAACGAGCCGGCAAGCGGGTCATCGCTGTCGGGACGACCTCGTGTCGGACGCTGGAGACTGTCGGACAGGCCAATGGCGGACAGCTCGCCGCCCAAAGCGGATGGACGGATATTTTCATTTATCCGGGGTATAGGTTCTGCATCGTCGATGGCCTTTTGACCAATTTTCATTTGCCCAAGTCCACGCTGGTGATGCTCGTCAGTGCGTTGGCTGGGCGGGAGCAGGTGCTGCATGCGTATCGCAGCGCTGTCGATAACCGCTATCGTTTTTTCAGCTTCGGCGATGCCATGCTGATCATTTAACCGTTGGAGCAAGCGGGTCAGCGAATGCTGATCTTCTTTCATTGGTCGATAAGAATTTATCCTGAATTTCGAAAGTACGACTCTTTGAAAACGTGAAAAGGGCTCCGAA
>CAMIVR010000228.1 GCA_946402065.1 uncultured Brevibacillus sp. | reverse complement strand
CCGGCTCCGCTCCAAAAACGGCACGTCGACCAAAATTCCGAAGAAGATGATTCAACCGTAGAGTTGGTCTATAAAGCAGTGCCGTTTTTTCCACTCCGCCTGGGCTAAGCCGCAAAGGCCTCCGCCCATTCCTCTTTTCTCTCTCTGCGCAACCACTCTGAATCAACGTGCGAAAAGAGTAAAGAGTATGCTGAGAACACGTTGGGATTTGCATAACCGTTCAATGATGTATGAACAGTTCAAGACAGCACCCCTGATATTAACGAGAAAGGAATGATATAAAATTCGTTGGAATTGCTGCCTTTAACAACGGTCACTAAAATCCACCGTTTTTCAACATCTTGATCAACCCACATGCACAGCAGCCGGGGAATCGCCAAGAAGAGATAAGCGGAGCTTTTTGACAGCGCCTACCCAGACGGAGCAAAAAAAGTGAAACGTCTTTCGCGCCACATCATCTCCCTTGAGATACATCCGCCGCGAAGCGAGTGGCTTTGGGGCGCGGTTTCACTTTTTTGGCGGAGTCGGCCTTGAAAGCTTCCTCGGGCGCGGTCACTTGCGGAGTGTTCTCTTCTTGGCGGTTCCCCTCGCCTCCACTGCAGACACGATTTCTTGCCCGAATTCTTTTAGTCCGTCCATACAGGACAACAAAGAAAAAAACAGCTTACCGGTCACCCAATAAGCTGCTTCTCTCGTTCATGCTTACATTCCGTCGTCTTTCTCCAAATCGGCGATGAGCGTTTCGAATGTGGCTTCCACTTGTTCCCACTCTTCATCATCTTCGATCGGCTGGAGCATGTCAGTTCCGTCGTAGCGGAGGAAATGCACTTCGTATTCCTCTTCCTCCTCCTGGTCGACCGGGACCAGAACCAGGTACGAGCGATCTTCAATGTCAAAAATATACATGATCCGGAAGTCGCGGGAGCCGTCCGTTCCCTCTTCGGTCAAGGCGATGACATCGCCCACCTCGAACTCTTCTTGCATTTCTTCACTCATGTTTGTTCACCTCGATTTCGCGTCCAAATATCCCTGCAAGATAAATGTAGCCGCCATTTTGTCAATGACCTTTTTGCGTTTCTGTCTGCTAACATCTGCGGCAATCAATAGCTTTTCTGCCGACACGGTCGTCAGTCGTTCATCCCACAGCTGTACGGGAAGCGACGTGTATGTCGCCAGTCTATGAGCAAAGCTTTGACAAAGTTCGCCTCGTGGACCGATCGTCCCATTCATGTTTTTCGGCAGACCGACGACGATTTCGCGCACGCCGTATTCTTCGATGATCTCGGCAAGGCGTGTAAAGTCCTTTTCATTGGACACCCTTCTGATCGTCTCCACCCCTTGCGCCGTCCAACCCATTTCATCGCTGACAGCGACGCCTATCGTGCGCTCACCGTAGTCCAGACCCAATATCCGCATGTTCACTCCATCACTCTGATTGCTGCGAAGCCAAGTACACCTTGACCAGTTCTTCGATCAGCTTGTCGCGTTCGATTTTGCCAATGAGGCTGCGCGCATTATTATGACGAGGGATAAAAGCCGGGTCGCCAGAGAGTAAGTACCCGACAATCTGCGTGATCGGGTTGTATCCCTTTTCCTGAAGGGCACGGTATACCTCTGTGAGTGTCTCGCGAACTTCCGATTCGTTAGTCTCTTTCGGCACCGAGTATTTCATCGTATTATCCATGAAATTCATCGTTTCCACCTCGTTTCGTTAAGGAAGGATTGTCCTTACCTTAACACGTATTCCATGTAAAGTCTATTCGCTTCCCACACCGGGAAATCCTTGTGGCGCAGCTTATTTTGCAGCGGCTTGGTTTTGCACCAGCTCGTAGACGTACGCGAGGGCGTCCGCCAGCTTGGCAGGATCTTTTCCTCCTGCTTGGGCCATGTCAGGACGGCCACCGCCGCCGCCGCCGCAGCGGGCGGCTACTTCCTTGATAATTTTACCGGCGTGATACCCCTGGTCCATCAAGTCCTTGGTGACGCCCGTGACGAGGTTCACTTTGTCGCCTTCTGCGGAACCGAGAACGATGACCGCGGAGCCAAGCTTTTGCTTCAGCTCATCGAGCATGCCGCGAAGATTGTCCATATCCGTAGCCGATACGCGTGTCGCCAGGACATTGACTCCGCCAATCTGCTTCACTTGATCCGTCAAGGAAGCAGCTTCGATGTTGCCCAGCTTCGCCCGCAGCGATTCGTTTTCGCGCTGCGCTTCTTTCAGCTGCTGGAGCAAGCCATCGACGCGCGCCGGCGTCTCTTGCAGCAGCGGCGCTTTGATCGCGTGCGCCACTTCGCGCAGCGTGCCCAGCTGCTGGTTCAAGTATTGGTAAGCTCCGCGGCCGGTCACAGCTTCGATACGGCGGGTGCCCGCGCCGATCCCGCTCTCGCTGACGATTTTAAACACGCCGATTTCCGCCGAGTTGGTGACGTGGCAGCCGCCGCACAGCTCCAGGCTGTAATCGCCGACCTGCACGACGCGAACGACTTCACCGTACTTTTCGCCAAACAAGGCCATTGCCCCCATCGCTTTCGCCTCGCTCAAGGACTTGTTCATAATCGTGACCGGGATATTGGCCCAGACCTTCTGGTTGACAATCGCTTCAATCCGTTCCAGCTCTTCCGGCGTAATCGCGCTGATGTGGGAGAAGTCGAAGCGCAGCCGGTCAGGTGAAACGAGTGAGCCTGCCTGATTCACGTGCTGGCCCAGCACATCTTTCAAAGCCTGGTGCAGCAGATGTGTCGCCGTATGGTTTTTCACGATATCGAGACGCGCAGCACGGTTGACCGCCGTATGCAGGGTATCCCCTTTGTGCAGCGTGCCTGCTTCGATCACGACGGAATGAACGTTTTGGCCCATCGGCCCTTTTTGCACATCGAGAATGCGCGCTTTGACCAGATCGGACTCCGCCACACCTTCGTCGTTGATCTGCCCTCCGCTCTCCGCGTAAAACGGCGTGCGATCAAACACGACCTGTACGGTTTGCCCTTCTTCGGCAGCGTCAACCAGCTTGTTGTCGGCAATGATTGCCAAGACTGTGGAAGTTGCTTCCAATTCAGTATACCCTACAAATTCACTCTTAACCGTCAGCTCGCTGAGCGGACCGCCTTGCGTCTGCATGCTGTCCACATCTTGTCGGGCCGCACGCGCCCGCTCGCGCTGCTCGTTCATCGCCGCTTCAAAACCGTCGCGATCTACAGATAAACCTTTTTCCAGGGCGAAATCTTCCGTCAGGTCAACCGGGAATCCGTACGTGTCATACAATTTGAACGTATCCTGGCCGGACAGCTGCGTGCTTCCTTTCGCTTTTGTCGCTTTGACCATCTCTTCCAGAATGGCCAGGCCGTCGTTCAGCGTTTCATGAAAGCGCTCTTCTTCAGCGCGAATGACTTTTTCGATAAAGCTGCGTTTTTCTACCACTTCCGGATAGAATTCGCCCATCATCTCGCCCACGACCGGAGTCAATTGATAGAGGAACGGCTTTTCGATGCCGAGCAGCTTGCCCATCCGCACGGCACGGCGCAGCAGGCGGCGAATGACATAGCCGCGGCCTTCGTTGGACGGCAGCGCACCGTCACCGATGGCAAACACGACGGTCCGCACGTGGTCAGCGATCACTTTCAGGGCGACGTCGGTTTCCACACCGGAGCGGTAGGCGACACCGGAGATTTTGCTGGTTGCTTCAATCAGCGGGAAGAGCAGGTCCGTTTCGTAGTTGTTGTCCACATCCTGCAGTACGGAAGCCATCCGCTCCAAGCCCATGCCGGTATCGATGTTCTTTTTCGGCAATGGCGTATACGTGCCGTCCGGATTGTGGTTGAACTGCGAGAAGACGAGGTTCCAGACTTCGAGATAGCGCTCGTTTTCGCCGCCTGGATACAGCTCGGGATCGTTCGGGTCATTGCCGAAGCGCTCGCCGCGATCATAGAAAATCTCCGAGTTCGGGCCGCTCGGACCTTCGCCGATATCCCAGAAGTTGCCTTCCAGACGAACGATCCGCTCTGCCGGCACGCCAATCTCGTCGTGCCAGATGGCATACGCCTCATCGTCTTCGGGATGAATCGTCACGGACAGCTTCTCCGGGTCAAAGCCGATCCACTCCGGACTGGTCAAGAATTCCCACGCCCAATGAATCGACTCTTTTTTGAAGTAATCGCCGATAGAGAAGTTGCCGAGCATTTCAAAGAACGTATGGTGACGAGCCGTACGCCCTACGTTTTCAATGTCGTTAGTACGGATTGATTTCTGTGCATTGGTAATCCGCGGATTTTCCGGAATCAGGCGACCGTCAAAATACTTTTTCAGTGTCGCTACCCCGCTGTTGATCCACAAGAGCGACGGGTCCTCATACGGAACCAGCGACGCGCTAGGTTCGATGTAGTGGCCTTTGCTGACAAAGAAATCGAGAAACATTTTGCGAATTTGATTTCCACTAAGTTTTTTCATCAATAAAAAACCCCCTCATAAAAAGTAAACAAAAAAAGCCCTCATCCCCTCAGGGACGAGAACTTGTTCTCGCGGTACCACCCTGCTTACAGATCATGAAGCAATGCGCTTCAGATACTGTCGCTTTCGTGACGATAACGGTGTCGCTCCGCCGGTTTTTGCCCGGTCTTGGGATTAGCATTCGGTTGCTCTTCTTTTAAACGCCCTTTCAGCCGGGGGGCATTCTCTCTGGGAAAAGGTCTGCAACGTACTTGTTCCTTCTTCGATCCATGTGCATGTTCAAACGTAATTATAGATTTTTCCTGCCTCTCTGTCAACTTTCATGTATGATCAGAGCTATTCGTGTCACGACGACTTTGCACACCGCCAAAATCGGCACGGCCAAAATCAACCCCCAAATGCCGCCGATCGCTTCCCCGGCGAGCAGCGCCATTATGATCAGCAGCGGATGCAGGTTCAGCGAGCGCCCGACGATATTGGGCGAGAGGATGTTGCCTTCCAGCACCTGGATGACGAGATTGACGAGAATGACAAGCAAGACCATCTTCGTCGACATCGTAAAAGCGACGACGACTGCAGGCGCAGCTCCGATGAGCGGCCCGATGAAGGGAATGATGTTCGTAAAGCAGACGAAAGCAGCGAGGACGAACGGGTAGGGCATATCAATCAGCCAATAGCCGAGATAGGCGCACGCACCGACGACGAGCGCCACCACCATTTGACCGTGTATGTATTTTCCCAAGGCGTCGTTGGCTTCGCGAATGATCGTCAGCGTGAGCTTGCGGTACTGTTTGGGGAAAACGAGAATCATCGATTCGAGGATCGTCTTCATGTCTTTCAACAAATAAAAGGCGATAAACGGAATCACTGCATAACCGAGCAGCTTGGCAACCGTGTTGCGGGCGTTGTTCACCAGATGTCCCACCCCTTGGGCCATCTGCTCCTGAGACTGGATCAGGACGCGATCCACGCCAATCGAAATGCTCTCCGGCAGGAAGTACTTGTGGTACTCCCATTCCCGCAGCCACGTATGGTACCACTCCGTCAGGCGCGGAATGTCGTCGGACAGCTCCATGAGCTGCTTGGCGAAGACGGGAATGGCGTTCACACAGACGATGGCAATGAGCAGGACGAACGAGAAGTAAATCATCAGCACCGCGACCAGGCGCGGCACTCTTCTTCGCTCGAGCAGGCTGACGACCGGATGCAGCAGATAGGCGATGACGATCCCGAAAAAAAAGGGCAGCAGGATCTCACCTGCGAGTTTCCATACGTAAGAGACGACAGGACGCAGCCACCAGATCAAGCTGATGATGGTCAGGATGAGGATAACGGCTATAGCGATGGTAAGAAGACGGGATCGCTGTGTGCTTTCCATGCGCATTCCCCCCCTTCTGCCTAGCTTGTGCAGCTAGCGGCTAAACATGTATGTCCTTGACAAGTTTTCCGCTGACGGATAATATAAAGTTAAATGAATATTCTCCAAAGGGGAGTAGCTGCACTGCAAAGTCGTCATTACGGGATCACATCCCCGGCTTTGTAGACGACATTACTGTTGTAAGCAAGACCTTTGCCGCTCGGGTAAAGGTCTTTTTTCGTGTATAAATGGCCTTTGCTCGTCAGAGCGAAGGCCATTTGCTCGTGCGGGAATGAAAAAAGGAGAGGGGAACCAAATGGAGCTTTTCACGATGGATTTCTTCGCAGCTTTGTTGGCAATTGTTGTGATCGATCTCGTCCTCGCCGGAGACAACGCGATTGTCATCGGCCTGGCGGCGCGCAACCTGCCAAAGGACCAGCAAAAAAAGGCAGTTGTGTACGGAACCCTCGGGGCGATTGTCATTCGCGGCCTGGCCACACTTTTGGCAGTGTATATGCTGAAAATTCCCGGCTTGTTGCTTGGTGGAGGCCTCTTCCTGGTGTGGATCGCCTACAAGCTGCAAAACGATGAGAACAAGCATGGAGACATCAAGGCCAGCGGTACTCTCGGGCAGGCCATCCGGACGATTATTATCGCCGATACGGTGATGGGGATCGACAATGTGCTGGCCGTTGCCGGAGCAGCGCATGGAAGCTTTGCCCTGGTCGTCATCGGACTGTTGATCAGCGTGCCGATCATGGTCTGGGGCAGTCAGATGATCTTGAAAGTCATCGAGCGCTTTCCCGTGACGATCTACATCGGTGCAGCAGTCTTGGCGTACACGGCAGGCAAAATGATTACTGATGAACCGTTCCTGCATCCGTTTATCGGGGAAATCGCGTTTGTCAAATGGGCGGTCATTCTCGCGGTCATCGCAGGCGTACTGATTGCCGGACGACGGAAGAAACCGGTCGTCGAGCAGCCTTTGGAAAAAGGAGCGTGACGGCTCATCCT
>CAMIVR010000227.1 GCA_946402065.1 uncultured Brevibacillus sp. | reverse complement strand
GAAATCTTTTATGGCGACCTGCACCTCATCCACACGCTTGCGGCTGTCATTTCCTCGATCGTCTACGTAGTCATCGTCATCTCGATCGCCGCGAACTTCTTCAGACGAGAGCGACTGGTCGTCAAGTAAAGCAAGCCAAGAAAAAGTGGGTGTCATGTTCATGAGTCCGTTTGTTCAAGGGACGATCTACGTCCTGGTTTCGGCATTCGGCTTTGGTTTTTTGCCGATATTCGCACTGCTGGCCTATCAAGGCGGAGCCAACGTCTCGACCGTGCTGGTCTTCCGCTTTGTTTTAGCTGCGGCCTGCTTTTTTGCCTACTTGCTGTGGCGGCGCCAACGGATCACCATCACGCGCAAACAGATGTACGCGCTGCTCGCCATGGGAGCCGGATTGTACACCTTGCAATCGCTCAGCTACTTTTCAGCCGTCAAATACATCCCTGCCTCCCTGGCCTCGCTCTGCCTCTACACCTTCCCTGTATTTGTCGCGCTGCTGTCGTTCTGGATCGACAAGGAACACTTGAGCAAAAAAACGCTGCTCGCCATCGGCATCGCCATTCTCGGGCTCGTCCTGGTGCTGGGCACGTCGATGGACACGATCAATCTGTTTGGGACGGCATGCGCGCTTGCTGCCGCGCTGTTTTACTCTGTCTACATCGTCCTTGGCAATCGCGTCGTCAAAGGGGTGCCCCCGGTGATGATGAGCGGATACATTACGCTGTTTGCTACCTGCTCGATGCTGGTCGTCGGAATAAGCGGGGAAGGCATCTCCATACCTGGCAACCTGTTGGTGTGGGGAGGGATCTGGGGTGTCGTGCTGTTCTCGACGGTTCTGGCCGTTAGCTGTTTTTTCCGCGGGCTGCAGATGATCAGCTCGACGAAAGCATCTGTGCTGAGCACGATCGAACCGGTCGTCACGATTCTGTTTTCCGCGATTCTATTGGGGGAGCGGATGACCTGGCTGCAGCTAGTGGGAGGGCTTGTCGTTCTCATCGGCGCCTCCCTGATCGTCGCTACGCGCGGGCAGGAGCAGGCTCTGCCGTCAGAGACGGGCTCTCACTAGCCAGCCCGCACCAATCACGCCGGCGTCATTGCCCAAGGTAGCAGGCAAAATCTCACATGAAGCGGCGGCAACGGGGAAGGCGACGAACCGGGTAAAGGATGTCCGCACCCGGGAAAACAAAAACTCTCCCGCAGCAGCAACGCCGCCGCCGATCACGATTTTCCCCGGATTCAGTACGTTGGCCAGATGGGATAAGGCTAACCCGAGGTAAAATGCGGCCTCATCGACGATCGCAAGCGCTGCTTCATCACCGGCTTGGGCGGCGGCAAAAATATCTTTTGCCTCAAGGGAGCCGTTGGCTGCGAGCAGGCGGGACAACAATGCGCTCTCGCCGCTTTGCGCCCGTTTCGTCCCTGCGCGGATGATGGCGGTAGCAGAGGCGTATGACTCGAGACAGCCGGTTTTGCCGCAATTACACGGTGGGCCGCCGTTCGGGACCATGGTCATGTGGCCGATCTCACCGCTGGCGCCGTTGACCCCGTGAATAATCTGTCCGTTGACGATGACTCCGCCGCCGACGCCGGTGCCAAGCGTGATCGCGATCAGATCAGTCGTACCTTGGCCGGCACCTTTCCACATTTCCCCCAGCGCTGCAATGTTGGCGTCGTTGTCGACAAGAACAGGGATGCCAAGATAGGCTTCCAGCTTCTCACGCAGAGGCGTCTCCTTCCAGCCCAGATTCACCGCATGGTATACGACCCCGGCCTGCACATTTACTGCCCCCGGTACGCCTACGCCGATTCCGGCAAGATGATGTGTGTCCAGCCGGTTCGTTTCCAATAGTCGGACAGCGATTTCACCGACGCGGGCAATGACGCCGTCTTCACCGAGCGAGACGGGAGTCGGTTCTTCCCGTTTGGACAAGATCGTTCCGCTGCTGTCCAGCAGTGCGGCCTTAATCGAGGTACCGCCGATGTCTACGCCCATCACCAATCGCGTGCTCATTTCGCTTGTCCTCCTTTCTTTTCCAGCAAGATGTGCCTGATCGACCTATCTTACAGTGTATTCATGGAAAAACGATTTCATTAATCTTACCATGCGGAAAACGGCATAGCGATTCCCAAAATTGGCTATACAGGATATGATGGATAGTGAAGTGTTTTTGCAGAGTGTTTGAAACGGAAGAAGGGAAGAGCGTGAAAAAAGCACGTCTAATCTACAACCCGACGTCGGGACGGGAAATCATCCGCCGACATTTACCGGATATATTGGATTGTCTGGAGCAGGCAGGTCTGGAAACCTCGACCTATGCGACGAAAGGCGAGTACGACGCGACCAGAGAGGCTGAGCGGGCCGTTGCGCGCGGCTTTGACGTCATTATCGCCGCAGGCGGAGACGGCACGATCTACGAGGTCGTCAATGGCATCGCGGAGAAGCGAAACCGCCCGACACTAGGCATTATCCCGTGCGGCACGAGCAACGATTTTGCCCGCGCAATCGGCTTGTCCAAGTCGCTTAACCGCAACTGCGATGTAATCAGCAAGGGGAAGACGAAGCGAATCGACCTGGGACGGATTAACAACAAGTATTTTATCAATATCGCTGGCGGCGGGTCGCTGACCAACCTGACCTATGAAGTGCCGAGCAAGCTGAAAACGATGCTCGGTCAGCTCGCCTATTATGTAAAAGGCATCGAAAAGCTGCCGTCCCTGCATCCGACACATATGCGCATCGAGACGCGCGAGAAAGTCATTGTCAATGAAGAAATCATGCTGTTTCTCATCGCCAACAGCCATTCTGTCGGCGGCTTTAACCGGCTTGCGCCCAAGGCCAGCCTGTCCGATGGCAAGCTCGATTGCATCGTGCTGAAAAAGACGAATTTGCCCGAGTTTATTCGCTTGGCGACACTGGCGATCCGCGGCGAGCACATCAAAGACCCCAACGTGATTTACTTTCAGTCGGGGTATATCAAAGCGACGTCGAAGGATGACCAGCTCGTCCAGCTGAATCTGGACGGAGAGCTGGGCGGGCAGCTGCCGTGTGAATGTCAGGCATTGCCGGGGCATTTGGAAGTGTTTGTGCCGTAAGGTGTATTTGGCAAGCAGTGAAATGCAGAAGAGACCTGCGATCGAGTAGACGGTACAGCATAGCAGCCTGGTTCATTGTAACAGGGCATAAAGCTTATGTGCCAAGCAAAAAAGAGATTTGAAGGAAGAAGGAGAATAAAGCTGGTGACCAAGTCAACAAAGCAGAAGCGACAGCATCAACACAACAACAAAGCGGGCAAGCGGCATGCCGAGCGCAGCGGGCAGCAAGCTGCCGGAAAAAAGCGCCCCACCCAAACAGATATCGGGCGGACAGCCAGCGAGAAGAGCTATCCGGTTCAGCTCAACCAGGTCGTCGAATTGAAGATCACCGGGCTCAATCACGAAGGTGCCGGGGTTGGACGCTACAACGGCTACACATTGTTTGTCCCGCAGGCGCTGCCCGGTGAAGTCGTAACGGCAAAGGTAGAGCATGCCAAAAAGAGCTACGGCTTCGCCCAGCTGCAGGAGATCGTACAGGAGAGTCCGCTGCGCGTGGAGCCGCCCTGTCCGGTCTTTCACCGCTGCGGCGGCTGTTCGCTGCAGCATCTGGCGTACGCCGAGCAGCTTCGCCATAAACAGCAGATCGTCAAGGACAATCTTGCCCGCATCGGCGGCTTTGCCGTGGACGGAGACGGAGCGGTGCAGGTTCATCCCACGCTTGGCATGGCAGACCCGTGGCGGTATCGCAACAAGGCGCAAGTGCCGATCGGGATGGAAGCCGGCATGATCGTCGGCGGATTTTACGCGGAGCGCTCCCATGAGATTGTCGATATTGAGGCCTGCCTGATCCAGCACGAGGCGAACGATGCCGTCGTCGCTACGGTTAAGCGACTGGCCGGGCGCCTGCACATCCCGGTGTACGACGAGGCGAAGCATACCGGCCTGCTCCGGCATGTCGTCGCCAAGGTAGGGGTAAAGACAGGCGATGTCATGGTCGTGCTGATCACCACCGAAGCGTTTATTCCCGAACGGGAGCAGCTCGTTGCATTGATACGCCAAGAATTGCCGCAGGTGAAGAGCATCGTGCAGAATATCAATCACCACCGGACCAACGTCATCTTTGGCGAGCAGACGTTCACGCTCTGGGGCGAAGATGTGATCTACGATTACATCGGCAATGTCAAGTTCGCCATCTCGGCGCGGTCGTTTTACCAGGTGAACCCTGTGCAGACGGAAGTGCTGTACAACAAGACGCTGGAGTATGCCGGCTTGAGCGGGCAGGAGACGGTGATTGACGCTTACTGCGGGATCGGAACGATTTCCCTGTTTTTGGCGGAGCGGGCGGCACACGTGTACGGTGTGGAAATCGTCCCGGAAGCGATTGCCGATGCCAACCGCAATGCGGTGCTGAACGGGATTGCGAACGTGACGTTTGCTGTTGGCGCGGCTGAAGTCGTGATTCCCGCGTGGAAGGAGCAGGGGATTCGCGCCGATGTGATCGTGGTCGATCCGCCACGGAAGGGCTGTGACGAGGCGCTGCTCGCCACGATCCTGCAGATGCAGCCGGAACGGGTGGTGTATGTGTCGTGCAATCCGTCGACGCTGGCCAGGGATTTGAAAGTGCTTGCGGAGAGGTACCGGGTGGTTGAGGTGCAGCCGGTGGATATGTTTCCGTGGACGGGGCATGTGGAGTGCTCAGTGTTACTAAAATTACGAGGGGCAGACGAATAAGCCCCTCTTTTTCTCACGCCCCGATCAAGTGGGGGCGGGTGATGTTGTAGTGAATTTTGATTGAACCATCCTTATGGACTTCAATCTTATGGATAAGTGTTTGAAGCAGTTGTTTCATAACCCGCTCATCCTCAATGTCTAGCCTTGCAAACTTATCAATCTGACGCTTAAAGGCACGAAGATGATCGTCTGTATGTCTCTTGGCTTCTTGCTGTGATTCTAATTCTGCTTTCTGCTTGGCTAGTTTACCCTGCTCTGTTTGAATGCGCTCATTCTGAACGGTAAATTGTTCGATACTGACGGCTTTTCGAGCGTAAAGTTGTAGTAACCCCTGAAACTCATCGTTTAGCTGAGAAAGGCGATTATTAACCTTCTGTAATTCCTTCTTGAAATTGCTCTGGTGAAGGTTTAATTCGCCATTTAGAACGCTGTAAAGCCTGTCCAGCTTTACGTTGCTACTGATGAGTTCCCGCAGGTCATCTTTAACCATTCCCAACAGTACAGGTTCTTTGATAAGGTGAGAGGAGCAAAAGGATGAAGTATGTTTTACGTAGCCCCCGCAAACATAAGCCCCTTCCTTGCCCCGATCTTTACGAAACGTCATGCCCTTACCGCAATCAGCACAAACAGCAATATGAGCAAATAGGCTTTCCTGACCGTTGCTTTTGTTTTTGCCTTTAATCCGCATTCTTTCCTGAACTGCTTGATACTCGTCCATTGTGATAAGGGCAAGTTCGGGGCGGTGATGGATGATCTGTTTCTCAGCGTCAACCCTTTTACGCTTCTTGGTGATAAAATCAACAGTTTCTTCACAGTGTTGGACAATTGTTCCGGTGTAGATGATGTTTTTCAGTATCGTCTTTACACTGCTTTGATGCCATCTAACCCCCGCATTGCTTGCACCCGAAACTGATCGGGGAGTCGGCACACCATTATCACTCAGATAATTGCTGATCTTAAACCAGCCCCATCCTTCATGTAGATAAAGATGAAAGATTTTTCTGACCGTTTCAGCGTGCTCCTCATCAATTACAAGTTCCCCTTTGTCATTTCGCTTATAGCCAAGGGCGGGGAGGGAAGCCTGATACTTGCCTTGTCTGGCACTTGCTTGTCTGCCCAATTTGATGCGCTCCGAAAATTTTGCGCATTCTTCTTCCGCAAGTACAGCTTTCAGGTTAAACATTAACTTGCTGGAACTTCTAGTAGCTGAATCATAATTATCTTCTGGCAGTATTAGCCGGATTCCCAGCCCCTCAATTTCAGCAGCAGTTTGGAGGTTTTCAACCGTATTTCTGCCAAGACGGGAAACGGATTTAGCGACAATTGCATCAAACTTCTTCTTCCGTGCATCCTCCAACAACCGTTGGAGTTCTTTACGCTTGGAGATCGTAGCCCCGCTAATCCCGTCATCAATATAACGACCCGCTACCGTCCAACCATTGCGAACAATTAAATCAGTCGCATAGGCAATTTGATTCTCCAGACTGTTTTTCTGTTCTTCTTTCTTTGTGCTGACACGAGCGTAAATAGCTACTCTCATGTTAGTTCACCGACCCTTCTTTACCTAAGCAAGAAGGGGAAGTATTCGCTTTGTCCCCATCGTAAGCGGCTACCGCAATTTTGTCAATTTGTCCATTCAAGACAAAAATCAGTGCTTTCTCCAGTGTATCTGTACCTTTGAACAATCGTTCTACTTTGTTCATTTGTCATCCCCTCCACCGTCCCTATCGTGGTGAGTGTGGAAACAGTTGCGATAGATTCTAAGGGCGGGAGCGGGGCAACAGAACCATTATAGGAGATACCCAGTGCCTGATGGATGATTGATGCTTAGGCAAGAATGGGTAACGCTTGAAATACCCGTACCAAAAAATCTATGAACCTTTGTACTTACTGAAATGCTGTGCTCAAATATAACCTAATTTTTGGTTCAGGTAGTTCGATATTGAATTCTGGTTTAACAAGATAACTCCCTTAAAAATTGGAATGCTATTTTACACAGTTACCTCCATTTTCCTACTGGAAAATGTTGCGTTCCCTTTGCCTGTATTTTGTACAAAAGAAAGTCTGACATTTCCGAGTTAATGATTTTATTCGATTACTTATAATAGCTATACAAATTCATAATGAG
>CAMIVR010000226.1 GCA_946402065.1 uncultured Brevibacillus sp. | reverse complement strand
GATAAACACGGCCGGGAAATCGGCAGCGACCCCCTGGATCGGCATCGTAACTTCAAAGCTTTCCTTTTGCCGCCCGAAAGCATTGCGTTCTACTTTCATATCCATGACGCCGAGATGCGCATCGTCCTGGCCATTGATTCGGTTGGCCAGTAAAATAGCGCCGGCACAGGTTCCAAACATCGGTTTCTTCGCTTCGCCGAATTGACGCAGCTTTTCCATAAAACCGTACTTATGCATTAATTTGCTGATGGTCGTGCTTTCGCCGCCCGGGATTACGATACCGTCCAAATCTTCCAGTTCTTCCACTTTCTTGACCGGTACAGCAGACGCTCCTGCCTTCTCCAGCATGCGGAGATGTTCAGCGACGGCTCCTTGCAAGGCTAGTACACCTATTTTCATTTTGCTCACCTTACCAGCCGCGCTCTTGCATACGGTCATCTTCACGAATTTTCGAGATCTCAATACCGGTCATCGCAGTACCCAAGCCTTTGGACACGCGGGCAATCAATTCGTAATCGGTGTAATGAGTCGTTGCTTCGACGATGGCACGAGCGAATTTTTCCGGGTTATCGGACTTAAAGATACCGGAACCTACGAACACGCCATCCGAACCCAGGTGCATCATCAATGCGGCATCAGATGGGGTTGCTACTCCGCCAGCAGCAAAGTTCACGACAGGCAGCTTGCCATTCTGGTGTACGTACTCGAGCAGATCATACGGCGCTCCGAGGTTTTTCGCTTCAGCCATCAGCTCATCATAGGACATGCTTTGCACTTTGCGAATTTGCGATTGCATCGTCCGCATGTGACGAACGGCTTCCACGATGTTTCCTGTTCCCGGTTCGCCCTTGGTCCGAATCATCGATGCACCCTCGCCGATACGGCGAAGTGCTTCTCCCAAATCACGGGCACCACAGACAAATGGCACAGTAAACTCTTTTTTGTTGATGTGATACACTTCATCCGCAGGTGTCAATACTTCACTTTCGTCGAGGTAGTCAACACCCATGGACTCCAGTACACGCGCCTCAACGAAATGACCAATACGCGCTTTCGCCATGACTGGAATGGATACCGCCTTCAGCACCTCTTCAACGATGCTCAAATCAGCCATACGCGCTACGCCGCCGGCAGCACGAATGTCGGAAGGGACGCGCTCAAGTGCCATTACTGCTACAGCACCAGCAGCTTCCGCAATTTTTGCCTGCTCAGCGTTTACAACGTCCATGATGACGCCGCCCTTTTGCATTTCTGCCATACCACGCTTTACACGAGACGTTCCAACTTCCACCATTGTAAAAGCCTCCTGATCAATTCTTCTGGAAATTAGTATCATTATTGCTGTTCACAACTTACTACTCATTGTAAATACTTCAGGCAAAAAATACAACCAATTTACTAGGATTAATTCATCCAGTTTTTCTTATCCGACGATGCTGTGGAAAATGTTGCTGAAAAATTGGAGAATGCTTCTGAAGAACATGCGAATCCAGCTCGCTTCCTCTACATCCTGCCCGGCAACGAGATTGATCCCGCCTTTTTGGAAATCATCCGACTGCAGGTAGTCTGCCTCGGTCGCCCCTTCTGCCTGGAAGGCTACTCGTCCGACCGTCTGCCCTTTTTTTACGGGGGCGGTTAGCTCTTCTACAGTAACAATTGGCTTGTAATTGTTCTCTTCGCCGATTTTCGTCAATACAGTTGCTTCGTTAGCCAGCACAGCCGGTACTTCCAGCTCCACCCCTTTTTTCACAGGAGCCGTTTCGTGCCCGGCAATCGGCGAGTCTTTCGCCTGTTTTTTTACCAGCTTGTACGTGCTGAATCCGTAGTCAAACAGCTTTTTGGTTTCAGCAAAGCGTTTTAAATCGCTTTTCGCCCCCATGACAACGCTGATCAGCCGCATGCCGTCGCGCTGTGCCGTACCCGTAAAGCACCATCCGGCTTCATTGGTCGAGCCGGTTTTTAATCCGTCTACACCCGGGTATGCCGCACCCAAGCCGGCAAGCATTTTGTTGTAGTTGGATTTTTTCATTTCACCCTTGGTTCCTTGACGGAAGACGATTCCCGGCATTTTGGAAATCTCCAATGCTTCCGGGTAATCGCGGATAACCGCCCTGGCAAGAATGGCCGCATCGCGCGCGGACATCACGTTATCCTTCTGCGTTGAAGACGGAGAGTACGGTCCGAGTTCATTCGCGGGCAATCCCGCAGACGTCACGAAGAATGTGTTTTTCATGCCCAGCTGCTGTGCTTTTTGATTCATCATGCTGACAAAGTTGGCTTCGTTGCCGCCGACTTTTTCGGCTAACAGTACGGTTGCATCGTTCGCTGAGGCAACCGCCATGGCTTTGTACAATTCCTTAACCGTATGCTCTTCCCCCATGTTGAGGTAGACTCCGGACGAATCCGGCTTCTTGGCGATATAAAACGCGTATTCGCTGACGGGTACTTTCTCTTCCCATGTAATTTTCTTTTGTTTGATCGCCTCCATGATCAGGTATTCCGTCATCATTTTGGTCATACTCGCAGGCGGCAATGGTACGTCCGGGTTTTTCATGTAAAGAATTTTCCCTGTGCTCGCCTCTACAAGGATCGCTGAATTGACCGCTAGATCGAGGTTTGGTTGGGCTTCCGCAGCCAACGCCTGCGAAGCTCCCCCCAGCAACGATGAACTGAGGATGGCTACAGTAATGTAAATTCCTATAAGTAGTCTCGCCCATCTCTGCATCATTATGTATCACTCTCCCATTTCATCATTCTCTGTTTTATGAACAAACACACCTAAGTTTACCATAAAATAAGACAAGTTTAAAAACCCCCCTTCCATTACAAATATAGGAAGAGGGTTGCATTATTTACGATAATGAGTAGTTTGGTGATTCTTTGGTAATCTGTACATCGTGCGGATGGCTCTCACGCAATCCGGCACCTGTAATGCGGACAAACTGTGAATTTGTCTTTAACTCTTCAATGGTTTTCGTACCGCAATACCCCATGCCGGCGCGCAGTCCACCGATCAGCTGGTACACCACATCTGCCAAGGGACCCTTGTATGGAACGCGTCCTTCAATGCCCTCCGGAACCAATTTTTGTTCGTTTTCCTGGAAGTAACGATCTTTGCTGCCCGCTTTCATCGCACCGATCGATCCCATGCCGCGATATACTTTAAATCTCCGCCCTTGGAAAATCTCAAATTCTCCCGGGCTTTCCTCCGTTCCGGCAAACAAGCTGCCGATCATGATGGCAGAAGCACCGGCGCCAATCGCTTTCGGCAAATCGCCGGAGTATTTAATGCCGCCGTCTGCGATAATTGGAATGCCGTATTCACGGGCTACGTTGGCACAATCGTAGATCGCTGTGATTTGCGGTACGCCGATTCCGGCGACAACCCGCGTCGTGCAAATGGAACCCGGTCCAATCCCGACTTTTACGACCGAGGCACCAGCCTCAATCAGGTCGCGCGTCGCTTCCCCTGTCGCCACATTCCCTGCGACAATGGTCAAATCAGGGTACAGTGCACGCAGATGTTTTACTGTATTGAGCACATTGGAATGGTGTCCGTGTGCTGTATCGACAACCAGCAAATCGATCCCTGCCGCAACCAAGGCTGCCGCGCGTTCGAACGTATCGGCAGAGACTCCGACCGCAGCTCCGCAGAGCAAACGTCCTTGGCTGTCTTTGGCCGCATTCGGATACTGGATAGCCTTTTCAATATCCTTAATCGTAATCAAGCCTTTCAGCACGTTATTATCATCAACGAGCGGCAGCTTTTCAATCTTGTACTTCTGCAGAATCGCCTCTGCCTGCTGCAATGTTGTGCCAACCGGTGCTGTAACGAGGTTCTCTTTCGTCATTACTTGGTCAATCGGGGTAGAAAAATCGTGGACAAAACGCAGGTCGCGGTTCGTTAAAATACCGATCAGGTGATTCGATTCATCGACGATCGGTACGCCTGAAATCCGGTATTTGCCCATCAGTGCATCGGCATCGGACACGCTGCGGTCTGGTGTCAGGGAGAAAGGATTGGTAATGACACCACTCTCCGAACGCTTTACCCGGTCAACCTCTCCCGCCTGTTGTTCAATCGTCAGGTTTTTATGAATAACGCCGATGCCACCTTGACGAGCCATCGCAATCGCCAGAGCAGATTCGGTCACGGTGTCCATCCCAGCGCTGATCAACGGAATACTAAGCTTAACGGACGCACTTAGCGTAGTCGTAACATCAACGTCACGTGGAAGCATCTCCGATTTACCCGGAATCAGCAGCACGTCGTCAAAAGTCAAACCTTCTTTTACAAACTTGTTTTCCCACACAACTTGGTTCCCCTTTCGCCCCAAAATGTTTATCGCCAGTTTAACAAAACACTCAATTTCATGTCAAGGAAGGCTTATATTGTTCGTTTATTTTGGGGAATATACCAGTTAATACCGAAAGGGAAACTAAGATTTTCGTTTATTCCGAAAATTACAGGTGGTGCTGTGCTTATGCAAAACGCGTGGGATCCGTTGCGATACCTTGAATCGGAACCTACTGCCCGGAAATTCTTGACGGAAGCATACCAGCGGAATGGGGTAGAGAGACCGGAGCGTTACGCTTTCCAGCTAAGCTCACGTTTTTTATATACGTGCAAACAAGCTCGACACTACTATGAAGCTGCCGCACGTGTAGATTTGATGATTCGACCCTTGTTGTTGTTTTACGGTTGCATGAATTTACTGAAGGGTGTTCTGCTCGTCAACAATCCGCTGTACCCCCAAAATAGCCGGATGCTGCAGCACGGTGTCACGACGCGAAAAATTAAGAAGACCCCTTTTCATCTTTTGGAGGATGAAGCTCGTCCACAAAAGGAGGGGCTGTTTGCAGAAGCAGCCAAAGCCTTTGGGCTCGCACCGCTTCAGGAGCGGTACACAATGAAACAGCTCTTTTCCTGTTTGCCCGAACTCTCGGTTGACTATGCAAAAGTCGTGGAAAAAGGCTACTGGGTTCCGCTACAGCATAAAAGCCACAGGCAGACATTGATTTTTCCCCACTGCACGGAAGGGGTTCTGGCCTACTCCACAGACACTTTCCTGCACTATTTGAACCGGCTTGCGCCTGACGGGATGCAATTTGCACCTGGTGAACCACTTTCACCGGTGGAACAACGAGGGAACAGGTCAATCGTGTATCGGTTGGAAAACAATCAATCGATCGAGCGCCATCCGCTGTTTGCCCTCACGTCCTCCGAGATGCGTTTCTGGAATCATCCTGACGACGTACCGCCTACACCTGCGTGGGCGTCCCATTATCTGCTGCTTTACCTGTTGGGGATGTTGTGCAGATACGAAACGGAGAGCTGGGGAGAGCTCGTTCTCTCTCATTCCTATGCCGAACTGTACCTCGTCGAACGGTTTTTGGACGTTCACCAAGCTTTATATCCAACGATCATTTTTCAGGCAATGCAAAACAACAACACGTAATCGATGCATCCGTGTTGTTGTTGCTTTAGTGCGATGTGCAGCTGTATTTTGTTTTGTCACCGCTTTGGCCAGGCAGCCTGGCTATACGTATTTCCGGCATTCCAGATCAAGTACTGGTCCACTCCTAAATCTTTGGCTGCTTTTATTTGGGCGGATACTTCAGCAGGACCATAAGGGATATGCCCCTTAACCCACCGGGCAGTAAAATCCTGCAACCATGGTCGGATTGCTGCAGATTTTATCTGATTCTGCTCCAACCCTGCGTTTTTTTGCTGCGCGTCCTTTACCGAATGCAGAATCGTTTCATACGGTTTTGCATCCGGTACCCGCAATCCGTACGTTCCGTTCGCATAGTGTGACGGATAGGTCATCGGACTGATGTAGTCGACATTGGGGCTGACCATTTCCCATTTCTGCCCGATCCCCATATCGTCGGATACGGATGGCACGAGGCCAAATACGTCCGCTGAGATGTATACGTTAAAGGGCGCCAGCTCTGCCTTTGCATACGCTAAAAAGTCAGCGATCACTTGCTGTTTTTCTTTGCCGTTCTGTTCATGAAACGCTACTTCAGCATCAATTTTTTTGCCGTTATCAGGGAATCTCACATAATCGAATTGAATTTCTTTAAAACCCTTTTGGGCCGCTTCTTTGGCAATGGCAATGTTGTAATCCCATACTTCTTTTCGATACGGATCAATCCAGACAGTTCCCTTTTTGTCAGACCAGACTCCACCGGTTTTTTTATGCATTGCCCAGTCTGTTTTTTTTCCTGCTAAAAATGGGTCTTTAAAACAGACGATTCTGGCAATTGGATAAATATGGTTTTCCTTCAATGTTTGCACAACGCTGTCCACATCTTGAATAAACACCGTGTTGTCGGAACCAACCTCTTTGACAACCGGAACTCCCGATTTATATGTAACTCGTCCTTCATCCTCCTTTACATCAATCACCATCGCGTTTAACTCCGTAGAAACGACGAATTGGAGCAGGCGTTGAAAATTGCTGTTCCCGGCCGAACGACCTGTTAGGTAAATGCCCTTTGCTTCAACCGGTATTTTCATTTTCTCCAGCTGGTCAGGAGTGAAGAGGAGTTGGTCATCTGTCCATTCTGCAGCGGACATGAGCGAACCTTGGGCATTCTTTTGTTCATTGGCTGTCACTGAGCTGGTTGTTTCCGGATTGGCTTCTCTGAAGACGGCGATGGAATCGGTTGTGCAGCCAACCATGCTTAGGCTTGTGAGCAGAAGGGCCAAGTACCCCATGGTGGTTATTATTTTTCCCACGTTCACCCTCCCTTTGTCTTGTCTATATCTCGAATGCAACACCAATCAGGCGGTAGATGTTTCCCTGCAAGGGGTTCATATCTTAGTATATCAAGTAACGCACATTTCTTGCCTTTCTCTTTGTGCATCATTTTTCTACTTGATACAAATAATTCTAGGCTAAAAACAAAAAAAGCTTCTTATAGAAGCTTCCTCGTTTGTACCTTCAAAACTGGATACGCAATTCGCTAAGGATGTGCAAACGCCCTTGATCCGACAAGACGTTAACGTCTTCGGCAGACAATCTGCATCTTTATTGTGTGGATAAGTCCTCGACCGATTAGTATTCGT
>CAMIVR010000225.1 GCA_946402065.1 uncultured Brevibacillus sp. | reverse complement strand
TTAGTTGCGCTTATGTCGATAAGAATTTTTATAAATTCTTATCGACCAAAAAAGCAGCGGGTTCACGATGAAGCTTCGTCGTGAACCCGCTGCTTTATATATTCGGTCCATAATGCCGGTCCGTTTATTTTTTGTTGCTCTTCGCTCCCTCTGAGCTTCGCAAAGCGTGCAGGGGGTACAAAGTCCCTCTCCAGACAATCCCTTTGCGCAGCCACGTCAGCAGAGCAGCTCTGGCCAGGGCAAAAATCAGCAGCGGTACGCTGAGGGGGAAGAGCAAGAAGTGGACGATGGAAATCGGGGCGAATCGCTCATGCAAGCTGAAGTAGAGAAAGACGATGACCAGCATGGCCAGATAGACGGTTCTCCCCCAGCCACCGGTGAGGAACGGCCCGACAAACGGCAGCAAGTAAAACATGGTCAACGGAATCAATCCGACGAGCAGCAAGGGCACCCGGTATTCAAACGGTGCCATCGTATTCTTCTCCAAACCGCGGACCATCTCCCCAATCGATGAGTACCATTCAACCGCAAGCAGTGAATCGGCAATGGCAAAATCTTGCCGAAACCCCATTTGCTTCACTCGATGCCCCAGTTTTAAATCGTCGTCCGGACGCATCCGGATGACCTCATGCGTGCCAATCGCCTCGTAGACCTGTTTTTTGATCAGATTGAACGCGCCGACGCCCATATGCGCGGTCGACCATGCATACTTGGCGTATTGGGGGCGAAAAAACAGCATCAGGTTAAACATAAACAGGAAGACAAGACTTTGCAGCAGCAGTCCTTTGGCCTTCATTTTTGGCGCAAGCGCGAGATGGTCGAGCTTGGCCGTTTTTGCGTGCCGGATGGCGAGCTTTAGGGCCAGTGGGTGAAACACGACGTCGGCATCGGTAAAAAGCAGCCACTCGCCGTGCGCTGCCTTTGCCCCCTGGTGCAGGGCATGGTTTTTGCCTAGCCAGCCTGCGGGAAGCGCATCGATATCGAGACAGCGCAGCCGCGGTTCTCGACAGGCAAGCTCGCGGATAATCGCGCCTGTCCGATCCGTAGAGCGGTCGTTGATCGCAATGATTTCCACATCCGGGTAATCAAGCGCGAGCAGCGAGCCAAGCCCAGCAGCAATGCTGCGTTCCTCGTTGCAGGCAGCGACCACAATCGAGACAGTCGGCCACGCCTCGCTGTCGCTTGCACTCATTTCCTGTGCGCTTGGCAGACGCAGCTGAGTAATCGCAATCAGCCCAGGCAATCCTAACAAAATCAGGATCACCCAGACGAGTAAAAAACAAAGACCTAGCCATTCCATGTCGGTTTACATCCCTTCATCTCCAACCAAATGCGATCAAGGCGTAAAAACGTCCAGCAGCAAGCCGGTATTGACCTCTTCTGTGGTCTCCCACGTCGTGGCGAACCTCACCTGATGCGAGACCCCGAGGATGTCATACGTCTGGACGAGATGTTGGCGGGCAGAGCCGACGATCAGGCTGTGTAGTCTCAACTGCTTGCTTTTTCCGGCTTCCGCCAGCATCGCTTGCACATAGGAAGAGATCTGCCCGATGCCATCGGTGACCATGACGAAGTCAGCGCCGCGAAAACGGCTATTCGCCGAAACGATCTCCAAGCCGCGTTTCATCGGCGCGTCGAAGTGCGTGCCACCGCCAAACGCCATTTGCGACAATGCGTAAAAAGCTGGCCAATTGGGCCTTTTGTAATACAGCGGCTGTTCGATGAGCTCACCTTTGGCCCCGAACAGCAAGAGCAAGAAGTCGCGCCGCTCCAGCAAGCTCAACGCGGCAAAGGTCATGACGAAAATTTGCGCCAGCCGCAGCTTGCCGCCGCGCATCGAATGGGACGTGTCCAGCATGCAGATGACCGGCCCTTTCGGCGGCTCCTCAATCCAGCCAATGGTATCGTACGTTAACAGCTTTTGCTCCATCCATTTGAGCATGAAATACATCTCGAAATCGGGATCGGCCAGCAGGACCGCCTCACTGGGCAACAGATGGCCGATGTCGGCAGACTGGCGCAGATCGTAATACTCTTCCGGGACGTGTTGGGCTCGCAGCTCCTTGCGCTTCACGCGAAAGTGCTGGACATTCCGCCCCACTTCCTGCAAGAAACGAAGCAAATCCGGGTGACGCTTCAGCTTGTCCACCCAATGCAAATACTGCTCAAACGTCTGGCGGCGGAGTTTGCCAAGCTCGCTGCCCCAGCGCCGATTGGCGAAACGCTGGCTGGCTTGCAATAGCTCGTGCAAAAACTGGCTTTCCGCTTCTTCCGGCTCCAGCGATTGCTGCAGCGATTGCTCAAGCCACTCGCCCAGCTCTTGCTCCAGCGTATTCATCGTCGCCCGCTCCTGCCGAACCAGCCTGTCGTACTGCTTTTCGCGCTGCTGCAGCTCGTCCTCTGCTTTTTTCAGTTTTTGCTGGATTTTCGCCCGCTTGCTAAAAGCCGTTCGCATCTCGCCTTGCAGTTCTTCGATGCGCAGCTTGAGTGACTGTATTTCAGCGCGAACGAGCGGCTTGTTGTCACTAGCCGCCTGCTTTTCTTCGACGAGCTGCTTGCCTTGCTGCAGCGTGTAGCCGACGTTCTGCAGCTGTCTGATTTGCTTATCAGACAGACGCTCGATCAATGCAGTCTGCTCTTCTCCCTGCTGCCCCTGCCTGTCGGCTATTCCTGGCATGAACAGGGATTGGTCCACTTCCTTGCGCTTTACCTCTTCCGCAAAGGTCTGTGTCAACCACATCAGCGCTTTGATCGACGTTTTGAAAGCTGCACTCTCGCGGTTGACCGTCTTCGGGTGAATCGTTTGGTAAAAATACTGCCGGAGCAATGCTCTCAGCATCCATTTATGAAAAGGAGTCGCTTCCACCGTTTCATCAATTTCTGGCTTCATCAGATAGAAGCAGAGGAAAAAATCCGCAAACAGCTCACGCTCAAACCACGGCGCGCTCCGTTTGGCCTCCTCGACCCACTCCTTGGCAAGCTGGGAAGAATGGAAGTAGGCGTCAAATACGTAACGATCAACTCGATTGCAGCGTATGATCACAAGTGTCCACCTGCCTGTCAACTGGGTGTAGTCGAATCGATCGTGCCAGGGCAATGCATATTACGCTGAGATGTCTTGATGGTGTATCCTTGAATGCGAACAGTGTGTACACCTTCATTTACTTGCTCGTCTCGCGAATCGCTACAGCGTATAATCGTAATCCGCTCCAGGAATCTCCCGGTCAAAAATCGTCCGGTACAGGCCTTGCAGCAATTGCAAGAGCCGTTCTCCTTCAATCCGCAGATGCGCATACGTGACGGTGTACTTTTCCGGATGTTCAATCAGGTAATTCTTTTGCCGGATAAACGATACCAGCTCCTTCTCCGTCTGCTGCCAGGCGAGAAGCTGTTGCTTCAATTCGCGTGCTGCTTCCTCGACCTCCTGCCTGCATCGTTCGATCATTGTCTTGAAGCGTTCGGCAGCCTCTCTGCCCATCTTTTCGCCGATCTCTTTTTTAAACTGGAACGCGTGCAGCTCTTTTTCCTTGTCCAGCCATTTTTGGGTGATCTGTTCAAAATGGCCCAGCGGCAGTTCACGACTCGACTCTGCCTTGAGCAGCTCTTTAAAACGCTGATCGAACAGCTCTTTTAGCACCGCCAAATCCTCCGGTACATCCCACAAGAGATGCGGCGTATAAACAGTATCCCAGACCGAAACCGTGTCGCGGCCGTTAAGCGCGGCCGACGTTTTCCAGATTTGTCCGATCTTGCTCCAGCGGCGGTCGGACAAGACAAATTCTTTTTCTTCCATGTCCTGCTTCAAGCGGTAGAGAAAATAGACGATCGCTTCCGGAATGCTGACGTTCTTGGCAGAAGCCTGAATGTCCTTGACATCGTATTGCGTAAAAATCGCAGGCAGCGGCTCCGTCAGCAAGCCAAACATGGCTTCATAGCTCGATGCGCTCGTCAGGTACTGCACTTCGTAGCGAATGAGGAACCGGTCATACAAGGCGGCCAGCTGTTCATTTTCATCCGGCAATTCATTGGAAGCCGCGATCAGAAACAAAAGCGGAACCTGTTCTTTTTCCCGGCCGTTAAAATAAATGCGTTCGTTTAGGATGGAAAGCAGCGCGTTTAAGATCGCACTGTTCGCTTTAAAAATTTCGTCGAGAAAGGCGAATTGCGCTGCCGGCAGATACCCTTGCGTCTTGCGAACGTACTGATCCTGCTTCAACTGCTGCAGCGATACAGGGCCAAATATTTCATCCGGCGTAGTAAACCGCGTCAACAGATAATCGAACCAGTGCGTTGACCCGAACAGTTCAGAAATCGCTCGGGCAAGCTGGGATTTCGCCGTTCCGGGCGGACCGATCAACAGAGCATTTTCGCCGCTCATGATCCCCAGAAACAACAGGCGGATCAATTCACTGCGTTCGAGAAAACGTTTTTCCAGCTGGTGAATGGCGCTCTCAATTTTGCGTTGGATTTGACTGTGAACAGGCTTCATCGTCTACAAGAACTCCTCTCACTAAGCGGTATACAGGAACCATTTTTACCCTCATTAATAGTGACATAGAAGCCGAGAAAAAGCTAGTTCTCTGGCGTGCGACCGTTCGTGATAACCCTTGCGGAAAGTGGGAAAAATACGATCAGCCAGATTCGCAGGGAAGGAGGGTGCCCATGCCGCAGCTGCATTTGTCAGAAGAAGAATATGAGAGGTTGATGGAGCGTATCTACAAGGTGCTGACGCGTACGGAAGAATTGGATCACGTCACGCATCATTTAATGTGGGAAGTATGGCGGATGCTTCATTACAGCAAAGTAACGGCTTCGGTTTCTCCCCTCTCCTAAACTGTGCGCATCACCCATGCCTGCCGTTTCCCTCATCGTAGCGATGTTTTTGATTTAAACCAGCTCATTACATCAGCAACTCCCCCACTATGGTGAGGGAGTTGCTTTGCTTGCATTGTTTAAAAGTGTAGGTGCTCGTGTCATCCAGGGACATGTGCCGCATTCGTCACACTATTTGACCTCTACCGCAACCGTTACAACTTTTCCGCCAAAAGTGGTAACGATCGTCGTATTGCCCGCTTCCAGTGCCGTTATGACCCCATTCGATACGGTTGCAACCGATTTATTGGCAGAGACCCACTCCGCCTCGCCTGTTACGTCCTTGGTCGTATTGTCCGAATACGTAGCAGTCGCAGTCAAAGCTTTTGTTTCACCCTTCTTGATCGTCACTTTGCTCGGGTCAACCGCCAGCTTGGCAATCGCCAGACTCTCCACGTTCGTGCTGGCCGTCTTTCCTGCATAGGTCGCTGTAATTTTCGTCTTGCCTGTACCGACTACCGACACTTTCCCCTTTGCTACAGTCGCAATCTTCTCATCCGCAGACTTCCACTCAGCCTTTTCGGTCACATCGGCTTTTGAATCGTCTGAATAAATCGCCGTGACTGTCAACTGCCGGGAGGCGCCTGTAGCAAGGAGCAGCACATTAGGATCTACTTCCAGCCTGCTGATCGTGTCTACTTCTACAGGAATCGTGAGCATTTTGCTGCCGTACTTCCCGATAATTTTCGACTTGCCGGAACCGACAGCCGTAACAACGCCTTTGTCGACCGTAACGATGGAACGATCCGCTGTGCTCCACTCCATTTTGGCAGTCACATCAGCCGTCGTTTTGTCCGAGTAAGTAGCCGTTACTGTCAGTTGCTGAGTCGCCCCCTGGCGAAGTGTCAGTTTCTTCTGATCAGCGGTAAGCTTGGCGACCGCGTCCACTTCGACAGGAATGGTTACCGTTTTATTTCCGTACTTCCCGATTATTTTCGATTTACCGGGTCCGACAGCCGTAACAACGCCTTTGTCGACGGTAACAACTGTTCTGTCGGCTGTACTCCACTCTGTCTTTGCTGTCACATCAGCCGTTGTTTTGTCCGCGTATGCAGCCGTTACTTTCAGCTGCTGAGTCGCCCCCTGGCGAAGTGCCAGTCTCTTCTCATCGACGGTAAGCCTGGTGACTATATCCACTTCGACAGGAATCGTGAACGTTTTGTTTCCGTACGCTCCCGTTATGTTCGTCTTTCCGGAACCGACAGCTGTGACAATTCCTTTGTCGACCGTAGCAATTTTGCGATCCGCTGTGCTCCACTTCGTTTTTGCCGTCACATCAGCTGTCGTTTTGTCCGAGTAAGTAGCCGTTACCACTAATTGCTGAGTCGCCCCTTGACGAAGCGTCAGCTTCTTCTGATCGACCGTAAGCTTGGTGAGCATGTCCACTTCTACTTGAACGGTGATCTTCTTTCCTTTATAGGTGGCGGTTATTTCCCCTTTGCCGGAGTCAACTGCTTTCACCAGCCCTTCGTCCACTGTCGCCACATCTTCATCGGACGAATTCCATTTCGCCGCACTCGTCACATCTGCAGTTGTCTTGTCCGAATAGGTTGCCGTCAGTCGAAGCTGCTGACTGTTCCCCTTTGTCAGTTTGAGCGTTTTTGTATTTACTGCGAGCTTCGTCAGCTGGTGATTTTTTGCTGCACCTTGCACCGAAGCTGTCAGGTTCGCAGCGCCGACTGGCTGAACGGCTGCACCGGAAAAGGCTACACTGCATATGCACAAAAAGGCCACGGAAGCTTTTATCCAGATTTTATCCAAGGGTGATTTTCGCACGATTTACTCTCCTCTTCTTGCTAAAATCGTTTCCACTATTTTCTATATCGGGTGTTAGAGCGACTAAGTGAAGAGTTGTTTTCCATTGACATTTTCATTGCAGATTATGTATTAAACGATTGTTTAAATTTGTCGAGATCTGTTGTTGAGGTAGTACCAGCGTAGCTGACACCAGGGGCGAACGCATGGTCGTAAAGTGCTCAATCAATTCATCCAGTTCCCAAATTCGTTTCATGGCAATTCCCTCCGGGTAAAGTTCCTATAATTGTGAGTATCGGAACATAATAATGAGAACCAGTATATCGGAGCCTACTTTTTTCAACAAGAGAGACTCAAATATCATCGAAGTTCAATGACCAAAAACATATTAGGAACTTTTATGTTTTGAATAGTTTCTAACAGAATGGTGTTAATGCTAATACATAATGTCCATCAATTGATGGGATAAGTTGTCCT
>CAMIVR010000224.1 GCA_946402065.1 uncultured Brevibacillus sp. | reverse complement strand
ACCTCAGTCTTGCCGTAGCCCACATCCCCGCAGACAAGGCGATCCATCGGCTGCGACTTCTCCATGTCCGCCTTCACCTCTGTGATCGCACGCAATTGGTCCGGCGTCTCCTGGTACGGGAACATGGCCTCAAACTCGCGCTGTTCCAGCGTATCAGGGTTAAATTTGTAGCCGACAGCGGCTTCCCGGGCAGCATACAGCTTGATCAAATCCTCCGCAATGTCTTTTACCGATGATTGAACCTTGGTCTTGACCCGTTTCCACTCGTTGCCGCCAAGGCTGTAGACTTTCGGCTCTGATTCTTCGCTGGCCACGTATTTTTGCACATGGTCAATCTGCTCAATCGGGACGAACAAACTGTCGCCCCCGGCGTAGCGGATATGCAAGTAATCTTTGTGTATCCCGAGTATTTCTTTTGTCTCAATTCCCAGATATTTACCGATGCCGTGGTTTACGTGCACGACGTAGTCGCCTGGCTTGAGCTCGAGATAGTTTTTGATCCGCTCGGCGTTGCTCATCGTCTGCTGCACTTTGCGAGCTTTGCGCTGCTTGGCTGTAAACACTTCCCCCTCGGTTACGACGACCAATCGATTCATGGGCAGCTCGAAGCCGGTTTGAACATTCCCGATGATGATCGTTGGACGTCCGGGCGGGAGCTTTTCGACGTCGCCCGTCAGCAGGTCGGCTTCCATTTCGTAATCGTGCAGGACGCGTTCCAGCCGCTTCGCCCGATCCACGTCGGCAGCGACGAACAGAATCTGGTTATGTCCTTTTACCCAGCGGGCCAGTTCACTTTTTAAGACGTTCATCTGACCGTGAAAGTTTTGCATCGAGCGGCAATTGATGTTGACGATATTTTGCGGCTGCGTTTTCGGCGTCTGTCGCAAAAAGAGTGAAAGATACAGCAATTGTCGGCGATGGTGGAGAACCAGCTCTTCATACGTAGAGGAGAACGTCAGGTTCCCCATAAATTCACCCTCGGCAATGCGGGCCGCCTGCCACTCTGCCTCCTCTTTCTGGAGCTGTGTTGCCGTCTCGACGACACGGGCCGGCTCGTCAATGAGCATGATGGCATCGCTTGGCAAATAATCGAGCACACTTTGCTGTTCAGGGTATATTGCGGATATATAGATCGGCAAACGATTGATCCACTGTCCCTGCTGCATGAGCTCAATATCTCTGCCAATATTTTGCAAAAGCTTTTCTTTTGCTGCCCCGTCTTTTAGTTTCGCGAGCGTCTCACCCAGTTTTCTTTCCAGTCTGACTGCCGACTCCTGCATTCGTTCAGTAGGTACGATCAGCTCCTTGGCCGGTCCGATGGTAAACTGGTCTACTTTATCGTGCGAACGCTGTGTAGCCATGTCAAACGTCCGGATCGAATCGATGTCGACATCGAACAGCTCGATCCGCACAGGCCATTCCGAATCGAGCGGGAACAGGTCGATAATTCCGCCGCGGACGCTGACTTCACCCTTGCGCTCGACCATTTCCACGCGCTCGTAGCCAAGCCCGACAAGCCGGTTCAAAAAGTCGTTGATGTTTAACTCCTCACCCACGTGAAGCGTAAGCTGAGCATCTTTCCACACGTTGGGGGGGACGACGTGGCGGCGCATGCCGGCAAATGGCAAAACTAAAATACCCGTAAAGCCTTTCGCTAAACGGTTCAACACGTGTATGCGCTGTGCCAGCATTTCCGGACTGGCGATGGCCAGCTCTGATCCGATCAGTTCATTCCCCGGAAACAGCAGCACTTGTTCACTGTCGATTAGCTCCGTCAAATCCTCGTATACCTTCTGGGCTTGAAACATGTTATGCGTAACGACGCAAATCGCCCTGCCCACTTGCTGGTAAAGTGCGGCCATCATCACCTGCCGGGAAGACCCTGCCAATCCCGAGATGAGCTGCTCATTCAGCCCCCGCGACAGCCCAGTTACGATCGTCCCGAAGTGAGCGTCTTCTTTAAATGAATTTATGATGACTTGCATCCATTAATCTCCTCTCCAGCCCTTCTCTCATGCGGAAATAAGCCTTAGCTTTTGCATAAGCCAAGGCCTTGTCCGTACAAGCCTTTCCCTGGTACTCTGTATCCATTAACTACCCCTTGCCTGCGGTATTGTCATCCTTCGCAGTTATTGCAAAGGACTTCCAATCAGCGACAGCTCCGGATGTTGATTAAAGGCTTCACGGCAGTAGTCGCATACGATGCGAATGACCGTATCCCCATCTTGTTCTTTGGATATTATATGTTGGCGTTCCTCAGGGGTCAAGGAATCGAGCCCCAATTGGACCTCATTTACTGCTGATTGATCGAATTCCACAATTTTCATCCCGCAACAACGACAAACGTAGCGATAGCTCACCAAGCCCACCCCCTGGTCGAATTACTGCCTAGTATGACCCAAATGGTGGAAACTCATACGATGTCATTGCCGGCCTGTCTTGATGGAATTAAAGTGGTTCATCACGTTAACAAAGCTCTCTTTGGTCCACATCGCGCTGGCTTTGGCCGCCAGTTCGATCGCTTCGTCAATGTACGGGCGCTCCGCTTTCGAAAAGTCATCCAGGACGTAATCGCTTACACTTCTCCCTGGCAGCGGACGATTAATTCCGATTTTTGCCCGTTTAAACTCCTGTGTCCCCACGTGGGCAATAATCGATTTCATTCCGTTATGCCCGCCTGCACTGCCTTTTTCACGCAGCCGAAGCTGTCCTGCCGGCAAGTCGAGGTCGTCGAAAATTACGAGAATGTCGTCGACTTCGAGCTTGTAGAACTTGAGGACTTCCGCCACCGATTCACCTGAGAGATTCATATAGGTTTGCGGTTTGACCAAGAGCACCCGTTCCGATTCAATCCTCCCCTCTCCAACAAGGGCGCGAAATTTAGCCTGTTGGACGGGGATTCCCCACATCTCGCTAATCTTATCTATGGTCATAAACCCGACATTATGTCTGGTCCCTTCGTATTTCTTCCCCGGATTGCCCAGGCCAATGACTACTTTCACGTCTCTTTCCCCCTATCTCTCTCTATTGTACTGTAGTGAACCCCCAAAAGTGAAGAAGGTACGGAACTTGTACGCTTGCTTCTGCGTGCGGCCTCATCTTGCACATGCAAATAACCGCCCTGCGTTCGCAGCGAGGGCGGCTAAACGGTGTGTGCGATTACTTTGCTTCTTCGGCAGCCTTGGCTGTAGCTTCCGCTTCTCCCTCTGCCTCAACAGCTTCTTCAGAGGCTGCTTTTGGCGCTAGAATGCTAACCACTGCCTCATCCTCATCCAGACCGAGTTCAATATTTGCCGGAATGTCCAGGTCTTTTACGAGAATGACGTCGCCAATCGTCATCCCCTCGACATTCGCCGTGAAGGATTCCGGAATTTCCATCGGCAGACATTTGATTTCGACACTGTGACGGACCAATGTCGCGACGCCCAGCTCCGGATTCCCCGCCATGACAATCGGCACCGACGTATGGACTTTTTCATTCAGATTAATTTGTTTAAAGTCGGCATGGAGCACGTTTCCTTTTACAGGGTGGCGCTGCAATTCATACACCATGACCTGATGCTCTTTGCCGTCGATATCCAGCTTGAACGGCATATTCGTCGTCTGGTGTCTCAATGCCTGGTCCAGCTCGACACCCATGACCTGGATCGGCAAATTTTTCACTTCCGTGCCGTAGACAACGGCCGGAATCCACCCTTTGCGCCGCAATTCGTGCTGTGCACCTTTACTGGATATTTGACGTGTCGTCGCTTTGATTGTCTCCACAAAAAAAACCTCCTCTGACGTGCTAGAAGTCGCTTCCCTTCTAGCTTGTCCAGTGGAGGTGTAGTTGAATCCAGGATTTGCAAAATCATTGCTGCTATTATCTGCGACCCCTTGATACCAGGAGGTGAATGGTTTAGTCGAACAGCTTGCTGACCGAGAGTTCTTCGTGTACGCGAATAATCGCCTCGCCAATAATCGGCGCTACCGAGAGAACCTTGATTTTGTCAATGAGCTTGTCTTCCGTCAAAGGAATGCTGTTGGTCACAACCAATTCGCGAATGTTGGAGCTGGCAATCCGCGAAATCGCCGGGCCAGACAAAACCGGATGTGTACAGCAGGCGTATACGTCTTTAGCCCCTGATTCCACCAAAGCAGTAGCTGCCAGTGTAATCGTTCCCGCCGTATCGATAATATCGTCGATAATAATGGCTGTTCTGCCTTCGATGTTCCCGACGATGTTCATGACCTCGGCCACGTTTGGCTCTGGACGACGCTTATCGATAATGGCAATCGGCGCTTCCAGCCGCTCAGCCAGCTTGCGGGCGCGCGTCACGCCGCCGTGGTCGGGAGAGACGACGACGATATCGGACAACCCTTTTTCCGAAAAGTACTTGGCCAGGATCGGCACACCCAAAAGATGGTCGACCGGGATATCGAAGAACCCTTGAATTTGCGTAGCGTGCAAGTCCATGGTAATAATCCGGTGGGCGCCTGCTTTTTCGATCAGATTGGCCACCAATTTGGCCGTGATCGGATCGCGGGCACGAGCTTTGCGGTCCTGACGAGCGTATCCGTAATAAGGAATAACGACGTTGATGCTCTTTGCCGATGCTCTCTTCAGCGCATCCACCATGACGAGCAATTCCATTAAATGTTCATTTACTGGGGCACTAGTCGGTTGAATCACAAATACGTCACAACCGCGAACGCTTTCATTTAATTTAATTTGGCACTCCCCGTCGCTAAACCGGACGGCTTCTGCATTGCCTAGCGGAAGGCCAATATGTTCGGCAATCTCAAGAGCAAGCTTGGGATTTGCACTACAAGTAAAAACTTTCAGTTTCGGGTCGCGGTAGTTAGCCATTTTCTTTTAAAGACCTCCCGTATTTAATCCTTTTTTCCTTGCTTCCGCGGCAATTTGGCGGCATAGCCTGGCTTATTGACTTGCCGTTCGCGCGCGATCGCGAGTGCTTCATCAGGAACATTCTGATTTATTGTTGAACCGGCGGCTACATAGGCGTTTTTGCCAATCTCAACAGGGGCAACCAAATTGGAATTGCAGCCGATGAAAGCGTGATCGCCAACAATCGTCTTGTGTTTTTTCGCCCCGTCGTAATTGACCGTAATGGTGCCGCAGCCGATATTCACGCCTTCGCCGATCTCTGCGTCGCCAATATAGCTCAAGTGCGGTACCTTTGTCCCTTTTCCCAGCTTGGCGTTTTTCAACTCGACAAAATCGCCTACTTTGACACCTTCCCCGACAAGTGTCTGTGGGCGTAGATAAGCAAACGGACCGATCGTCGCATCGGACTCCACCTGGGCATCGACCAATACCGAGTAAGATACCGTTACCCCATCACCCATTTGCACATTGGTCATATCCGCTTGGGGGCCGAGATGACAATTTGTCCCGATCACCGTACCGCCACGCAATACGGTCCCCGGTTGAATAATCGTATCGGCTCCAATTGTAACATCTGCTTCAATATAGGTCGAGAGCGGATCGATAATGGTCACGCCATTTCGCATGTGCGTTTCATTAATCCGTCTGCGCATGTACGCTTCCGCCTGGGACAATTGAACCCGATCGTTTACGCCCATGGTTTCATCGGGGTCGACTGCCCGATAAGCCGCTACCTTTTTCCCTGCCGAACGCAGAATGCCAATACAATCCGTCACATAGTATTCTTTTTGTACGTTGTCGTTTTTTACTTGAACAATTGCTTTCAGCAATTCTTCGTTATCATAGCAATATATGCCTGTATTTATTTCGCTGATCGCCCGTTCTTCCGGGGTGGTGTCTTTATGCTCGACAATCTTGAGCACCTCACCTGCCGAATCGCGAATAATCCGACCGTATCCTGTCGGATCAGGAACATCAGCAGTCAACACGGTGGCAGCTGCCTTTTGCTCCAAGTGGAAGCGCAAAAGCGACTCCATCGTTTCCGTCGACAGCAACGGTACGTCTCCGTACAGAATCAGCGTCGCTCCTTTTTTTCCTGTCAAAAAAGGCACTGCTTGCTGTACCGCATGCGCTGTGCCCAGCTGCTCGGATTGCAGTACATACGATACCTGATCACCCAAAGCTGCTTGTACAGCATCAGCTCCATGACCTACGACCACGACGACATCCTTCACCTGGATCGCAGCAAGCGTATCGACGACATGCTGAACCATCGGTTTGCCACATACCGGGTGAAGTACCTTATAGAGCTTAGACTTCATCCGTGTTCCTTGCCCTGCAGCAAGAACCACGGCATGTATATTTGACATGGTAACCCTCCAGCTTATAAGTTCCACAATGACTATATCTTAATCGTATGTCGATTTCAAGTGAACATTGCCGCCTCATCTCGCCCATTGCAGCAAATGGGAATGCTCCCGTTTATATGGAAAGAGTCCTTTCGCGGCTTCTCCCGCCGAGGCCGCCAGGATACCGCTTGTGCCTCCAGTACCCAGCCATGCTGCAAAAAAAAGGGAACATTGCCACTTGTTTTCTCTTGCAGCCGGAAGCATCCGCACCCGCAACTGGCAGATCTTTGGGGAAAACTTGCTGTATTGAACGGAACGGGGGATACAGTTATTGGGAACATCATCCCAGTATTTCGCAAAAATTCCCATTGACGTATGGAAATCAAAGTAGAAAAGCACCCCGTAGGGTGCTTTTCTTTATGCGCCTGCTTCAATCTTATCTTCTTCTTCAAGGCCAACGCGATCGTACTCGCTCAATACCGCTGCCTGGATTTTTTCCCGTGTTGCAGAGGAGATGGGATGAGCGATATCGCGAAATTCTCCATCTGGTGTACGTTTACTTGGCATTGCCACAAACATACCGTTATTGCCGTCAATCACCCTTATATCGTGAACCACAAATTCGTGGTCAATTGTTATAGAGGCAATCGCTTTCATTCTTCCGTCCGTATTAACACGGCGGAGTCTTACGTCTGTTACTTCCATCATGTTCACTCCCTTTATCTGTATAAGGATGTAAAAGTATTTCCACATGATGGTTAAATATTCCTGCCACTTCACCAAAAAATTGTAAAAAAAAACGAAATTTTCTCTTACTTGAATCAATTTCATAATTGCTCTTCTTAAAAAAGCTTAGACTGCCCCTGCTATT
>CAMIVR010000223.1 GCA_946402065.1 uncultured Brevibacillus sp. | reverse complement strand
TATCAAAGCCGTCAGTCATTTCTGGCGTGGTGGGACAGTCTTGCGGGGAAGATGGCAGTAGGGTCATTTGCTCATCGACAAATGGATGGGATTTATGAAAAGCTCGCTTATCTGCTAGAGAACAGCGGCATCCCCTCGAATAACAGACTTGTGATCAGCTTCGTTTACGATCAATTCCCGCTCGCAGGTACAAGCACGCTCCCCTGGTATACAGTCCTGTCCATAGAAGATGTTCTTTTGCGGAAGGACGAGCTCCACGTGCGCTTATTCTCCTGCTGCGATCAACCATAGAAAAAGACCGCCAGAGCGGTCTTTTGGTCTGTCCTACTTGCCAGCCAGTTTTTTCACTTTTGCTTCCAAATCCGCACGATTCATCATGCCAAGCACTTTTTCCGTGATCACACCGTTACGGTCGACAAAAAACGTCGTGGGAAACGCATTGACCTGATACAAGTTGGTGACCTCACCTTTTTCATCAAGCGGAATCGGAAACGGAAGTTGAAAATGACTGACGAATTCCTTCGCTTTATCCAGCTTGTCATTGCTCGTGGAATTGATCGCATAGAAGTCGACATCGTCCTTGTACTTGAGGGAAACCTCACGCAAATCGGGTGCCTCCGCCTGGCACGGCCCACACCAGGAAGCCCAGAAGTTAATGACGAGCGGCTTTTCGCGTTTTCCCGCCACCTGGTAGGTCTTTCCATCCAGACCCTGCAAGGAAAAGTACGGGGCTACATATCCGACTTTTGGCTTTTGCTCCAATGCGGTGACATCTTGTGTCCCTGCCTTGCCGTAGACGACCAGGCTAACGAACAGGAAGACGATAAACAGGACTGCTACTCTTTTCATTACATTCACCCTCGCTTAAAATCCCGTAAATCCCCCAAACAGCTCGATGAGAAATGAGGTGATTTTGGTCATCTGATTGGTGTAGAGCAGTACGCCAAAAAAGATCATGATGACGCCGCCAATTTTCATCATCAGATCGGAATACTTCATAATCCACTTGATCTTGCTGACAAAGAAGGTCATGATAAAAAACGGAATGGCAAAGCCGAACGTATATGCAAGCGTATACGACAGGGAGCGAGCCGGATCGCTTACGCCAAGCACGATGATCCCGGAGAGTATCGGACCGACGCAAGGCGTCCAGCCAGCAGCATAGGTAATCCCAACGAGTATGGAACCAGTATACCCGATTGGCCGTGATTTTAAATCGACTTTCCAGGTTTTCATCATCCAGTCCATCTTGAATACGCCGACGATGACCAATCCGATGATGACGAGTAAAATTCCGCCAAGCTGGCGAATCAGGTTCTGCTGCTCGCTAAAAAAACTGCCCAGCCACGAGGTGGATAACCCCAGGGCGATGAAAATAATCGAAAAGCCGAAGATAAAAAAGAGCGTGTGCAGGAGTGCTTGCCGCTGAAACACAGCTTTGCCCTTCTTCACTTCATCGACAGTCACGCCTGTAATGTAAGACAAAAACGACGGGTAGAGCGGAAGACAACAGGGTGAAATAAACGAGAGGAAGCCTGCGCCAAAAGCGAGAAAGACAGTCAGGTTGGTATCCATCGAAACCTCCGTACAGGTAGTATTGTCCCTATTGTAACAAAAAAAAACTCTACAGGAAGACCTGAAGAGTCGACGTGACACAACTGCCACATTTTAGCGAATTATTCCTTCGATAAGGGCAAACGAATTTCGAAGCAGGCGCCGCCGAGTGAAGCCGAGTTCGTCGCACGAATCTCTCCCTGATGCTCCAAAACAATGCTTCTCGTCGTCGATAAGCCAAGCCCCGTCCCTTCCTGCTTGGTCGTGAAAAATGGCGCGAACAAATTTTCCTTGACTTCCTCTGATAGACCGGGGCCGTCATCCTCGATCGTGAGGATCACCTGAGCATCGGTTTGTTCCAGTTGAATCTGTACGACAGACCCTGATTCCCCCAGCGCATCCATGGCATTTTTGCACACGTTCAAAAGCACTTGCTTGATTCGCGCTCTTTGCCCAAATACCCAGTAATCGCCATTCTTGACCTGGCAGTGAAAACTGATGCCACAGCGGTTGGCCTCAGGCTCGAGCAGGCGGATTACGGCATACACCTCATCCGTCAGGTTGAATCGTTCCAGCGTTATTTTATCGTCACGGAACCGCGCCAGAACGAGAACGTCATTAATCAGGCCTTCGATCCGTTCAATCTCTTCCAAAATAACCGACACGTAGATGTATGCCCGTTCAGTCTGCAGTTGCTCGCGCATCAGTTGGATAAAGCCTTTGATCGAGGTAAGCGGATTGCGAATTTCATGGGCCAGTCCTGCTGCGAGCTGTCCAACCGCGGCCAATGCTTCCCGCCGCAGCAGTTCTTCTTCAAACTGCTTGTTTTGCGAGATTCCGCGAACGACGGCTGCCGCCCCCCACAGCTTGCCATCCAAATAGACCGGATTGGTCGAAAAGGTGATCCACTTGCCGTTGCGTTCTGTGACGTAATGGCCCATCTCTTCGCGTTCGACAGCCCATTGCAAAAAGCGCTGCTCTTCCCGGGACGGAAAGCTCTCCTCGATATGTTTGCCGACAAGCTGCCCGTTGTCCATGTGCAAAAGCTGCTCAAAGGCGTCATTGACATCACATATTCGCAAGTTCTTGTCAATCAGCAGCAAGCCGATGTCCGTCGACTTGACGACGATATCAAGCAAGGCCTGCTCGGCCACTTCCAGCAGCCGGCTGTTTTCTGCCAAAATCCCTTGCCCGAGTCCTTCATCCGGTCTTTGGCGCAAGGTTCCAAGATATGTATTCGTATACGCTTCAAGGATAATATCGACATATTCGTAGATGCGGATCTCGAACTGATAGTACTTCTCCCATTCGTGAAAAATGTCATTTCCCGTAATCGCCTCTGCCCGGCTCGTCGTCAGCAAATGCTTGCGCAACAGGCGAATGCGCTCCAGTAAAATCTCGACTGGCATGCCGCTCTGTGAACGCAGGCAGGCGAACTCCTTGGCTATGTGGTGAAGTGCTGTCGTATCATTGCTTACGAGCGTATCCGCAATCGCAAGCAATGTTTTTTCAATCAGCGAAATCGAATAGCTTCGCTCCTCAATCATGAGTGTCGTAATCCGGTTGTAATTGGAAACGGAAGCGAATGTCTCTTCAGCAATTTTGGGAGCAACGTCGTAAATAAATGCGCGAATCGATTCAACTTTCACTGCGGTTGCCTTCTTTCTGGTCTCAGCCTCTTTTTCTACTGACGTCATAATCCAAAAGAATGTTGCATCTGTGAATCGTAGGACGATCGTATCTTAGGCCGTGTTAACATGAGATAATTCGGGCAACTTATGGCAAAACTTTCTACCTTTGATGTTAGCTGGTTTGCACAAAAAAATGCAAGATAAATATTATTCAAAATATTCATTTTACGGATTTCCAACCAAAAAAGGCGTATTCCCTGCTTCTACAGGTTTACGCCTCAGCCGTTATGTGTCCCTAATCGCGCTTGCGGTTAAGCTGTTGCTCCAGCATGACGTCCATCAACAGCAAATCTTGCAGCGGGTCGCGCGGATCGGTTGTGACCAGCGCGGCAACGGCTGCAATCGCTGCGCGCACAGAATGGTACGAGTAATACGCTTTGTTTTCCGATTCGTCTGCCTGAGACAAATCCGATTGATCGCGCAGCGGATAGGGAAAATCCGTTTCCACCCCGGCGCGATCCAGGACTATCAATGCTTGCTTGATCGCGAGCAGTGCAGCACTGACGCTAATGCCGTACTCTTTGCGCAGATTGTCCCACACCTGAAACGCTGACCGCTCCACGCGCTCTCCGTTGGGCCGGTTCACATACCCGCTCTTCCGCCCCTCTTTGAGCAGCCAATTCACCAGGATGTCCGATCGCGGCGGGAAAGCGTACACTTGCAGCTTCAGTTCGAGCTCCGACGGCAGATCGCGGGAAAAACGGGCATGGGCCAGAGACATTTCATAGCGACGCGACGGATGGCCCGGAACGGCCACAAACACTGTATCGGCACGAATGGCGGAAACATGCAGCTTGGTCCTTGCCGGGATGCGGGCGTGCGGAGCTTTTTCGCGGCGAATATTGCCCGGAATCAGTTCAGTGCCAAACAAATGGTATTCCAATGGCAAATCAATCCAGGGGATCGGTTCCCGCATTAAAATCTCGTACAGCCCGGTAAACGTGATCCATTCACTCGGCCGCTGTTGAAAACGCACGAGAATCGCATGGCGTTCATCCTCGGGGGGAACGTCCTCTGTCTGCAAGGTGGCGTCAGCCGTTACCCACTTGTGTTCCACAATAACGCAATCAGACAGGTTGAGCCGTTCCAACAGTTCCCGTTTGCTGACTCGTTCATATCCGACTCGATAAATATGCTGCTTCATATCTGATGCGCCACCTCCTCCCCCTCATAATATCAGTTTGGTCCAGATTGTCTATTCCCAAATACATGTCTCCCCGTGTCAGACCGGCTGGAAGACAGCTACCGCATTCGATCCCTCGATCCGGAGCGTCTTCCGCTCTGCTTCCGGGATGAAATCCTTGTTGTTCGCTTGCGTCTCGAGCACTTCCGCATTTTTTTGTGGCAGCGTGCGAATTTACTCTCTGCAGACAGCCTCGCACCGCTGCACTCGTGCAGGTAGCGGGGATGAACACATGACGGAATTTGCAGGTGTGCGGTCAAATAAACTCGCTGCTCGCTTTCTCCAAGTAATTGTAGATCGTATACTTGGATACATCGAGTAAATCGGCAACGTGCTGTACCGCACCTTTGATGAGAAAGAGGCCCATATCATCGAGCATGCCGATGAACGCGATCTTCTCTTCCTTGTGCATTGGCGGGATAAAAAGCCAACCATTCTACGAGTGAATGGTTGGCTTTCATACGACAGCAGCCTGTTCGAGTTTGTTGAGACACTCCCCCAGCCACTCCCGAGATTTTTCTTGGCCTTCGCCGGGAGGGAGAACGGCGAGCGTTTCCGTCACGAGCTTGCGCAAAAAGTGGATCTGGTCAAAGCCAAAGGTGACGGTAACGTCTTTCGGCGGAGTCTGCGCCTCCTGCAAGTGGGCAACGCCTGTCAAAAGCGATTGGGCTGCTCCTTCTACAGTTGTGACCATATGCTCTTGCTGTTTGCAATCGTCATAGCAGCCGTCGAACAAGCGACACAGGATGAGAAAGGCTTGCGTCGTAAACGTAACGGGATACTTGGCGGGTTGTGAATCTGGCATGGGGTTCCTCCATCTATCAAAACTCCTGTCATTATAGCATGTTCACCGTCTCTCGTGCAGCAATTGACGCAAAGTCAATCAAAGTTGCGGCAGCGCACATACCCGCGAAACTGGTTCTCGATGATCTCGCCCAGCTGGAAGATCGCGTCTTCATGGCCACAGCGGCCGATGATCTGAATTCCGATCGGCAGTCCTGCCCGATCCGCTGCGACAGGAACGGTCAAGGACGGGAGCCCCCACGTATTCGCGTAAGCGATAAACGGCAGATAGGTGAGAAACGTTTTGCGAAGCGAAAACAATTCGCGGAACACCTCGCCGTGAAACGGTGCTTTCGTGTGATAGACAGGCACAACCAGCAAACGATTTTTCAAGTATTCATCGATCAGTTGATCGCCTCTGGACAGTTCCGTCCGGATTCCCTCCACTTGCTCGGGACTCGGCGCATACAGCTTGGCACCCATGATCGCCCAGGTCAAATAGGAATGCAGCGAGGAGCTGCCGAACAGCTTTTCCTTCACATACTCATAGGCAGGGAAAGCTCTTTTTCCGGGAAAAGCAAGGCTGGCGATGCTTCGCGCCCCATCGATCGACATGATCAGCTGCCAAAGCAGCGCGGCGTGGTTGAACAACGGCGGGATTTTCCGTTCGATTTCGAACATCTCGGCAAGAAAGTCTTTCACTTCGCCGACAATCCCTTCCGTTTCACGATCGACGCTATATTCCGGGTGCATCGGTGGTATGACGATCTTGCTAACGGAAATATCGACGTTTGCCGGACGGCACTTGGCGATAATCTCATGAATCAGTCGGGCATCCTGCACCGATTTGGCGATTGCTCCGATTCCCTGCATACGCGCTTGCAATGGATTTTCCATATATGGAAAATGCCCGATCTGCGAGACTTGCCCACGGCCGGATTTGAAGCCGACCACTCCGGTAAAATGGCTGGGGAACCGGATCGATCCGCCAATGTCCGAGCCCACTCCGACTGCTGCGCCACCGACGGCTATCAGTGCCCCCTCACCACCGCTTGATCCGCCGACCGTTCTGTTCAAATCCCACGGATTATTCGTCCGGCCGTACAGCTTGTTATCCGTTTCCTGACAGAAGCAGAGTGTCGGTGTGTTTGTCTTGCCAAGCACAATCGCGCCTTCTGCACGCAGCCTGGCGACAACCTCTGCATCGGTATCCGCTCTTCGTCGCTTTAAGTGAAGCAAGCCTCCTGTGGTCTTCATCCCGGCGACATCAAACGCTTCCTTCAGACTGATCGGCACGCCAAACAGCCTGCCTTTCGCTGAACCGTCCAAGATTGCCTGATCACATCGTTCCGCTTCCTTGACGGCACTGCTAAACCGGTCCTCTACTACGCAGTTCAACTTGGGGTTCACTTTGCGAATCTGATCTATATACGCTCGGGTTGCTTCAACCGAGCTGACTTCGCGCATTTTGATTTTCTTGGCCAGCGTACTGGCATCCAGGTCAAGGATCGTCATCCTCAGGCACACCTCCTCCGCCTGATTTGCGAATATTTCGACAAACATCTTTTTTGCTATATCATAAGCAATGGCTTGCTTGATGGTTCGAGGTGTTCCGCCTGAACGGGAAAAGATCTTGTTACGGGCTATCGTGGTGGGAGAGAGCAACCTCAGAGGATCAACGTTCGAAAAGGATGTAAAGATTTCATACAAAAGCAGTTTACATATGCGCAAGCAGTAATCTTGCTATATAAAGCGAAGATCAAAGACACGAGAAGCCTGTGGATTGACACAGTTTGCCGATAGCATTGTCATTCCTATCGTTTGGTCGATTGTTAGCGTTTGTTCGATAGCAATCATCCCTAAATTTCACTGATTTTCAACATCCTGAACATCCCACAAGCACTG
>CAMIVR010000222.1 GCA_946402065.1 uncultured Brevibacillus sp. | reverse complement strand
CGACGAAGGTCATTGGAAATCCTTGTTAGTTAATTGGTCAGCCGTAGTTTTTTTTTACTTTCACATGGTATAATCGTATAGAGGATTTGACAGAGAAAGAAGGAACGACCATGGACACATTTAGCGTTTCGCTTCCGATCGCGAACCGTTTGACGAATGATTATTTGCATGGTAAGGCGGATGCGATGCAGTTTTTTACGTACGCGCCCTATCAAATGTCTTCTTATACAGAGCGTCTGCAATGGCTGAAGCAGCATAAGATTGCACATCGTCAGGAGCTGGCAGACGGGCTCGCCGAGTACAATCGGGCGATTGGGAACGATCAGGCTGCCCTAAGCCAAATCGAAAAGCTGCGGAATGATCAGACCTATGTCGTGATCGCCGGACAGCAAGCAGGTGTGTTAACCGGTCCGCTCTACACCGTACACAAAGCGATCAGTCTGTTGCAGACCGCGCAAAAGCTGCAGGCAGAGCTGAACGTGGACGTCGTACCTGTCTTTTGGATAGCGGGGGAGGACCATGACTTTGACGAGATCAATCATGTGTTCGTGGCCAGCGAGCAATCCGACCTGATAAAATTGAAGCTGGAAGCCAAGCCAAAAGGCAGGCTTTCGGCGAGTATGCTGCAGTTTGATGAGAACGTCTATACATCGTTTGTCGATCAGTTTTTTTTCCGCCAGCCGGAGACAGAGCATTCAAAAGAACTGCGGCAATTGCTTAAACAGGCAGCCGAGCAAGCGAAGTCGCCTGTCGAGTGGTTCGCCAAAATTATGGCAAAGCTGTTTGGCAAGCACGGGCTTGTCTTCGTCGAGTCCTCCCAGCCGTTTATCCGATGTTTGGAGCAGCCGCTTTTCGCCAAAGTGATTGAACAGAATGAGCAGATTGCCGGACTCGTCGGTCGTGCCTGCGACAAAATGCTCTCGCATGGATATACGCCACAGCTGGAGATTGACCCGCAAGCGGCAAATCTGTTTATCTACGAGCAAGGCGAGCGGTTGCTACTGGAACGGAATGGAGCAGCTTTTCGCACAAAGGATCAGCGCATTTCGTATACGCGCGAGCAGTTGCTCGCGTTGGCCGCTGATGCCCCGGAACGTTTCAGCGCGAACGTTGTCACCCGTCCGCTCATGCAGGAATTTCTCTTTCCAACTCTTGCCTTTATCGGCGGGCCGGGGGAAATCGCCTACTGGGCCTTTTACAAGGAGTATTTCGAGCTGTTTGGCCTGCAACTGCCGGTAATCCTGCCGCGCACGTCGATTACGCTGCTTGAAGGCTCCATCGAACGCAAGCTGGCTCAGTTTGATTTGGACATTGCGACGGCACTCGTCGATCTCAGCGGCTGGAAGGAAAACTGGTTGGCCAAAGTATCGAGAGACGAAGGGATTGCGAGCCGCTTCCGCGAGACGCGCCAGGCGATTGAGCAAATGTACCGGCCGTTGGTGGCAGCGGTTCAGGCGCTTGATGGCGGTCTTAAAGGCCTGTCAGAAAAGAATGCCGACAAGCTGCTGCAGCAGATCGACTTTCTTCAGGAACGGTCGGAACGGTCGATACAGCAGCGGCACGATATTTCACTGCGGCGCCTCAGGCAGATCGAAGCCGCGCTTGTGCCAGGCGGCAAGCTGCAAGAGCGCGTTTATTCCGTCTTCTCCGTACTCAATACACACGGGCTTGATTTCCTCGACCGCTTGGTAGAGACACCGTTTCCGTTTGATGAGCGACACAAGCTTGTTCGAATATAAAAAGAGAGCAGATGCCGGGGTTAATGCCGGGCTTCTGCTCTTTTTTCCTTTTTCGATTGATACTGTTGCACAGCAGCAATGCGGCAATGATGGCGATCGGATAGAACGCGGGCCAGCCAGGAAACGGATAAAAGCATAGATTTTATCATCGTAAATATCTATAATAAATGATAATTTCAATCGATAATTCCGATTTTTGCAAGGAGCCGGATGTAGTGATGAAAATCAGCAAAACTTATGCAGAGCACTATGTATGGGGCGGGAAGTGCGATGGATGGCATCTGGTAAAACGATGACGCAAGCCGTACCTTTCAATCAGATGGGGGATGAAACCGTGGATACGCGCTATTTGCAAACATTTCGCGAAGTGGCCAAATGGCAGAGCTTCACGCGCGCTGCAGATGAACTGGGCTATGCGCAATCGAGCGTCACGACGCAGATTCAAAACATCGAAGCGGAATTCGGCGTCACGCTGTTTGAACGCTGGGGGCGCAAAATTCGCCTCACCCATGCCGGTGAAGCGCTTTTGCGCTACAGTGAGGAAATCCTGAAGCTGATGGAGGAAGCCAGGGAGAGCCTCAGCGAAGAAGCGCAATTAACCGGTACGCTGACGATCGGTACAGTTGAGTCGCTGGCTGCGTTTTACTTGCCGCCGTACTTGCAGTTGTTGCGCAAAGAAAACGCCCGGATCAAGCTCTTGCTTCAGCCGGGTGTCTGCGAGGACTTGCAAAAAGGGGTGCGTGAAGGCACGTATGATTTTGCCGTGGTTTTGAACCGGCTGCAGGCTTTTCCGGACTTGCATTGTATCAATTTGGGCGAAGAAGAGCTCGTCGTCATCGCTCCCGCCGATCATCCGCTGGCCGGCGAGAAGTGTTTGACGGCAGAACGGTTCGGCGGAGAAAACTGGATTTTTACGGAAGCGGGCTGTGTATACCGTGCGCTGATGGAGGCGGTCTTGCAAGAAGCGGGAGTGTTCGGGTCGACACCTCTGGAATTCGGCAGTCTGGAAGCGATCAAGCAATGCGTCGCCCACGGGCTGGGGATCGCCTTGCTGCCGCGGATTGCCGTTCAGGCCGAAGTGGATAACGGCCAGGTGGCTGTCCTCGATTTTTCCCATCCGGGCATCCGGGTCTACCGCCAGTTGATCTATCACAAGAAGAAGTGGCTGTCGCAGGGGCTGCGCCGCTTTATCCAGTTGTTGCAGGATGGCCTTGGTGCTAAGATGGTGGGAGCCGGATAAAGTGTATGTACGCATCAAAGCGTACTGTGTGTTAAAATAAACCTGATTGTTACGTCTGAAGGAGGTTTTTGGTAAATGACTACCGTAGCAGAAAGCATTGTTACAGATATGGCGCTCGCGCCAAACGGGCATTTGAAAATCGATTGGGTAAAGGAACACATGCCGGTTCTTAACCGCATTCGCGAGCGCTTCGAAAAGGAAAAGCCGTTTGCTGGCCTGAAAGTAGCGATTTCGCTGCACCTGGAAGCAAAAACGGCTTACTTGGCCAAAGTCGTGCAAGCAGGTGGCGCCGAAGTGACGATTACCGGCTCCAACCCGCTGTCGACACAGGATGATATATGCGCGGCACTCGTCGAAGACGGCATTCGCGTATTTGCCAAATACAATCCTTCGCCGGAAGAGTACAAGAGTCATCTGATTCGCACACTGGAAACACGTCCTGATCTGATCATCGACGACGGGGGCGATCTCGTTACGATTCTGCACAGCGAGCGCCAGGACTTGCTCACACAGGTTCGCGGCGGTGCGGAAGAGACGACTACCGGAATTTTGCGTCTGAAAGCGCTGGAGAAAGAAGGCAAGCTGCAGTTCCCGATGGTTGCCGTCAACGACGCATACTGCAAGTATTTGTTCGACAATCGCTACGGTACGGGCCAATCCGTGTGGGATGGAATCAACCGGACTACGAATCTCGTCGTCGCCGGAAAAACAGTGGTCGTTGCCGGATACGGCTGGTGCGGCAAAGGCGTGGCCATGCGCGCCAAAGGTCTGGGGGCGAAAGTGATCGTCACTGAAATCGATCCGATCCGTGCCATTGAAGCGTACATGGACGGCTTTGAAGTCATGCCGATGAGCGAAGCGGCCAAGCACGGCGAATACTTTGTCACCGTTACTGGCAACCGCGATGTCATTTCCAAAGAGCACTATGCCGTGATGAAGGACGGCGCGATCCTGTCTAACGCCGGGCACTTCGATGTCGAAGTGAACAAAGTGGATCTGGAAGCGATGTCGAAATCCAAACGCGTCGTGCGCAAAGATATCGAGGAGTACGAACTGGCTGACGGTCGAAAAGTGTACCTGCTTGCAGAAGGACGTCTGGTCAATCTGGCAGCAGGCGATGGCCACCCGGCAGAAATCATGGACATGACTTTTGCCCTACAGGCAGTTGCGCTGGAATACGTCAACAAGCAGTACGAATCCATCGGCAAGCAAGTGTTGAACGTTCCGTACGAGCTGGATAAAATGGTTGCCAGCTACAAGCTGGAAGCGCTTGGGCTCGGAATCGACAAATTAACCGATGTGCAAAAAGCTTATTTAGACAGCTGGGTCGAATAGGCAAGAAGCGTCTGCAAAAAACTAATAGAAACTTGAGGAAAAAATCCTGCATACAAACGCAGGATTTTTTTTTATAATAGCAAATAGGTTATAAAGTGGGGAAATGTGGGGGAAAGTGGAGAGCATCGGGAGGAAAGTGGGGAAAACTTCGTGTTCATGGGTGAGTTTCAGCATAGCATCGATGAAAAAGGGCGATTGACCATCCCTGCGAAGTTCCGCGATGAGCTCGGCAGTTCTTTTGTCATTACCCGCGGGCTTGATCAATGTTTGTTCGTCTACCCGAACAGCGAGTGGAAGATACTTGAAGAGCGATTGAAAACATTGCCGTTTACCAAGGCGGATGCGCGTGCCTTTACCCGCTTCTTCTTTTCCGGTGCCACTGAATGTGAGTGGGACAAGCAGGGAAGGGTAAACATACCAGCCAACTTGCGCGAGCACGCTGCGCTGACGAAGGACTGCGTCGTCATCGGCGTCTCCAGTCGCGTAGAGATTTGGAGCAAGGAGAAATGGGAGGCGTACTTCGATCAATCGGAAGGGTCTTTTAATGAGATTGCTGAAAAGCTCGTTGACTTTAATCTATAAAACTATCTTTCGGGAGTGACTGCATTGTTTCATCACATAACTGTCCTTAAAGAAGAAGCTGTAAACGGGTTGAAGATCGATCCGGACGGCATCTATGTCGACTGCACCCTCGGCGGGGCGGGACATAGCCGCCTGATCGCATCGTTTCTGGGGGAACGAGGCCGCCTAATCGCAATAGACCAGGACGATGCTGCCTTAGCTAACGCCAGGCAGGTACTGGCTCCGTTTGAAGATAAAGTAACACTGGTAAAAAGCAATTTTCGCGAAATCAGGCACGTCGTACATAGCCTCGGCTTGTCCGGAATCGACGGAGCGCTGTTTGATCTGGGGGTATCTTCGCCGCAGCTGGACGAGGGAGAGCGCGGGTTCAGCTACAACGCCGACGCGCCGCTCGATATGCGGATGGACCGGGAAGCCGCACTCAGCGCCTATGAGCTGGTGAATGAATGGTCGGAAGAAGAGCTTGCCAAGCTGATCTGGGAGTACGGCGAAGAGAAATTTTCCCGCCGCATTGCCCGGCAAATCATCGCCTATCGGGCAAAAGCGCCCATCGAGACGACGGGGCAGCTCGTCGAAATCATCAAGGACGCGATTCCGGCTCCGGCAAGACGCACCGGACCACATCCGGCGAAACGGACATTTCAAGCGATCCGCATAGCCGTCAATGACGAGCTGGAAGCATTTCGCGAGGCGGTAAAAGACGCCATCGAGCTGCTGAATCCGGGAGGACGCATCTCTGTCATTACGTTTCACTCGCTGGAGGACCGCATTTGCAAACAAGCTTTTCAAGATTACGCCAAAGGCTGCATTTGTCCGCCTGACTTTCCGCAATGCGTCTGTGGACAGACGCCGACTATCCATATCGTCACGCGCAAGCCTCTTCTGCCAAGTGATGCAGAGCAAAAGGCCAACCCGCGTGCCCGTTCTGCAAAGCTGCGCATCGCAGAAAAACGCTAAACATCACTTCGAGGAGAGGGGGAGCATCAGTTGAGTTACTACTATCGTGGTAATCTTGCTGTAGAATTAGAGTCCAAAAAAGCGACCTACAAAAAACAACAGCGCAAGATCAAAGTGAAGTCGTCGATCCCTACGGGAGAAAAGCTCTTATATTTACTCTTCATCATCCTGGTTGTGGCGGGTGTAGGGTTTATCGGCTCCCGCTATATTTTGCTCTCTCAGTATAATTACCAGATCCAGAGCATCAAGATGGACATTAAAGCCGTGAATGAAAGCAACACGCTGCTGCAGATGAAGATCGAACAGATGAGCAGCCGTGACCGAATTTTGAATGAGGCCGGACAAATGGGAATGGCCCCTTCCAAAGATTCTGTAAGGGTTATTAGCGGCGATCGGGGTATCGGCAAAAAGTAACGGGCCGGTTCCGCAGAGTTGTACCAATCGCCGCATACAAAGGAAAGTTCGATACCCTCGTCGCAAGCGGGGGGATTTTTCACTTTTGTACATGTTTTTTGGAAATCCTTAACGGAGCGGCTTACGAGGTGAAAAGATGGATACGAAACGCAAAATGAATTGGCGAATCTTGATGATCGGCTTATCGGTTGTGCTGATCTTTAGCGGATTGACTACCCGGCTGTGGTGGCTTCAACGCGTTGAAGCGACATGGATTATGGAAAAAGGGGCGGAACAGTGGGAACGCTCCCGCGTGCTCAAGCCCAAGCGCGGCTCGATTCTCGATCGCAATGGACAACCGTTGGCCTATGAGGGCAAGGCGTACAAAGTGGAAGGGGTACTCCCGCCGAAAACAGAAGCGCACAAGAAAAAAGTCGGAGAGAACTACATCAGGGACCCGTTTGATACGGCTCGAAAGCTCTCTCCCATTCTGGGCATCCCGGTGGAGAAGCTGAACAGTATTTTCACCAAGCAGGAAGGGTTATATGTCGAGCTTGGCACGCAAGCGCAAAAAATCACGGAAGAGCAGCACGATGCCATCCTGGCCTTGCAATATCCGAAGGACGCCAACGGCAAAGTCTCGGACACCAACCAGCTGCCGGGCATCATCATGACGGAGACGACCCGGCGCTTTTATCCGCACAACAGCTTTGCGCCCCACGTGCTTGGCTACCTGAATTATGCAGACAAGGCGGAAATGGGCATTGAAAAGCAGTTCGACAAAGAGCTGAGGGGCGAGCCAGGCAAGCTCGAGCTGATGAAAGACGGCGCGGGCTATCCGCTGCCGGAAGGAGAGAGAGTCTACGAACCGGCCAAAGACGGCATGGATGTCGTGTTGACGATTGACCAGCAAATTCAGGAGTACGTCGAACAGGCACTGGATAATACAGAGAAAGAATTCAAGCCGAAAAAAATTACGACCGTTGTAGCCGATCCGCAGACGGGCGAGATTTTGGCGATGGCGAACCGACCCCATTTCGATCCGAACAAGTACTCGGAAATTGAAAATTATCTCAATCATGCGATTAGCACACCATTTGAGCCGGGCTCGACGTTCAAAATCATTATTTTGGCGGCGGCTATCGAGCAAGGCTTGTTCAATCCGAATGAAACCTACATGTCCGGTTCCATCAAGGAATGGCAAGGGCCGCCGATTTACGACCACGTCAAGGCCGGGTGGGGGC
>CAMIVR010000221.1 GCA_946402065.1 uncultured Brevibacillus sp. | reverse complement strand
CCGGCGCGGGAGACGGGCGCGCCGTCAGTCAAGATGAACCTGCTCTTGCTGCAGCAGACCGCGCTCGCTGCCGAGCAGTTGACCGGTATCGTCCAGGATGCCAGCATCGACCCTGCGGTCGCTGTATCTGCTCTGGAACAGGCAGAAAAGCGTCTCACGCTGGCGATCGATGTGACTGGCAAGGTAATCGCGGTTTTGGAGCGGCTGGACAGGCTGACGGGCGGCAGCCTGCTGTCCCCTGTAACCGGCAAGCTTCAGCAATTCAGCGACACGCTTGCCCGGCAGGCAGCAGTGGCGGGTAAAATAGCAGATGCCATCAGCAGAGGCGAGCGGCCTGCCGCCGAGCTGGTCGCCAGCCTGAATCAGCTCTCCGCGCAAGCGTCAAGCCTGATCGGTGATATTCTCCAACGGTTTGACGGCGAGATCCAGCCGCGAATTCTGCAAGCCGTGGACAAGGCGAAGCAAGCCTCGCTGCAAGCCCGTACCGTCCTGGCCGACGCGAATGCCCTGCTTCCCGACGTCCAGCAGATTCTCGTCGATGCCGCTAACGGTTTGGCCCTCGGTGAAAAAGAGCTGAACACCATCGAACACAATCTGCCTGGCATCGAAAGTAAAATCAAAGCGCTCGCCGATCAAATGCGCGCCTTTGAAAAGGAAGGCAACCTCGCTCAGCTGATCGACCTGCTCAAAATGAATGCGGGCAAGGAGAGCGAATTTTTCGCGGAGCCTGTCATTCTGGTCGAAAACAAGCTGTTCCCCATTCCCAATTACGGCTCGGCCATGTCGCCGTTTTTTACGACCTTGTCGCTCTGGGTGGGCGCCTTGCTGCTTGTCTCTCTGTTGAGTGTGGAAGTGCACCAGCACGAGCCCGTGTATAAGAGCTACCAGATCTACTTCGGCCGGTTTCTCACGTTTGTGACGCTTGCGCTCCTGCAATCGCTGATGGTCACGCTGGGCGACATCTTCATTCTCGGCACGTATGTCGTCAACAAGCTCGTCTTCGTCCTCTTTGGGCTGTTGATCAGCGCCGTGTTCATGCTGATTGTCTACACGCTCGTGTCCGTGTTCGGCAATGTCGGCAAAGCGATGGCGATCGTGCTGCTGGTGCTGCAATTGGCCGGATCGGGCGGGACCTTTCCCATTCAGGTCACCCCGCCGTTTTTTCAGGCGATCCATCCGTTTTTGCCGTTTACTTATGCCATCAGCATGATGCGCGAGGCAGTCGGGGGCATCTTGTGGGATATCGCCGTCAGGGATATGCTGATGATGGCAGTCTATGCCGCTCTCTTCCTGGTCATTGGCCTGGCGTTGAAAAAAGTGATCAATCGCGCAAGCGCCAAGCTGGTTGCGAAGGCAAAGGAAAGCAAGCTGATTCACTAGCGATCACGTGAACTACACGCCCGCGAGTCTTGCGAGGTTCGCACGGCCCTTGTCCCGTACCTTCCAGCAGGCAAACGACAAAGGGCTGTCCTACGGTTTTTTAATCTCGAAAGCAAGAAGGAGCTGTCCCAAAAGTCATGCAGTCACTTTGGAACAGCTCCTTTGCCTTTGTCAATCCATGTGCGTATTTACCCGAAGTGCCGTTACGCTTGAAAAATCCGGTCGATCTGGCCGATTTGCTCCTGCGTCAGCTTCACCTCAAGTGTTTTCAAGTTATTGACCACTTGTTCAGGACGCTTGGCCCCCGGAATCAACACGTCGATAGAATCGCGAGTCAGGTACCAGGCGAGCACGACATGGGCTACTTCTGCACCAATTGCGTCGGCAATTTCCCGAACCTGCTCGACCTTTTCCAGATTGCCGAGAAACGCCTCGCCTTGAAACTGCGGATTTTTTCCGCGGCGATCAGCAAATGTCGTCTCGCGGTTGTACTTTCCGCCGAGCAAGCCCGCCGCCAGCGGGAAGTATGGAATGAAGGAAATGCCGTTGGCTGCCGTATAGGGCAGCAGCTCCTTCTCCGCGCTGCGCTTGAACAGGTTGTATTCGGATTGGAGAACGTCGACATAGCCGTCCCGGTTCGCTTCCTTCAGCTGCTCAAGCGAAAAGTTGGAGACGCCGATCGCCCTGATTTTCCCTTGATCCTTCAATTCCTTCAAAGCGCCGACCGCTTCCGCCTTGTTCGTCGTTTCGTCGGGGAAGTGAATATAGAACAAGTCAATGTAATCTGTCTGCAATCGGCGCAAGCTGTCGTCAACAGAATTTTTCAAAAATTTCCCAGAGTTGTCCATGACGATTTTGCCGTCGACGAATGTATGAGCCGCTTTTGTCGCTATGACGATTTCCTGGCGCATGCCTTTTTCCTTGACGACTTCCCCGATAAGCTGTTCAGAGCGCTCCGGTCCATAAATATACGCTGTATCAAAAAGTGTGATGCCGTTCTCCAGGGCTGCCCGAACGACATCCTTGCCGACTTCTTCACTCAAGTTCGGGTAGATGTTGTGGCCGCCAACTGCATTCGCGCCAAGGCCGATGGGATTTGCGTACAAATCTGTCTTCCCGATTCTCACTTTACCCGACATGTGGATCATCTCCTTTAGGAAAAGCATACCAGATGCGAGCCCCTTTCTTCAAACGGCGAGGGTGTTGGAATAGTAACAACTGCGCTGATCCAGCTTGCAGATTTTTTTCAGCCGGGTCGCTTCATGGACGATTTCATCAATGCTCCGGAACGCCTTGGCTTCATTCGTGACGACCGCGATGGAGATGGATACGAGCGGGATTCGCTCCACCTGGCCGGCACGGTTTTCCGCGATCACATACTGCTGAATCAGGTGGGCCTCGCTGTAGAAATGCCGGATCGCTTCGGAAAAATCGCTGATGATCGCCCGACAGACATCGTGGAACTGATGATGGTATTGAATGGCAATAAAGTCATCGCCGCCGATATGACCGAGAAAGCCGTCGTGCGGATACACATTGTTTTTCAAAATGGTTGCCGTCTGCTGGATCAGCCTGTCGCCCATCTGGAAGCCATACGTGTCGTTGTACGCTTTAAAGTGATCGAGGTCGATGTAGTACACGCTGAAGCTGCCCTGCTGGATCGACAGCTTCAGCTTTTCTTCGATCGTATGGTTTCCCGGCAAGCCGGTCAGCGGATTTTTATAGCTGGCGATTTCGGCCTGGATTTCCGCAAAGTTCAAAAGCAGGTTGCGAATGCTGACGATCCCCGCAAACTGGCCGTGCCTCGTCACAATCACGTAGTCGTACAGCTCTTCCTCTGCCCGATTCATCGCCAGCTTGCTTACGTCAATGATCTGCTGCGAGTATTCGACGACGAGCGGCTGCCTGTCCATGATCAGCTCAATCGAACGTCCCATGTAGAGATTGTATCCGTAGAGCGTGCCGATCTGCTGGTAAAAGCGCGTTCTCATGACAAGCCCGACCGGTTGATTGTCACGGACGACAACGACACCTTGCAGCTTTTGGTTTTCCTTGAAAATTTGATCGATTTTCTCACAGCGTGTATGTAAGGGTACACACAAAATCATTTCCGCAATTTCCCCTATGTGTGCATTCATGCGAATATCCCCTTTGCCATGCGTAATGACGTTCGTCAGGGCAGTGTTCCGAGCCGCAATTCCCGCTGTGGCCTGCCCAGCGCATACCCTTGTCCCATGTGAATCCCGCTTTTCCGCAAAAACGCCAGCTCTTCCAGCCGTTCGATTCCCTCCGCGATGACATAGGTGTCGGAGCGGTTGGCGTAATCCAGCAAAAGCGTGACCATGTGCTGCTGGGCAGGATTTTCGTCGATGTTCTGAATCAGCGACCTGTCCAGCTTGATGAACTCAGGCTTCAAATAAACCAGCGTCTTCAAGCTGTTGTAGCCCGACCCTGCATCATCTACTGCGATGCGAAACCCTTGCTTCCGGTAATGAGACAGCACCTGTTCAAACATCACATAATCGTTTACTGCCTGTTTTTCCGTAATTTCGAAAACGATCTGACTGGGAGAGACGCCGAATTCCTTTAGCAACTGCAAGGTCTCGCCGCTTTTGTGCTGGGCATCGCCCAACACGTGGGGGTGGATGTTGAGAAACAGCAACGCGTTTTGCTGGCTGGGCAAGTGGATTAAACAATCGACAAAACGCTTCAGTGACACCCGGCGGCAAAATCGCTCGAACAGAAACACCTGGTCCGTTTGACCGACGAAATCGTAAAACGTCTCAGTCGTTGGAAAGAGCGTGGATACAGGAGGACGGTTTAGGATCTCATAACCGATGTTATCGCCGCATTTCAAGTCGAGAATCGGTTGGAAGTATGTCGTCAGCAACTGCTTTTTTATAATTTGCTGAAAAGCCAGGAATCGCTTGTGTTCCGTGATTCCTTCTCTCCGCTTGGTATGTAAGTAATGAATATACGAATAAAGCCCCAAACTTCCGCCCCCTCACATGCTGCCTGTATGGCCTTCTAGGCTAATCTTACTATATGGGCAATGACCGTTTTTTAACTGAGTATTAAGAAATCAATAACTTTTTAATAAAATAAGCAACGGCTGCCATAGAATTCCGACAGCCGCACAATGTTTTTGTTTATTATTTTACACTTTGATTGAACAATTCCACTTCCTGAGCAGTTGGCATGGCAGCAATGGCACCTTTTTTCGTCGTGACCAGGGCGCTCGTGAGAACGGAAAAGCGGACCCAGCTCTGCATCGCAGACGCACTTGGCTTCCTTGTGTCATGCCGGGACAGCTGATATAAAAACGCACCGACAAACGCATCCCCGGCACCCGTCGTATCCTTGCAGTCGACGGCGATGCCGGGTGCGTAGCCGGATAGCGGAGCGGCAGTCGCAGCGTCCATAAATGAATAGTAGCAGCCGTCAGCATCGAGTGTCACAAGCACATGAGCTATCCCTTCACGATGAAAGAACGCCGCTCCTGCCTCTGCATCTGCTGAACCGGTCAACAGCAGCAGTTCTTCCCGATTGATTTTGATCAGGTCACAGTGCGGATAGATCAGCCGGATGGACTCCAGCGCGTACGATTCACTCGGCCACAAAGCCGGTCGCCAGTTCGGATCGTATGAAATAAACACGCCCTGCCGTTTCGCTTCTTCCACGGCAAAAAGCGTTGCGCTCCGCGACGGTTCGGCAATGAGCGAGATCGAGCCGACGTGCAGAATGCCTGCCTCTGCAATCGCCGCCAGCGGAATCTCTGATTGTTGCAACAGCATATCCGCCGACGGGTCGCGGTAAAACAAAAAGGACCGGTCTCCCGAGGCATCCAGTGAGACGAATGCAAGTCCGGTTTTGGCTTCGTCGGTTGCCGTAAAAAACTGCGTATCAACCCCGCATTCCTCCAGCACGTGCTTGAGGAAGTGCCCAAAGGCGTCATTGCCCCGCTTTCCGACGAACGCGGCCTTTCCGCCCAGTGTGACGACACAGGCGGCTACATTGGCAGGAGCGCCCCCGGCTTTTTGAAGGTAGCCTGGTTCACCTGCTCCCTCCCCCGTTTCCATCGGCAAAAAGTCGATCAGCATTTCCCCAAGCGTCACAACCGTCCGCATGGCAATTCCCCCTTTTCCAAGGCATCCGTTTTCGCTGTAACTTGCGGAGATGCTTTCGCCGTCAACAACATTTACGGCAAGTAGTTGACAGGCTTGCGAACCTGTGCGTGCAGAGTCAGTCCCCAGGCCTTCTTGAATTCCTCCGTCAGCGACTCCAGCTCGCGAATCTCGATCAGCGGCGGAAACTTGCAGTAGAGATGGATGTGCAGATCACTGTCGGCAATGACGGCGCGAACGTCCTTGATCGGCTGCGTTTCACTGCGATCCAGCGCAATCGCCACGCGCAGCAGCGTACCGAGCTTGACCGCCAGCTCCAGATCGGCAGCCGAGACGATATCTTTGTGCTTGGACAAAAGCACCCTCGTCTGCTGCTTGGAGTGAAAGCAGGCGATCAGTCCACAAAGTATCTTTTCCCGATGGGTCAGGCCGTTGATCGGCGAATGGGCCAGTAAATAAAACGTGTGCTTGTCGTATTTGTAGTAATCGACCGTCGTGCCGATCCGATAGAGCAGCGCAGCCACTTCCAGGTAGTAGCGCAGCGACTCGTCCAGCGAAAAGCGCTCACTGCTGCAAAGATCGGTAAACAGCCGGTCCGCCAGCGTCTGCACCTGCTTGACGTGCTGAAGCGGCACGGAAGGGTGCAGCACCAGCAGGTTCTGCACGCTTTGCTCCAGGACATTGTCGATTTGGGCCCGCGCTGGCCGCAGCGTCTCAAAAAATACGCCATCCTTCAGGCCGGAACCGCTCGTAATGTACTGTGTGCTGCCTGCAAGCTTGGCGATTGTGTGCAGGATCAGCAGGCCGCAGCCGATAATGTCGGAACGATTTTTGGAAATGCCGTCGACGCTTTTGCGTTTGGCGGCATTCATCGGCAGCAGCCATTTGAGCAAATACTCTACCTCTTCATTCGGCAGCGTGTAGTTGTGCGTCAATGGCAAGCTGTAGTTATTGCGGTTTTGACTGATTTTGCAGAGCGAGCGCATCGTTCCGCCGATGCCGATCAGCGGCAGACCGGGGTTGTCCATGATCCACGGCTCTTTTTGCACAGCCTGCTGAATCATATCTCGCACTTGTTCTGCCTCGGCCTCTCTGACCTGGCCGTCATCGGCAAAGCGTCTGGTCGTATTGACCGCTCCGAAGGGAAACGAGACGCTGTGCACTCTCCTGCGCTTGCGGAAGAGCGATACCTCCGTGCTCCCCCCGCCGATGTCGATGAGAAAGCCATCTTCAATCTCCAATGTATTAATCATGCCGAGAAATCCAAGTCTGGCTTCGTCCTCCCCGGTGAGCACTTCGATAGGCAGCCCGATCCGCCGCTCCAGCGACTGCACGATCTCCTCGCGGTTTCTCGCGTTGCGGATGGCAGCGGTAGCGACGGCACGAATCTTCGTGACGCGATGAGCGGAACAGAGCATGGCAAAGTGGTGCAGAATGGAACCGAGCGACTCGATTTCGGCGCTCGGCAGACAGCCGTCCTCGCCGATTTTGGCGCTCAGCCTTACGGATTCTTTGAATTCGTCCACCACGCGGTAGGCGTTTTGATCCACAAGCTCATAGATGACAAGTCGTACGGAATTGGAACCGATATCGATAATCCCGAATCGCTGATAATTGGGCATTGGCAGTCTCCTTAGCGAAGATGGCGTGTCGCTTTTTATTGTAACACCGCCGACGGGCATTGCAATCCGAAATGACGGAAAGCGAGTCTTTTGCAAAAAAACTCCTGGCCGCGTAGGGAAAGAAGCGATCCAGCCAATTGTGGATTCTTCCTTTCACGCGGTTGAGATCCCCGTTCAGCCGATCCCGTTTTCGTAGGCGAGTTGTCGTTCAGCTCTTTGCTCTTCTTCACAATGATGCGGGCACTTTTCGTCATTGGTGAACAGGCAACGTTTGCCGAATTCGATCCCGCGATAGTTGACCGCACGAGCCACATGATTCGTTTTGGCAATGTCCGTACCGATGACCAATGTTTTTTCCGAAATTCGTTCAATGCGTTGATTTTGTTTGTTCGATTGGTTATGATT
>CAMIVR010000220.1 GCA_946402065.1 uncultured Brevibacillus sp. | reverse complement strand
AGTTTCGTATTGCCTAAAAAGTGATTTTGAACATACTTAGATTTTCAAGATAGAAAAAAGGTGAGGATGTTGATGCGCAATGAACGCATGCAGATGATAAACAAAGTCGGTCAACCGGTGAAAACAAGCCGGTGAGACCGGCTGTTTTCACACTTGTTCCCCCTTTGTTTTGGAAGCGTTTACCGCGCTTTCTTGAGGAACCTGCCTTTTTTGACAAGCTGAAACTCACCGTTGCGGACAACTGGAAAGCCATTGACAAAAACGTAGGAGAAGCCGATGGCAGTTTCAGATGGCGATTCATACGTGGCAGTATCCGCTACCTTTTGCGGGTCAAAGACGACCACATCCGCAAAGGCGCCTTCGCGCAGGGGGCCCCTGTCTTTCAATCCCAGCTTTTTTGCGGGGAAGGAAGTCATTTTTCGAATCGCTTCTTCCAACGTCAGTACTTTTTCGTCCCGGGTGTAATGTCCCAGCACTTTGGCAAAGGTGCCGTAGTAACGGGGATGTGTTTTGCCGGTTTCGGGTATGCCGTCTGACCCGATCATCGCCTCCGGCTGCTGCATAATATAGCGGACGTCATCCTCACTCATGGTGAAAATCACCATTGTTACGCTGCCTTCTTCCTCAAGGAGCGTATCGAGCAATGTCGATACAGGATCCTGACCGCGTTTTAAGGCGAGATGAGCGATGTTTTTTCCTTCAATATCCTTGTTATTTTTTGCCGAAGCGATAAAAACGTGATCCCACCCCGTACTTTTCGCAAAATTTTCCCAACCGGGGATGCCGTGTTCCATGTCATGCTTGATTTTTTCTCTCATTTCAGGATTTCTCAGCCGGCGCAGCATCTCCTGCACACCTCCCTCATGGCACCAGGGCGGAAGCGTGGCGGAGAGCAATGTACTGCCAGCGGTGTAAGGATATACATCAAGGTCAACGTCAACTCCCTGTTCCCGAGACCGCTTGATGTTAGGGATCGTAATTTTGGGCTTGCCCCAGTTTTCCTTGCCTGCGGCTTTATGATGGGAGATTTGCACGGGAATATGGGCGTGGCGGCCGATCGCAATCGCCTCTTCGACGGCTTCTATCACCTGATTGGATTCATTGCGCATATGAGTCGCATAAATTCCATTGTAATCGCGAACGACCCGGCACAGCTCAACAAGTTCTTCGGCGGTACAATACACCCCCGGCGGATAGATTAATCCGCTGGAAAGACCGAAAGCTCCTTGCTCCATCAGCTCAGCGATCAGTTGCTTCATCGTTGCCATCTCCGCCAAGGTTGGGGGACGATTGTCAAACCCCATCGCAGCAATTCTTACAGCACCATGTCCAATAAGCGGAACCAAATTCGTGACGATCCCAAGAGTGGTCGAAACGTCAGCAAACTCGGTGAGAGATGACCAACTCCATTCGATCTCGCCAAACAGACTCCCGACATACTGCTTTAGCAAATCGGCTCTTTGCGGAACGACGGGATAGGCACTCAGTCCGCAGTTGCCAATTACTTCCGTTGTAACCCCTTGCATGATTTTGCCCCTGGAGAGTTCGGGAACAAACGCGGCATTGTCCGAATGCGTGTGGATATCAATGAAACCAGGGGCAACTGCCAATCCTTTTACGTCAATTTCCTCATCAGCGTTCAATCCGGATACGTTCCCGACGCGCACAATGCGGTCACCGCTGATCGCTACGTCAGCAGCAAACCATGTATTTCCTGTCCCATCATAAACCCGGCCGTTTCTTAAAATAATATTCACCTTTTTCACCTCTCACTGATAAGAATTCGATAAAATGCAAAGAAATCTCTCATCTGCTGGATTGTATACTTCGAAATGATGAAAAATATGAAGCGATAACTTCAAAGTTAGTTAAAGTATATGTGAAATCAATTGGGAAAACAACAAAAATTTGGCAAATTCAGAAATCTATTTCGTTTACGGAGCTTTCTCGGTTCGTTTCTTACTAAACTGAGGGAATTCATGATATGATGGTAATGTTTGTGAAGCGTGACGATACGGTTGGGGAGGCAGAGGAAATGATTGAAACGGAACGACTGCGCTTTCGCCGCTACACCTTGAACGACCTCGACTTTTACGCTTCCTTGCTGGCTGATCCGGAAGTCATGCGCTTTATCGGCGAAGGGAAACCCAGAAGCTGGGCTGAAGCGAAGCAGCGCCTTCCTCTGCTGATAGGCCAGTACGAGACGCACAAGGGGATGGGACTGATGCTCATTACCCGCAAAGCGGACGGCGCATTGCTCGGTCATGCCGGGGTGGTGCCGCAGACGATCGAGGGGGCTCACGAGTCCGAGATCGGCTACTGGATCGCACGGGAACATTGGGGCAACGGGTATGCGACGGAAGCGGCTTGCGCTTTTCGCGACTACGCGGTGCAGCAGCTCGGAAAAAAGCGGTTGGTGTCGATCATTCAGTTCAAGAACGATGCCTCGATCAATGTTGCGAAAAAAATGGGCATGCGCTTCGAGCGTGACGTTCACTTTCACTCGAAACATGTGGCACTTTACGCACTCCAAAGCTCATGATAAAAGCAAGGAAACAAAAATATCACGGTTTTGTGAGTGCCAGGTCATCTTAGCGATTCTACATACAGCCTGACCTTCATACACATCCAGTATATGGCATTTGATATGAGTAGAGTTCTTTTCCGGCTGCAGGAGGGTAAGAACTTTTTTCTTTCCTCTTTTTCCGTAAACGGGATGGACGCTTGCGGAGCACTAAAAAAACAAGACAAGTTGATTGACAATTCGCTCAATTGGCAATAAAATAGACACAAGTAAATTGGATCCATAATACAGGATACCATTTTATCGTTTTATCCAATCGACAGGTCAGGAGGTGACCAGATCTTAGGGGTGGCTTGCTCCGCATGATTCACGGGTGGGGATTATGCGAACGCCGCGTACGTGGGGAAGCGAATGCGCGAAATCCTGAAGGAAGAAAAACTTGTTGAGGAGTTGAATGGAGATGGCAAAACCAAAATTGTATGTTCTTGACACCGGCAGAATGAGAATGGACAAGGGCTTTATGGTCGCGATGCACAATCCGGCTTCGGTATTGAATCCGAATCCTCCCGCAGAATTTATCGAGTTCCCTGTCTATGCAGTGCTGATCGATCACCCGGAAGGCAAAATCCTCTTCGATACGGGCTGCAATCCGGAAGGCATGGGCGATAACGGTCGGTGGCCGCAAGGGGTGCAGCAGCTTTTCCCGTTGGCGATGCCGGAAGAATGCTACCTGATCAATCGGCTGGAACAGCTGCGCGTACGTCCGGAGGAAATCAAATACGTCGTCGCGTCCCACTTGCATCTCGACCACGCCGGTTGCCTGGAGATGTTTACGAATGCGACGATTATCGTTCACGAAACAGAGCTCGCCAATACGATGAAGTCATATGCCATCAACAAAGACATGGGGGCGTACGTGTGGGCAGATATTGACGCCTGGGTGAAAACGGGACTGAATTGGAGCCCGATCCGCGCCAAAGACGAAGAGGTACCGCTAGTCGACGGGATCAAAATCCTCAACTTCGGTGCAGGGCACGCCTGGGGCATGCTTGGCCTGCACGTCAGCCTTCCGGGCACGGGCGGCATCATTCTCGCTTCCGATGCCGTATACTCGGCGGAAAATTACGGACCGCCGATTCGAATCCCCGGGATCATCAACGATTCGATCGGTTTCGTGAACACAGTGGAACGCATCAAGGAATACGCAGCGCGCACCAACTCGCAGGTATGGTTTGGCCATGACAACGCCCAGTTCAAGTCGTTCATCAAATCGACGGAAGGCTTTTACGAATAAACACATTCGAGAAACAGGGAGGGTACGATGATGAAGGGAAAAGTAGCAGTCATGTCTGAGCCCGGCAAGCTCTCATTTGCCGAGTATCAGCTGCCGGAAGTGGAACCGGGCGGAATCTTGGTCAAAGTCATTCGCACGAACATTTGCGGATCTGAACTGCACATCTGGCAAGGGCACCATCCGACCAAAAAATCAGGCGTCATGGGCCACGAAATGGTCGGCGAGATTGCCCGGCTCGGTGCAGGCGTTGAAACAGATTACGCGGGAAACCCGATCAAAGTAGGCGACCGGATTGCCGCTGCCTATTACATAACCTGCCGCAAATGCCACCCGTGTCAGCAAGGCCAGTTGCACCTTTGCGAAAACGCCTACAAGTTTTGGGTCAAGGATGCCGAAGAAGCGCCGCATTTCCACGGATCGTTCGGGACGCATTACTACATTCACCCCGATCAATACTTCTACAAGGTTCCCGACAACGTACCCGACTCGGCAGCGGCAAGCGCCAACTGCGCGCTGTCGCAAGTGTACTTCGGGATTGACAAAACCGGCGTCCGCTACGGGGACAATGTCGTCATCCAGGGGGCAGGCGGTTTGGGGCTGAACGCATGCGCGGTCGCCAAGGAATACGGGGCTACTGTGATTTGCATCGATGGCGTGTCCAGTCGCTTGGACAAAGCGAAAACGTTTGGCGCCGACCATCTCATCGACATGAACGACTACGACACGATGGAAAAACGCGTAAAAGCTGTGCAGGAGCTGACCGGCGGAAAAGGCGCTGACGTCTGCATGGAGTTGACAGGGGTGCCGGCAGCCTTGAATGAAGGCGTCAACCTGCTGCGCTACGGCGGCAAATACATCAGCATCGGCAATATTTCCCCGGGAAAGCTCGCACCGTTCGATCCTGGCTTGATGACGCGCAAAGCGCTGCAGATCCTGTCGTTTATGCGCTATGATCCCTGGTATTTGCACAAAGCGTTGCAGTTTATTTCCAAGACCATACACAAGTATCCGTTTGACCAGATGCTCGATGCCGATTTTGCCCTGGAAGAAATCGCGGTTGCGCTGGATAAGTCGGCCTTGCGGGAAATTACGAGGGCGTCGATTATCGCCAATCCGTAAACAGCGGCACCTGGTCGTACCGAGGAGGATGAAAAGCTGAATGGCACAATTACAGATGTTTATCGCTGGCGAGTGGGTAGACAGTGTCTCGGGTGCAGAAATCGCGACGATCAATCCGGCAAACAAGGAAGTGATCGCGACATTTCCGCGCGGCAACCAGGAGGATGTCGATCTGGCTGTCAAAGCAGCGAGGGCGGCTTTTGAAGCAAAGGCATGGCAGGAGATTTTGCCTGCCGAGCGCGGACGCCTGCTGCTCAAGCTCTGCCAGCTCATCCGCGAGCAAAAGGATGAACTGGCCAATCTGGAAACACAGGATACGGGCAAACCGCTTGCCCAAGCCTATGCGGATGTCGAGGTAGCAGCCCGCTACTGCGAGTACTACGCCGGCGTGGCAGATAAAATCCTCGGCGAAACCATCCCGATCCGCTCTGATGTGCTCAATTACACGGTGCGGGAACCGATGGGCGTCACTGCGCATATCGTTCCGTGGAATTACCCGATCCAGATCGCCACGAGAAGCTTTGCCCCTGCTGTTGCGGCAGGCAACACTGTCGTGATGAAGCCGGCGGAAGATACGCCGCTGACGGCCTTGCGTCTGGCTGCGCTCGTCGAACAGGCCGGCTTTCCCAGGGGCGTGTTCAACGTCGTGACCGGCTATGGCATGGAAGCCGGTGCGGCATTGGCAGCTCACCCGGATATTGATCATATCACCTTTACCGGCTCTGTTGCCACCGGCACGTCCATCATGCGGGCAGCCGCGCAAAACATCAAGCCGGTCACGCTTGAGCTGGGCGGGAAATCGCCGAATATCGTGTTTGCCGATGCGGATCTGGACGATGCGGCTCACTGGGTCGTGCGCTCGATTACGCAAAATGCCGGCCAAACCTGCTCGGCAGGCTCCAGGCTGCTCGTAGAGGCGTCGATACGCGAGCTGTTCGTGGCGAAAGTGGCTGACCTGATGGCCACATTGCGCGTCGGCGCAGGCCTGGACAACGCTGACATCGGCCCGATCATTTCTGACAAGCAATTGCAGCGGATCGAATCGTACATCGAGGTAGCTAGGGATGAAGGCGCAGAAATTCGCGTTGGCGGTCGCCGTCATCACGAAGCGGGCAACGGGTTCTTTTTCGAGCCGACCTTGATCGATTCCGCCAAGCCGGGAAGCCGGTTGGCCCAAGAGGAGATCTTTGGTCCGGTGCTCGTCGTCCTCCCTTTCGGAACGATCGAAGAGGCGCTGGCAATTGCCAACGGGACGGAGTACGGACTCGTCACGGGCATCTGGACGTCGAATATTCATAAGGCCAACTGGCTGGCCAGCAGAGTGAAATCGGGGCAAGTATTCATCAATAACTACGGCGCTGGCGGCGGGGTTGAAATGACGTTTGGCGGATACCGGAAGAGCGGCTTTGGACGGGAAAAGGGCTTGGAGGCGCTCAAGCACTATACGCAAGTGAAAAACGTAGCCGTGAAAATTAATCTCTGACGATCATAATCCCCTCGTTCGTTCAGCGAGGGGATTTGTGGTCTGCCGCCACAAGCGAGAAGGAACCGGATCGAGGTTTGGAATTGACAAATAATTTTGACGTAGCGTAAAATGCAAGTAACTATAAATTGGATCCAAAATACAATATCCAGTGATAGGAGGACAGAAATATGCTGCCATTGGATGGAATAACTGTCGTGTCGCTTGAACAAGCGGTTGCTGCACCGTTCGCCACCCGCCAGTTGGCAGAGTTAGGCGCCCGTGTCATCAAGATTGAACGACCCGAAATTGGGGATTTTGCCCGTCATTACGATACGACCGTGAAAGGGATGTCAAGCCATTTTGTCTGGTGCAATCGCTCAAAGGAGTCGCTTACACTGAATCTGAAGCGGCAGGAAGCAAAGGCCGTTCTCGACAGCCTGCTCGCCAAGGCTGACGTGTTTATCCAAAATTTCGGACCCGGTGCGATTGACCGGCTCGGCTACAGTCCGGCGACGCTGCGGGAAAAGTACCCGCAGCTCGTGATTTGCAGCATTTCCGGCTATGGCGAGGATGGACCGTATCGTGACAAGAAAGCGTATGACTTGCTCGTGCAGTGTGAAGCGGGTGTCGTCTCGGTTACGGGTTCGGAGGATACACCGTCGAAGGTAGGAATTTCCATCGCCGACATCGCCGCGGGGATGTACGCCTATACGGGCATATTGAGCGCACTTTTGCGCAGAAACAAGACAGGGGAAGGCAGCATATTGGAGGTTTCCATGCTGGAAGCATTGGGGGAGTGGATGGGCTTTCCGCTCTATTACGCCAATTATGCGGAGGAGCCGAAGCGAAGCGGAGCCAGTCATGCGACGATTTACCCGTACGGCCCGTTTACCGCAGGGGATGGGAAGGCAGTCTATCTGGCGATCCAAAATGAGCGTGAATGGGCGAACTTTTGCGAGATTGTTTTGCAAAAACCGGAACTGTCCACGGATCCCCGCTTTGCCACAAATACCGCTCGCGATCAGAATCGGGCGATCCTGCAGGAGGAAATTGACGACGTTTTTCATTCACTCAAGGCTGACGCGATTATCGCGCGCCTGGATGAAGCAAAGATAGCCAATGCCCGGATGAATACGATGCGCGACTTCTGGAACCACCCGCAACTGCAGGCGCGCAACCGCTGGCGGGAAATCGACTCTCCG
>CAMIVR010000219.1 GCA_946402065.1 uncultured Brevibacillus sp. | reverse complement strand
TACAAAAATAGTATCATTTCTACCTTTTGGATAAAACAACCAAAAAGCGCTTATATTGCCACTGCCGTTCTTATTATGCCTCCCGCCACTCTCCATTACAGGCGACAAATAAAAGCCTCTGTACTATGAAAGGAGATATTTACGCTTCCACTTTCCAACGCTGCTGGCAGTCGGTCGCTCCAACCGCACTCGAATCAACGGAATCTTTTTGGCAAAACATCATGCAAAAAAACCCTACTAAACACGCTAGCAGGGTTCGTATCAGACAATATTCATAATCCATCCATCAATACCGTTTATCAATCCGTCCACAATGCAATATGATCTACACTGTATCCCGTGAATCCAACCGCCTACACCTGCAGCCCGCGCAGCTCCTCGACAAAACCAAGCCCTTTCTGTATCTCCTCTTCCGTATACCGCTGCTTGCTTTTGAGTGTAAACACTTTTTCTTTCATCTCTTCATATGCCAGGTTGTCAAAATAGAGCATGGTGGAAACGAGCTCGAGAAAACGTGAATTTTCTTCGTTCATCCGGCGGATCAACAGCTCGCCATTGCCGAGATCGACTTCCTGGAAGCGGAGAAAATCCCGCCCGTCGTCGTTGAGCGTATAGCGATAGAGCTGAATCGCCCCCTTGCTCTCGACCTGCTCGTCAATCATGCCCAGGCTGCACAGCTCGTCGACACGCACCGTCAACTCCTCGGAATACGGGCCGTACATGTGGAATTCGAAGCGATCGTCAAAGTTCACCCGCAGTTTTTTGGCGATGTACACCATTTTATGCAGCTTTTTTCTCCCGCTTACCTCACCTGCGATCTCGATCAGTCGCATAATTTTTGCGTGTCCACTAAGCATCCTCGATCACTCCTAGACATACTCGAATTTCCTCGGCGATTTCTTTCGGTAACGCCTGCACCTTATCCATGGGGAAAAACAGTTTATAGTCAAAGCGTCGCTTGCCGCTGATCGCTTCCACAATTTCTGATTTGGTCGACAGCTCGGCTACCTCTCCTGAAGGCATGAGCAGCATGATCGGGATGCGCTCTTCCTCTTTGCCCGGCCGGTAGAAATCATAGGGCAAATCGGAGGTCGAGTCTACCTCGACGTAATAAGCCGGATCAATTCCTGCTGCCATAAAGAGCTTTTTCAGTTCGTTAACCGTACGAAAATGTCTTGGATTACATTCGACGTATTTGAACAAATTCCTGTTAATAAATCGAGAGCACAGGTCGCGCAAAATGCCATCCCGTTCTTTTCGCCACTGATGCAGATAGAAAAAAACGACCGTCTCATCCAGCGCCAAATAGTCGGCCAGCGTAATATTCGCTTGCAAAAACGGGATCAGATCCCTCGGTTCAACCTCGAACACATAACCGGAGTCGAATAAAAATTTGGCTCGCTGGAAAATTTTTCGCAGGACGACCTCAGCACTGCGCGTCACCGGGTGAAAATAGATTTGCCAATACATCTGATAGCGCGACATGATGTAGTCCTCGACTGCGTGCATACCGCTGTACTTGAAGACGAGACCGTCGCCATGCGGCCGCATGACGCGCAAAATCCGCTCCATGTCAAAATTCCCGTAGTTCACCCCGGTATAGTAAGCATCGCGCAGCAAGTAATCCATCCGGTCGGCATCGAGCTGGCTGGAAATCAAGCTGACGATCAGTTTGTTTTCGTACGTTTTGTCGATGACCTCCGCTACCTTCTGTGGAAAGCGCGGTCCCATCGTCCGCAAAATCCGGTTAACCTCGGTATCCCCAGTCAAAATCTTCGCCGTCCACTCTTCGTGATGAAAGCGAAATACCTTTTCGAACGAATGCGAAAAAGGACCGTGCCCGACATCGTGCAGCAGAGCCGCGCAGAGGCAGAGCAGCTTTTCTTCCCGCGTCAGCGACAGCCTCCCTTCAAACGTCTCCAGAATACGGCGCATAATTTCATACACGCCCAACGAATGGTTAAACCGGCTGTGCTCCCCGCCGTGAAACGTAAGATAGCTCGTCCCGAGCTGCTTGATCCGGCGCAAGCGCTGAAATTCGGGGGAATTGATCAAATCCCAGATCAGCCTTTCGCGCACATGGACATAGCGGTGAACCGGATCTTTAAACACTTTTTCTTCGCTGAGCAGCTCTGGCTCGTGCATCACCTGACATCCCCCTCCTCCGACAGCATCCATTACGGACGCCCTTGCCCGATCGCGTTTCGTTTTCTGGTAAAAACAGTCACAGTACCCAATGGTAGATTATAGCACAAACAGGCCCTGTCCGTTTTGAAAACCGAAAAATAACCGAGGCACCGGACACGCTCCCCGTCCGCTCACCTACCTGTTGCCGCCCAGGTATATTTTTCCCAGCCACCTATAATCGAAGCCGGTCGGGACAGAAAAGAGACCCCGTCACCAGGGCCTCTTGGCAGCCGCGCTGTAGTCTCAACTACTGCTCGCTATACTTCTGTACCGAGCGCTTCCACAGATTTTGCCGCTCGTTTGGCACGCCGCTTGTCTTTTCGCTTTGCCAGCACGGTATAAAAAGCGGGCACGACAATGAGCGTGAGCAGCGTCGAAAAGAGCAGACCGAAAATAATCGTCACGGCCAGCGGCTTGAACAGCACATCGCCGGATAGGGCGAGTGGCGACAGGCCGGCCACGGCAGTAAAGCTGGTGAGCAATATCGGCCGCAGCCGCGCTTCACCCGCCTGGATGACGGCTTGCATCAATTCGACGCCGGCATGGCGCGCCTCCTCGATGAACTCAATCAGGACGATCCCGTTGCGGACGACGATCCCCGACAGGGAGATCACCCCCATCATCGTCATAAATCCGAGCGGTGTCTGGGTGACGAACAGCCCGATCAAGCTGCCGGCAAACGCCAGGTAAATCGTACTCATGACGAGGATCGGCAGGCTGAGTGAATAGAACTGCATGGCGATCAGAATCAAAATCATAAAGACGACGAGAATGGACAGCTTGCCCATGTTGATAAACACGTCCGCCTGCTCGGACGTCTCTCCCCCTTGCTCGAAATGGTAGCCATCGGGGAGCTTCATCGCTTTGGTAATGGGCAGGACGTCATTCATGACATCAGTCGCGGTGCGCCCCTTCACATCGCTGTAAATCGTCGCGATGCGGGACAGGTTGCGGTGCTGGATCTTTTGAATGCTGAAGGTCGGTTGCACGGACGCCAATTGCGTCAAGGGAATTTCTTCGCCCCGGGCATTCGGCACTGTCAGCCGCTGGAAGATGACCGACGGATCCTCCTCCGACTTTTGCAGGAACATTTTGATGTCAATCAAATCCTTGCCGTTATCGAACTCGCTGACCGTAAGTCCTTCGCTGACCAGCCGCACAGTCCGGGACAGGTCGGCGTAACTGACCAGCTTTTGCTCCATCAGCGATTTGTTGACTTCAAACTCCAGCGTGTAGCGTTCGATTCCCAGGTCATCCTGTACGTCGAGCGTCCCCGGGACCTTGGCCATTTTCTCCTTCAGCTCTTGCGACAAGGACCGCAGCGTCGGCAAATCCTCGCCGTAGAGGCGGATGACCACCGGTTTTCCGACAGGCGGCCCTGATTCAAGCCCGACCGGCAGGACGGTCGCCTCCGGGTAGCGCTTTTTAAACTCTTCCCGCCACGGCTCAAGCATGTCGTAAATGCCAACCTTGTGTTTGTCGAATTTTACGATGAGCTGCCCGATGTTGATCCCTGCACCGGCACTCGTATCGCCGCTAAACATTTTCGGTGCACTGCCCCCGGCATAGGAAGCGACATACGTAATGCCCGGTTGCTGCATAATCCACGCCGACACATCTGTCACGACCCGATTGGTCTCTTCGATGCTGCTGCCGACAGGTACGCGGATGTTGACCAAAAACTCTTCACGGTCCGCCGGCGGAAAGAGCTGAATCGGCGTCAACGGGATCAAGCCGTACGCCAGCGTGCCGATCAGCACGCCGATGATTCCGGTCCGCAGCGGCCGCTTTAACAGGCGCGGCATCAGCGTGCCGGCGTACCAGTCAGTCAGTTGATGCAGCTGCTTGCCTAATAGCCCTGCCGGCTTGCGGTAGCCGTCTACGCCTTTCTTGTTCCGCTCTTCATGCCACTGGCGGAAGATCGGAATGATCGTCAGCGACATGATCATCGAAGCCAGCATCGTCAGTGAGATAATGACCGGGGCCGGCTTGATGAACTGGCCGACGTTTCCTTGCAAAAACATCAGCGGGGCAAATGAAGCCACAGTCGCAAGCGTGGCGGTGACGATCGAGATGGAAACCTCTTTGGCCCCATTGACAGCGGCTGGGAAAGGTTTCTCACGCAGGACAGACAGCCTGCGCTCAATATTGTCATTGACGACCACGGCGTCATCTACCAGTATTCCGAGCACAATAATCAGGGAAGCGATGGAAATCATGTTCATCGTCACGCCAAGCGACGGCAAGAAGATCAATCCAATGGAGATGGAGATCGGTATCGCCAGCGCGACGACGAATGACGTGACCAGATTCAAGCCCAGTGTACATACGATGAGCACGGCGATCACGGCAATCGCCATTTCCCGGTACAGATCGGTGAACAGCTCGACTACGCGCTCATTTTGCGTATAGATGGACTGCTTGTGCGCCCAGACTGGCAGCGATTTTTCCAGCAGCTGCATCGTTTCGTCGACACGCTTTTGCAGTGTGGGAACGTCACTTCCTGTCTCTGCATTGATGCTGAGCGAGACGGACGGCTTGCCGTTAAAATACGAGTACGATTTGACCTGCTCCGTCGCCATGCTGACGGTTCCGATATCTTTCAAATAGACGGGGAAGCCGTCGCTCGTACGGGTGATGATGACCTTGTTCAGCTCTTCGACATCGCGCGTTTCGGCGATTTTGAGCTGGTACATCCGCTCCCCTACGACCAAGTCGCCCAACGGTGTCCTTTCGTTTTCACCTTTGACTGCGTTCATGACCTGGCCCCAGGACAGTCCGTATTGCTGCATCCGCTGGGTATCGACCTCAATCCGCACTTCTTGCTCAGGCAAGCCTTCAATCGTCACATCGGCGACATTGGGAATGGTCCGCAGCTGGTCTTTCCACGCCTTTAACAAATCGCGCAAGCTGTACAACTGCTCCCGCGTATCTGCCGTGATCGCGAAGGTCTGGACAAACGCGCGGTTCAAATCGTCATTAATGATCGGCTGCTTGGCGTCGGCCGGCAAATCCGCTGCGGCATCCTGCTCTTTATTGCGCAGCTCGTCAAATTTCTGCTTCGGATCAACGTTGTCTTTCGCCTCCACGACAATCGTCGAAACCCCCAGGCTGGAGGTCGATTCTATGTATTTGAGCCCTTGCAGCTGGTTGATGCGCTCCTCCAGCTTTTTCGTAACGGTCTGCTCGACCTTTTCCGGCGACGCCCCCGGCAGAATGGTCGTAACGATTGCTGTGCTGATGATGACGTCGGGATTCTCTTGCCGGGGCAGCTGGAGAAAGCTCATGAATCCGACCAGAATGACCATAACGAAGAACAGCAGGGTGATTTTGCGTTTCTTGACGATGTACTCAATCACTGCTGTGTCCCTCCTGCCGGTTCAATGACATCTCCGTCAAACAGGCGATCAACCCCTTTGATCACTACCTCGTCGCCCGGCTTCAGTCCGGAGCGGATTTCCAGCTTGTTGTTGATGAGCTCGCCAATTGTCACTGACGTTTTTACGGCCTTGCCGCCAACTGCCAGAAAGACGTACGGTTGCGGCTCGCCTTGATTGATGACCGCCCCTACCGGAACGTAGATGCCTTCTTTGCTTTCAATCCTTTTACTGGCTTTGACGACCTGTCCGGCATACCAGTCATGCTGCTGATTCGGCACGCTGACTTCCACGCCGATAGTTCCCGTGCTTTGGTTCGTTGACGGATAGATTTTGGTGACGGTTGCTTCGCGGGTATGCTCATACAGCGACAGGGCAACCTTTTCGCCAACCTTCCAGGCCGGGATTTCGTAGTCAGGTACGGGCAGCACGACTTTCAGGGTATCGACATTGCCAATCCGATAGACGGGCGTCCCTGTGCTGGTCAGCTGTCCGGCGGAACCGAGCTTGGCGATAATCGTGCCGGTCAGCGGCGCTTTCAGCTGCGTCTTGTTGAGCGTCAGTGCAGCCTGCTGCTTGGCGATGACGGCCTGATCGTACGTGGATTTTTGCATTTGCCGATCCTCCTGCCGCGCCCCTTGAACCGTCAGCGAATACGCCTGCTGGGCATTGTCCATATCTTTTTGGGCAAGCTCCAGCTGCCGCTTGGCATTGTCGTAATCGTTCTGGGAGATGGCGCTCTCCTTGTAGAGCTTTGAAAATTTGGCAAAATCGTCCTGCGCCTTTTCAAAGCCGATCTTCGCCTTGTCGAGCTGCACTTTTACCTGGGCGATCTCTTCCTCTCGCGCGCCTTTTGTCACCTTTTCCAGACTCGCGCTCGTTTGGGCGATTGTAGTGTCAGCCTGCTCCACCTGAAGGGAATAGGCGCTTGCATCGATGCTGGCGAGCACGTCGCCCGCCTTCACCTGATCGCCCTCATTTTTATTCATTTCCGTAATGCGTCCGCTCACTTCAAACGAAACCGTCGCTTCCTCGCTTGGCTGAAGCGTAGACGACAGTTCGGATATTCGCTCGGCTTGCTCTGTTTTGACAGTAGCTGTCTGCACGGATTTTGCCTCGACCATGCTCTTGCCCCCGTCTTTTTGGCTGCATGCTGTTGTCATGAGTAAAGCGAGAAATACGATCAAGGCAACCGATGTTTTTCTTCTCATTTCCAGTTTCGCTCCATTTCTCTGGCTTCTTGGTTTATTGCAATCCTCTGAGGAGGATGTTCACTATGCTTTGAACGAACGGAAACTCAGCCGCCGGACAGGAATGATTGCCCAGGCGGTAACGTACGATAAAGGCAGTCACAAAAGTCGAAATAAACATTTGGGAGGCAACGTCGAATTCACGTTCTTTGATCTGCCCTTCGGCACAACGCTTTTCCAAGGCATCTGAGAGCAGCCTGCCGGCAATCGATGGTATCCGGGTAAAGTACTGTTCCATTTCGGGGCGATATTCCGTATCAATCATGCAGATGAGCAGAATTTCCTGATTTTCCACAAGGATGTCGTAAAATTCGCGGCCAAAATGAACCAGCATCTCCTCAATATCTGAATAAGCGTTGAGAATCAGCTCCAGCCTCGACTGAACGGCAGTCGTTTCCTCAAGCAACGCAACCAGAATTCCCTCTTTATTTTTAAAATGCCGAAACAGCGTCACTTCATTTACGTCAGCGATTTCGGCGATCTTTCTCGTCGCCGCACCTTTGTACCCCTTTAGGGCCATGAGCTGTCGGGCCGCTGCCAAAATCCGTTCACGCGTCTCCTGTTCATCCCCCTTTCCGTCCGGCATTTTCGGATTATCGTTTACCATCACTTACCCTCCTTGCATGCAAGTAAATGCTTGCATGATTTACCAGATAAATTATACTTGTTTGACAAAAGGATTTAAACCGTCTAGGGGCGGGAAATGTATAAAAATTTTATAAAATTTTCTAAACAAGTGCCTTATATGAAAAGCTAGTCTTCGGTTGACCGGAACTGATAAATGCTTACATTAAAATGCCCTTCTGAACCAAAATGCTCAGAAGGGCTACTATGCTTTATGGGAGTGTTCCCCAATGATTTCTACAAGCTGCTCAAAGCTGATCTGATGTTCGACCATCGCAACAGTAAAATTCTCCGCCTGCTTTTGGCCCATCTTAAACCAATAGCTGTTGAATCGCAAAAATATCACCAAAGCGGTAAACGCCGTTCGTTTATTGGCATTGTGGAAGGGATGATTC
>CAMIVR010000218.1 GCA_946402065.1 uncultured Brevibacillus sp. | reverse complement strand
ACTGGGCAGAGAACGACATCAAGCGTGCAGCGGCGAAAGGCATTATCAGCGGTTATCCGGACGGATCGTTCAAGCCGAATCATCCCGTCACTCGCGCGGAGTTTACGGTGATGCTGGCGGATGCCTTGCAGTTGGAGGGGGCAGGCGCTCCCTTAACGTTCACCGATCAGAATCAGATCGGCGGATGGGCACAGCAGGCGATCGCCCGGGCGGTGCAGGCGGGAGTCGTCGACGGAAATGCAGACGGCAGCTTTCGTTCGAATGCGCACATCACCCGCGCGGAAATGGCAGTAATGGTCGCCCGGGCGCTCAAACTGCCGCTCAAGACCAATACCATAACCGGCTTTGCCGATGAACAAGCGGTTCCTCAGTGGGCGAAGGGCTCTGTGGAAGCGATTCGTACGCTTGGCATCATCAATGGCCGCGAAGGCAATCGGTTCGTTCCAAACGGTACGGCGACGAGAGCGGAAGCGGCGGCTATATTGCTGCGAATGCTTGAAATCCCGAAATAAGATTGAAGTGCACTCTTTGGCAATCACATTCCAGGGGGTGCATTTTTTCATATTGCACGAAATGCAGCAACGGATTATAGTAGGTAGTATACTAACGACTAAAGAGAGGTCGGCAGATGGAGAACATCTACAAGGAATTGCAGAAGTTGGGTTTCTCCCAGTATGAATGCAAAGCGTACATCGGCCTTTTGCAAAACGCTCCGATCACCGGATATGAAATCAGCAAGCGGACAGGGGTTCCGCGTTCCATGATCTATGAGGTACTGGGCAAGTTACTGGATAAAGGGGCCATCTTCACAGTCCCATCCGAGCCGATCAAGTATACGCCGCTGCCAGCAAGGGAACTGATCGATCGCATGCGGAAAAGCTTTGACCAATCGTTCGATTACCTGGAGAAGCATTTAACCGCGCTGAAAAGCGAACAGGAAGTCGATGTGATTTGGCGCATCAACAGCGACGAACGGGTTATTGCCGAGATGGTGGACATCGTCGAGCGCGCGGCCGATGAAGTGTGGCTGTCGGTGTGGGAGCCACAGGTGCCGTTTATCCAGGAAGCGATCGCCAAACGGATCAATACGGGCGTAACGGTCTCGACCGTGCTGTTCGGGGCGCCCGAAATCCGGTTGGGCGAGACCTATCACCATAATTACATGTCACCAGATGTTGCCAGGAACCGGATGGGCGGGCAGCTTACGATCGTCGTTCGAGACGGCGAGGAGGTGCTGATCGCCAATTTTGCCGGGAACGCTTCCGCTTGGGCTGTGCGGACGGTCGATCCGGCACTCGTGCTGGTTGCGACTGAGTACATCCGACATGACATCATGATTGGCGAGGTAACCAAAGAACTCGGTGCAGACAAGGTCGATGCCCTATGGAGAAACAATCGCGGACTGTCCCACGTGGTGACAGGAAGGTGTCCCGTGTAGGGAAGGTTTCGTTCCTGCATAAGTGCAGCTAAGGCTTCGCCAAAAGCTTGTCGAAGCCAGGTTTTCTACTTGCAAGATGGATTTGTTTGCCGAACGGGCGGGGAGAGAGTATGAGGGAAGAAAATGCTCAGATTCACACACATGCCGTATTACACAATGAAGAGGGGTTCCTTGAAGGGGTCAAGGACTGTGTACCGACGCTGCTTGGCTATTTAAGCATCGGCTTTGCTGCCGGGGTGGTAGAGAAAACGGCGGGACTGAGTGTCATGGAAATCGCGTTGATGTGCTTGCTGCTGTACGCCGGTTCGGCGCAATTTATTGCTGCCGGGATGATCGCCGCACACACCCCGTCGACGGCGATTGTGTTTACGATTTTTTTCGTGAACCTGCGCCATCTATTGATGAGCGCTGCCTTGTCACCGTATTTCCGCCAGCTGTCACCCGTACGAAACATCCTCGTCGGTTGTCTGCTTACTGACGAGACGTTTGGCGTAGCGATGAACCAGGCAGCCGCTAAGCAGTCGATTCCGGAAAAATGGATGCACGGTCTGAATGTGACTGCATACCTGAACTGGTTTCTTGCCAATCTGGCAGGGGCATTTTTCGGCCAGTGGATTACCGATCCGGAAAAGTACGGCCTCGATTTTGCACTGCCTGCGATGTTTATTGGCTTACTGGTGCTGCAAATGGTCAGCAGAAGCAAGCTTGTCGTCGATGTGATCGTAGCCTTGAGCGCTGTAATCATTGCCGTCGCTGTCAGCATCGCGGTTTCCGGCAGTGCCGGCGTCATCGTTGCGACCGTTCTCGGGGCGACGATCGGGATGGTGGTGGAGAAATGGAAGTAAACTGGTCGATTTTTTTCCTAATCGTCGGCGCAGCCATTGTCACCGTCATTCCACGCGTGCTGCCGTTGGTCGTGCTGAGTCGGATACAGCTGCCGGAATGGGGCATGCGCTGGCTGCAGCATGTGCCGATCGCGGTCATGGCCGCATTGGTCGGGCAAGAGCTGCTGGTCAAGGATGGTCGCTTCTCACTGTTTGCCAACAACCTTGAGCTGCTCGCCGCCCTGCCGACATTTCTCGTGGCTGTCATAACGCGCAGCCTGCTGGGAACAGTCGTGACAGGTGTTTTGTCCATGCTGCTGCTGCGGTTTTTGTTTTAAAAAGCTTTGGGGAGCCTGAAGGTTCTCCTTTTTTTCATGTTCATACCGTTTAAAAGAATTCAGCTATGACATCGTGGGTGCAGTGGAGGCGGGGGGAATCGCCAAGAAGAGAACACTCCGGAAGTGACAGCGCCCGAGACGAGAAGATCTTTTAGCGAGCCTTTACTAGCCGAGCTCCCGCAGCAACCCGCGGCACCCTGCTTGCACGAGCGAGTACACATGGTCAAACCGCTTGGTGTAATACGGGTCTTCGATGTTTTGCTCGCCCGTTTCCGGAGCGAAATCGAGCAGGCGGTAGATCGTTTTCCCCGCAGGGGCGATGCGTTTGAGCGCAGCGAGATTCTCTTCGTCCATGCACACGACATAATCGAATTTTGCAAAGTCAGCCGCAGTGATTTGCCGGCAGACTAGCGAATCGTGAGCAATCCCGTTTTCGCGGAGAACGGTCCGCGTACCGATATGCGGTGGTTCACCGGCATGCCAGCTGCCAATGCCTGCCGAATCAATGGTGATCTCCTCGCTCCGCCCTGCTTCGCTGACGAGATGGCGGAAGACCGCTTCAGCCATGGGCGAGCGGCAAATATTGCCGAGACAGACAAATAACACACTGCTCATGTAGGCTCCTCCTCAAGTATCGGGTTTCTGAACTGAAAGCCGTTTTCTCCGAATCGCTTATCGTAGGTCAATTCTCCACCGTCAAAATACCAAAAATCACCTGGGCGAATGACGAATTGCAGTCCTTCTACGGTAAAGACGGCATCCGATTCAGTCGCCTGGTCCCGTTCGATTGCGTAAAAAAGTCCCCCTGTCCCTGGACCGCTCGTGCGAACGTACAAGCGCAGGGTGTCACCCGGACGAAAACCGGCATAACGCTGGTAAGCGAGGGAAAACGCGGGATCAATCCGTAATTGAATACTCATGCGGCAAGCTCCTTGCTTTGCTTTCTTCTTCCCCTCATTGTACATCAATTCGCTCGCACGTGCCTTACATAGATACGCATTCGCCGATTTCAAGAAAACAGCGCTCCTTTTGCGGAAGCGCTGTTTTCTTATGCTTTTGGATCGTGTATGCCGACCAGGCGTTTCTCTTGCGTTCAGTCGCTTTTATATCCCACGTCTTTGGTTGGATGGCTGAAAGGGCCTTGCGGTGGAATATCCTCCAAAAGATCCCGGTTTTCTGGGGAATTCCAGCCGATGTCGTTCGTCGGATGAACCCAGCGATCCCCGGCCATAACCACCGGATCTGTATTCGTGGTCCACTCATTGAGGGGAGATTGCGGGGAATTGTAGTAGCTGTCGCCGATAATCACACCAAATTCGTTGACAAACGGCACTTCCATTTTACGAGTCGCGTTCTTGAAGTCAGGCGCGTCGATTTGATGGGGCATTGTGCCGTCTATCGCAACGTTTTTCGCTGCCTCCTTTAGCTCCTTGGGCTGGTTACCCATTGGCGAGTCCTCCATTCGTTTTAGTCGAGTATGCCAAGTTTCCTTTTGCTTTATGCATGAACTTGTCCAGAACGTACACACTAGGAGAGCGAACCAAAAATGGAAAATGGTTCATGGAGGGGAGTGGTGCAGATGGATAGAAACTGGCGCAAAAACTTCAAAAAGGGAAAATGGCGTCAACTCAAGGAGATGGTGGCAGGTACCAAAGAAAACCCGGTCGACCAGTTAAACCAGTACGATCTCAATGAGCTGAAAAAAAAGCCACTTTCCACGCATCTGCAGGAGAACAAGGATTTTTTGCACGCGCTCTTTCAGGATTGTTCCGATGTGGTTTTTCGCGAGTTTGCCATCGAGGGCACCAACACGCAGGCACTGATTGTATACATAGACGGCATGGTCAGCACCCAACTGGTCGATCTCAGCCTGCTGCGCTCCTTATTGATTGAAGAAGGTAACGAGTGCAAGCTGGAGCGGCTGCAAGAGCATACGCTCAATGCCACTCAATTAAACGACATTGACCATTTCGGCAAACTCGTTTTGCAATTGGTGAACGGAGATACCATCCTGCTGGTTGACGGGAATGAAAAAGGCTTGGCTGTCGGTTATCGCGGAGCCGAGCATCGCAGCATTTCCGAGCCGGAAACGGAATCGGTCATCCGCGGGCCACGTGAGGGCTTTAATGAAAATATTCGCACCAGTACGGCCTTGCTGCGCCGCAAGCTGAAAACGCCGCGGCTGAAAATGAAATCGATGATGATCGGCAGGGAAACGCAGACCAATCTGGTCATTGCGTACCTGGAAGGCATCGCCGATGAAAGTCTGGTCAAGGAAGTACTGGCCCGTCTTGACAAAATCGACATTGACGGCGTACTGGAGTCAGGCTACATCGAGGAATTGATCCAGGACAATACGTGGTCGCTCTTTCCGCAAATCATGAATACGGAACGACCCGATACAGTGGCGGCCTCGCTCCTGGAGGGGCGCGTGGCCATCCTGGTAGAAGGGACGCCGTTTGTGCTCATCGCTCCGACTACGCTCTGGTCCATGCTGCAAGCGTCAGAGGACTACTACGAGCGCTGGCAAATCAGTACATTGCTGCGTCTGTTGCGGATTCTGCTGTTTAACATCGCCTTGTTGACGCCAGCTTTTTATATTGCGGTGACCACCTTTCATCAGGAGATGATTCCGACCAGCCTGATGCTGAGTATCGCTGCAGCGAGGGAAGCCATCCCGTTCCCGGCTGTTGTTGAAGCGCTGCTGATGGAAATCGCGTTTGAGGCATTGCGAGAAGCAGGGATTCGCCTGCCCAAGACAGTCGGTCAGGCTGTCTCGATTCTCGGAGCGCTGGTCGTCGGACAGGCAGCGGTACAAGCGGGAATCGTCAGTGCGCCGATGGTCATCGTCGTATCCATTACCGGGATTGCCTCATTTGTCATTCCGCGGTTCAATCTGGCCATTACCGTTCGGATTCTCCGCTTTCCGCTAATGATTCTCGCTTCGGTTCTCGGCGTGTTTGGCATCATTATCGGATTTATGTTTATTGTGGTTCATCTCTGCAAGCTGCGCTCATTTGGCGTCCCGTATTTGGCGCCGTTGGCTCCGCTGCAAATGGATGACCTGGCGGATACGCTCACCCGCGTTCCCATTTGGGCGAATACGAAACGGCCGATTCATCTCGGCATCCCGAATCCCGTCAGGATAGGCGAAGACATCGCCAAGATCAATGGACAACAGGGGGGAATGGAAGATGAAGAAAAGTAGCAGCAGGTGGAAGCCCCTGGTCGCGCTTTTTCTCACTGCATGCCTCCTTGCCGGTTGCTGGGACAGGGTGGAGATCAATGACGTCGCCTTTGTTATGGTCAGCGGCTTCGACCGCGAGCCACAGCACAAGATCCGGCAAGAATTGCTCATTGCCATGCCCGGACAAATGGGCGGGGCAGGAACATCCGGCGGCGGGGGCGGAACAAATGGCAATCAGCCATTTTACTCAGACTCTGCAGTCGGTGATGACGTCACTGACACACTCAACATTTTGCAGAGCCGGATGGCTCGCTACATCAATTTTTCCCACCGCCGCGTGCTGATTATCGGAGAAGAGACAGCGCGGTCAGGGTTATCTGATCTTCTCGACGAGCAGAATCGCCAACCGCTGAAACGGAGGATGTCATCCTACATCGTCATTGCTGAAGGCAAAGCGGCTGATTTAATCAATTCAAGGCCGCATCTTGAGCGGTTTTCCGGTGAGGCGATCCGTGAAATTTTGACGATGTCCAGGCGCGTCAATCTGAAGGAAGTCATCGAAAAACTGAGCCACATAGGAGAAGACCCGGTTATTCCACTGTTTCGCCCGCAAAAAAACGAAGGAGGAAGCCCGCAAAAAGAACCACAGTTCGTCGGAATCGGTCTGTTTTCCGACGATAAACTGGTTGGCAAGGTGAAAGGCGAGGACATGGAATACGCCTTTTTGCTAATGAACCGGTATGTACGTCACGCAGAAAAAGTGGAATTTCGCGGACACCCTGTCCACATTCTTGTGGAAGGGGCAAGGACAAGCATTCGCCTTGAGAACACCGCTCCTCCGTATCGTTTCCGCGTCGATGTAGAGGCTCATGGCGAGGTTTCTGAGAATTTCGGTCTGGAAAACCTCTACAAGGACGATATCGTGGAAAAACTGGAAAAAGCGTGGAGCAAAACGATGAAATCAAGGCTGGAAAAAGTCGTCTCAGAGATGCAAAAAGTAAAGTGTGATGCCATCTCGGCAGGGCGCATCGTCGCGAGGATGCGGCCAAAGGATTGGAAAAGCGTAATGGATCGTTGGCATGAAGAATTTGCCCGCAGCACATTCGATATTCATGTCAAGACCCGGATTCTTCGTTTCGGACAGACCTCGACGAATTCCTCCAAGAAAACGAGGGTGTTGGATAAATGAATACGGTAGCCGTGTTGGTCGTTCTCGCCGTCAGCCAGGTTCGCAAGAGTAAGGATCCCACGCCACTCATGGGGATCGGCAATCTATTTTACTACCTGATCGCGGTACTCGGCCTCGCTATTGCGGTCATGCGCGATTTGCACATGACGATTGTATTCCCGACGGAATGGTTGGCCTACTGGATCGAGCCCTGGGTGGAGAGTTGGTTGAAGGAGGAGTAAACGTTGAAAAAACAAGTCGTCTCTTCAGGTCAAATGGCGATGTTAGCTGCTTCCTTTCTGGCCAGCAATACATTGATACACGCGAATAAAAGCATGGTCGTCGTCGCTGGCCAGGACGGCTGGCTGGGCTATTTTTTGCCGATGCTCTACGGCTTGCTCGTATCGTCCGGGTTTATTTTGCTTTCGCGAGGGAGCAGCGAGCCAACCTTGTTTGAGGTGAACAAATCGCTGCTCGGCATGTTTGGCGGCAACCTCGTCAACCTGTTGCTGCTCGGTTATTTTCTCGTATCCATCTCGCTTGATTTGCGCCGATCGGGGGAGTATGTAAAAAACCTCCTGCTTGTAAGAACGCCGTTGCTGGTCATCTTGTTCGTGATCATTGCCCTTGCTGTCTATGTGGCCTGCGCTGGTGCTGAAGTGATAGCGCGACATAACAGCCTTAACTTTTTGCTGATTTTCACGTCGATTTGCCTGTTGCCGCTTCTCTTGCTGAATGAGATCGATCCGTCCAAGCTGCTGCCGGCGTTCTCCAGCGGAATCCCGGCTATCACCCGTACCTCATATATGGCATTGGGGTACTACGGTGAAGTGATGATGATCGCGATGGTTTTGTTTTCCGCTCTCTCCCATACACACCAGAAAGGGATTCACCCGCTGTATAAAGGGGTGATCATGGCAGGCTTTTTGTCCACCCTGTTATCGGTCACAACGATCATGACCATAGGAGTGGCCATTACCCGGAATGCGATCAACCCAAGCGGATTTCTTACGCAAATGATTCACATCACTGATTTTCTCGACCGCATGGATGTGTTTTTTATGATGATCTGGTTGCCGGCGATTATTTTGAAAATCTGTTTCGTGTATTTCGCGTTGTGCGAATGCCTTAGTTCAATTGGCCGACACAAGCAGGATCCCAAAGCGTACGCCTTTGTCATTGGGCCGCTTGTTTGCTGGTCGGCGATCTATTCGTTCCCCAATGTGATGAAAATGTTTCATTTTGAGGTGCAAGTATGGCCGATGATCAATTTGCTTTTG
>CAMIVR010000217.1 GCA_946402065.1 uncultured Brevibacillus sp. | reverse complement strand
CGCTGTCAAAAAGCTCCGCTTATCTCTTCTTGGCGATTCCCTGGCTGCGGTGTTTACGGGTTGATCAAGATGTAAAAAATCGGTGTATGTAAGTGACCGTTGTTTTCATAGTGGTAATTTCAATGCACTTTCAATCAATCTCTTCTCGTTCCTATCAGAGATTGACGTGTTCATGCTTCATTGAAACGGCTAAGCGGATTTAGACGTGTTCTTTCGTTTATTTACAAGTTGAAACCCAACCATTCTATTCGCACGTTGATTCTGTTCAGTCACTCAGAGAGAGAAAAGAGGAATGGCGGAGGCCTTTGCGGCTTAGCCCAGGCGGAGCGGAAAAAACGGCACAGCTTTATAGACCAACTCTGCGCTTGAATAAGCTTCTTCGGAATTTTGGTCGACGTGCCGTTTTTGGAGTGTAGCCGGACAGTGTTTTCTTCCTTGCAAAAGCCGCAACGAACGTAGCCCAATCCTCTTTTCTCTCTCCCACCGCGACAGTCTGAGACAAGATCTTTTGGCGGAGAAGAACCAGATAGATCAAGGGGCAAGTCTTGAAATTTTGTCAAATTTTTTGGATAATATTTACAATTGCTTCAGACGAGACCACATGATTGCACAGAAGTGCCGCTTGGCAAAGCCAAAAGCAGGGCATGCCAAGCTTTCTGGCCAACAAGAGCGAGGATAGCCTGGTAAATTGGTTAAAGGGTGTGGTAGGCATGATTGGAACCGTTTTTCGGGGGATTGGTTTACGAGAGGCAATGGCTGTAGTTGGCAAGCAAAAGTACGAACGGGGCGAGCGGCGAAATTTTCTCAACGGCATGGCTGCCAAAGCGGCCTTTGGCCCGGGGGTCTATCTGGTTCAGAATGTCGAAGCGGCAGCGCATTACGCGTTATGCCATGCCGAGAGCGAAGAGGATGGCGCAGCGGTGCTCTGTCAGCAGCTCCATCTCGCCAACCCGCTGATTCTCGATCACGAATACGGGGAAACCCATCTGCGGCAGGATGCACTGGAATGGAAGTATTCAGCGGAAGAGGTGTCCCAGCTCGTCTCCGGAGTGTCCTTGCTCGAACTGGTAGAGCGAACGGGCAACGTCATTCGCGAATACGCGCTCGACCGGCAGTATGACGGCATTGCCTATTACGTCGGCGATGATGTGATCTATTACATCGCGTACTTCCCTGACAAGCAAATTCAGCACATACAAATCGATTTTACGTTCGACATTCATGACTTGCGCAATCAGACGGTCCACATGATCCGCAATCAGTATAAAGAGAAGCATCGATGTACGTAGGAGCCCTTGGCGAGGGGTTCCTTTTTAATTGGTTCCGGCAAAGGCGGAAGCCGGACTTAGCTTCTACAAGTTGTATTGCCTTTCGCTTCTACAATTTGTATAATAAAAAACGTATTGTAGAATCGAAAGGAGGGAGCAGTATCAGCATGCATATTACCAAAGCGGAAATGGAGATTATGCAGGTCATCTGGGAGAGCGGAAGGAGGATGAGCACAAAGGAAATTGCGGAAAAATTGCCGGACAAAAAAACGACGACCATCCTCACCCTTGCCGGCAGGCTGCTTGAGAAAGGCGCGCTTCACTCTGTCAAGCTTGGGCGTGCCCATGCTTATGAGTACTGGGCGGCCATAAGCGAGCAGGAGTATCAAAAAATGCAAACGCAAGACTTTGTCCGCTCCATCCATAAGGGCTCTGCCAAAAGCTTGATCAGCGCATTGTTCCAGGATGAAAAGCTGACGAGCGAAGATATCGAGGAACTGCGGGAATTTATCAAGCGCAAGGCGGATGAACATGATTAAATGGCTGATCATCACATCCTTTGCCGGCAGTATTGCCAGCCTTGCACTGATTTTGCTGAAAGCCAAACTGACAGAAACGTACGGCGGCCGCTGGTATTATCGAGTCTGTCTGTGCGCACTGCTGCTGTTTGTTTTGCCTTTGCAGATCAATGTGCCCGTGCTACATCCGCAATTCGCCCTTCTTGGAGAAAGATTGGCCCCGGGACCATCCCCATCCGCCAGCGAGACGGTTGCCAAGCCAGAGCAGAAAGCGATCGAACAAACGGCTCCTGCCGCCACAATGCTAGAAGACAAAGGGTTTCCGGTTCTGTCCATGGACCAGTGGATCCTTGCCGTATGGGTATGCGGTTTTGTCGTCATGCTTTGCCGTTACTGCTTCGCGTACTTCCGCTTTAAACAGAAAGCGCTTCAAGCCATCGTGGTCGATAAAGTGGAAAATCTGAATGTCGAAGTCAGCAGCTACGTGCATTCGCCGATGCTGATCGGGTTTGTCAGGCCGGTGATCGTATTTCCCTATACGCAAATAAGTCAGGAAGATTACGAATTGGCTATACGGCATGAATTGATTCATTACAGGCAAAAGGATGCCTGGTGCAAGTTGTTCGCGGTGATCGTCAACTGTGTGCACTGGTTTAATCCGGTTGCTTATCTTGCCCTGGCCAACATCGGTGAGGCCTGCGAATTTTCCGTCGATGAGACGATGACAAAAAACATGAGAACGGCAGAAAAGCAGCGCTACAGCGAAATGATTTTGCAATTCGCTTCCCGAACGTCACCAGCTTTGAACAGTAGCCTTGCTCAACGCAAAAAACAGTTGTACAGGAGGTTTGCGCTTATTATGAACCCAAATACAGGAAGAGGCAGAGCATTCCCGGGCTTCATGCTTGCGGGATTGATTACAGCAGTGGCGATCTTCTCGTCATCCGTTGTGTTTGCGAAAGCTCCCGAACCGCTTGCCGAATACAGCGGAGGAATGAAGACTTATTACAATCCATTCCGCACGCTTGAACAAAATGTGCAGGACACGTTAGGGATCGCCAACGCCAAAGACAAGACGCTCGTCACTGTACGTTTTGGGGATTTGTATATCGATGCAGAGGGGCGAAAGATCGATTCCTTCAATCGTACGCAGCCATATTATAGGGTGGCTATCCGGTGGAAGGAAAAAGGCCCATCTGCCGGCATGACAACAAAAACATTATCGATCAATGGCAAGATAGTGACTGTTGCGTTCGCAAACAGTGCGGTTGCCTACAAAGATGATCCCGTCATCGAAAAAATGGTTAGGAACCAAATTGCTTTTGAATTAGGCTACCAACCGGAGAAAGACCGCTTCACATACGATCATCAGGTGTTTATCAACGAGTTGATCAAACGGGGAGCCTATGTGATTGAGGAGGTCGTGCCCCCAAAAGCGTTTACATACGACAAAAGGAAAAAACAAAATGGAGGCATTGCCGGCCTTAAGCCGTTGACCGCATACGATAAAAAGGAGAAAATAGCAGACATTTTCCATGGGAGTGTGAAGCTTCCCCAATCGATAGAAGGGAGCGACGGCAGGGAGGGTCAACAGCTTGGAGATACCTTTGTCATCAAGAGCGGCGAAACGCTTGCGGTCAATTTTAAAGAAGCGGCCGACAGCATGCCGACAATAAGTCTGGCGGTGATCGATGAGACAACCGGGAAACTGATGGACTGGTACCCGGCAGTATCAAGCGGTTACAGATACATCTATACACCTGGGCAAAATGACGCGAACCATTCCTTTAAGGTAGTGGCCAGCGGAGAGAAGGAAGATACGGCCAAGATAGAAATTTTTACGTATAAAACGGGACCAGAGGAAATGACACCATAAATTAATCGACGAGATAGCGGGAATACCAGTCCATAAATTTCCCTTATGCCGGTCCGAGACGCTTTGCCCCCTGGCAGCTACTAGCATTTTGCAAAGGCATGAATCCATTCCTGGTATTCATGCCTTTTGCTGTAAAAGCGTTGAAACATGATCATGAACTTCTTCAGTGCTTCCTCCAGACACACCTCCCGCATATCGTTACCTCGCTTTATCCACCGTGAAAACAAGGCAGCCTCTATACTCCACATACTGGCACATATTCCTCAGTCGGCAATACCCTTTTACAGTGCATAGAGTACCGTCTTGGAGAATATATCTGTTAAATAAATTAAAAACACAGAGAAAAATCAAAAGTGCCGGATAAAATATTTATATGAAAATCAATAATAGATAAGATAAATAATCATTGCGTTTCTCGAATATTTAGATATAATAAAAATTAATCGAATAGTCAGAATTATAAAAGAAAAGGTGGGAGCGAGAACGATGAACAATGAGCAGGACCAAGCGAAAAAAAGCTGCGACAACTGTGGAGGTCAGGAGCTGAGCATCATGAAGTATGCTGACATGCATTCCGCACAAACGGTCTATCATTGTACAACATGCGGCTACATCTACTGGAATCATTCGCTTCCGGAAACGTAAAGACAGCTTCGCTGCAAAAGCCAAACAGTGTTTGCTTTAAAACGCTTACTGCCCGTTGCCTGCGGGGAAGGGAGGTGCTTTCGATCAGTCGTGCCTGCTACGAAGCACAATCGCGGTCTGTAGGGGAAAATTTTGATCGTTAAGGAGAGGGAAGCGCAATGAAATATCAACTGGAGGAAGCTGGAATCGTAACCTTGACCGACCAAGGCACCAAGGCAGCCGAAGGCTCTCATTTGTGGAATGAGGATTTGCGGCCCACGACACGCGAAGAGCATAGCTGGAAAGGAATTAACTATTCGACACTCTGGATCGGCATGTGTCTCTGTATTCCGGCGTATACGATGGCAGCCGGGATGATCGGTCTGGGGATGAACTGGTGGCAAGCAATCATTACTGTTTTTCTTGCAAATGTAATTGTCATGATTCCGATACTGCTGAACGCCCATGCCGGAACCAAATTCGGCATACCGTATCCGGTGTTTGCCAGACTGTGGTTCGGGTCCAAGGGCGCACACATCCCCGCTTTGGCACGGGCTTTGGTCGGTGCCGGGTGGTTTGGAATTAATGCCTGGATTGGCGGCAGTTCGATCGATGCCCTGCTGAGCGCTTTCTACACAGGCTGGAACGGTATTCCCGGACATACGGCGATCGTGTTTGCGCTTTTCTGGCTGCTCAATATTTACATCGCCTACAAAGGACCACAGGCGATTCGCAAGCTTGGTTCCTTTTCGGCGCCAATCCTCGGCTTACTAGCCATCGGGCTGTTGATTTGGGCCATTAGCTCTGCAGGGGGCTGGGGACCGATGTTGTCGGCGCCGTCCAAGTTTGCGACGACAGGTGAATTTTTGAAGGTATTCTTCCCGTCGCTGACCGGGGCGATTGCATTCTGGGCCACACTTGCCCTGAATATTCCCGATTTTTGCCGGTATGCCGTTTCGCAAAAGTCACAAGCGGTTGCCCAGGCGGCAACCATGCCGATCACGATGGCGCTGTTCTCCTTTATCGGCATCGCTGTGACCTCGGCTACGGTTGTGCTGTTCGGGGAAGCGATCTGGGATCCGGTCGTGCTCATCTCCCACTTCCATCCCGCGGTCATATTGATCGGCTGCATCGGGATCGTGCTCGCCTCCATTACCGTTAACGTCGGGGCCAACGTCGTCGCTCCGGCCCGCGCCATCGAGAACCTGTGGCCGCGAAAAATTACATTCGGCATTGGCGCGATCATCACCGGTTTGCTCGCACTCGGCCTGCAGCCTTGGTACATACTGGAGAATTTCGGCAACTACATTTTTGGCTGGCTGGGTACGTACGGCGCGTTGCTCGGGCCAATCGACGGCATTGCCATCGCTGACTACTGGCTGGCGAGAAAATGCCGGATTCACCTGGTTGAATTGTATAATCCCCAGGGACGGTATTCGTATGCGAGCGGTTTTAACAAGGCAGGGGTCTATTCCCTGATTATCGGCCTTGTCGCCTCACTGCTGGGGCTGGTCGTTCCGGGGCTTTCATTCCTTTGGGACAATGCCTGGACCGTCGGTTTGATCGTTTCCGGCCTCGCTTACTGGCTGTTCATGAAAAATGACGCCAGTCTCGTATCGGAGGAGGAGTACCGCGCGATCACGATCATGCAAAGCCCGTCCGGTGCATTCGGTTCGACCCGCAAAACCGCCGATGTATAAGTGAATAGCTGTTGAACGTGACGGCATAGCAGGCGAAGACAGTTCGTTTTCGCCTGCTTTGTTGTTGTCAGAATTGAATCATCTTCATCGGAATTTTGGGCGACGTGCCGTTTTCGGAGCGGAGCCGGACACCCCCGGCATCCCGCAAGCGTCTCACCAGACTTAAGCCGATTCCTCTTTTCTCTCTCCCCACCCCGACAGCCCGGAACAAGGTCATTATATTTTTTTTAAGCTGTCAAGGCTGCGCAAGAATGTCCTTCAGAGCGGATTCAAGCGTGGGAAACTGAAAGGAGAACCCAAGGTCAAGCGCTTTTTGCGGAAGGACGTACTGCCCTTGCAGCACGATTTCAGCCATCTCTCCAAGCAGCAGCTCCAGTGCGAACGCAGGCACGGGCAGCCAATGCGGGCGGTGGAGCACGTGACCCGCTGTTTTGCCGAACTCCTCCATTGTGACCGGTGCAGGTGCCGTGAAGTTAACGGCTCCCTGCCAGGCAGGATTGAGCAGGCATTGCTCCATTAGATTGGCGACATCGCTCACATGAATCCACGATAGCCACTGTCTGCCGCTGCCGACCCGCCCCCCGGCAAACATGCGGTAGGGCAATATCATTCGCGTCAAAGCGCCGCCATCCGCACCGAGAACGACGCCCAATCTGGCGAGGACAACACGGGTGTCTGCGCTCGCACGTGCTGCCGATGCTTCCCAGGCTTTCGTCACGTCTGCCAAAAAACCGGTACCGGCCTGATCCGCTTCGCTGAAACGACGGCTTTCCGAGTAGCCGTAGTAGCCGACTGCCGACGCATTCACGAGTGCTTGCGGCTTCGTATCGGCCTGGGCGATCGCGGAAGCAAGCGCTTCCGTAAGCTGGAGGCGCGAATGCAGCAGGCGCTGTTTTCGCGCGTGTGTCCATCGTCCCGCATTCAATGACTCCCCGGCCAAATTGATCACTGCGTAGTTTTCTCCCATTTCCGCTAGCAAGGCAAGCAGGTCGTCTGTTTGATAGCGAACGAGCGTACCGAAACGTACAGGCTTTTCCGTTCGCGAAGCAATGTGAACGTCAAAACCGCGCTGCAGCAGATGACGAGCCACGTGTTGTCCGACAAAGCCGGAACCGCCAAAAATGAGAACCTGCATATGCATCCTCCGTTCTCCAAACGCCTTTTATCCATTATAGCATACCAAAGATTTCCTTCACGAAATGGAAAAGCGGGAGAGTTAGCGTAAAAAAGAGGGACTGCCGATGTCGACAGTCCCTTTGGTTTATGCAACGATTGAGCGGGGCGTTAAATGGTTATTGCTGGATGATGGATATTTTGGCGCCATCCTTCAACATCGTCTGTCCCTTCACGACGACTTGGTCGCCGTCTTTCAGCCCGGACACCACTTCCACTTGATCGCTGGAGCTTGCGCCAGTCGTGACTTCCACCTGTTTCACGGTATCCCCCTGGACCACGTAGACGAACTCTTTGGCATCGCGGTTGAACACGGCTTTGCGGGAGACGATCGGCTTGTTCGCAGCGGCATTCGATTGGCCGGTAAATGTTACGTTGACTACCATGTCGGCCTTCAGTTCATTATTCGGATTCGGAATCGATATTTCCATCGGGTAGGCTTTTGCCTGTGGATCCATGACCGGACTGATGGCAGTCACCTTGGCGTCAATTTTTTTGTTTAAAGCCGAGACTTCTATTTTCACGGCATCGCCCGTTTTGATGTGGGTGATGTCCTGTTCGGAGACGTTCACTTTGACCAGCAGCGGATTCGTATTGATGACGGTCAGTACAGGCGCTTGCGGCGAAGCGAACTGTCCGACCTCTCCCTGTACTTGCGAGACGAAGCCGCTGATCGGCGATGTCACCACGGCATTCGCCATTTGTTCTCTGGCGTTTTCCAGGGTAACCAAGGATTGTTGCAAGGATGCTTCCGATACTTGATCGCCGGCTTTTTGCTGGGCTGTTTGCAGTGTCTGCTTGGCATTGTTATAGCTCGTTTGCGCCGTCGTCAGCGTCGTTTGCGCCTGTTCGAGCTGCTGTGCCGTTACGGCGCCTTCGTTAAACAGCGATTGCATCCGTTTCAGGTTCAATTCGGCGTCTTTCAGCGATTGCGCTGCCTGCGTCAAGCTGCTCTGGGCTTGTGTCAGAGTCTGTGATGAGTTCGTCGAGCTTTGCTTCAGGCTCGCTTGCGCCAGCTTGTAGTTTGCCTCCGCTTGCTTCAAGGAGTTGGCCAAATCTTGTTCGTCGATGCGGAAGAGCACGTCGCCCTGCTTCACATACTGCCCCAGCTTGACAGGCAGGGAGGTGAGCTTTCCGTTACTTTTCGGGCTGATCTGTACGGCCTGACTGGGGGCAAGCTTTGCCGACAGGCCGGCTTCCGACGAGACGCTGCCCAACTTGACGGTCTCGGTTACTAC
>CAMIVR010000216.1 GCA_946402065.1 uncultured Brevibacillus sp. | reverse complement strand
TCTTCTCATCGACTTTGCGCAGCAGCGAAGCGTAATCGAGGTTTTCCTTGGAGAATTTTTCATAGTGAACGACTTCCAGCCCCGATGCTTCGGCGAACTTTTTCGCCCCGTCAGCCTGCGCGGCAGGGAACGGCTCATCCAGATAGACGATCGCCACTTTTTTGAGTCCCAGCTCTTTCATGTGAGCGATTTCCGGGCGCGGCATCAGCGAAGCGGAAATTTGCGTCGCGGAAATGACGTATTTGTAGCCTTGCTGGTAGATGGAATCGGAAGCGGCAGACCAGATGATCAGCGGTTTTTTGTACTTTTCCGTGACCGTTGCCGCTGCCCCGGTAAGCGTCGAGCCGAACGGCGCGATCAGCATGTCCACTTTGTCTTCATTGATCAGCTTCTCGTACAGCTTGGTCACCTGCTGTTTGTCGCTCCGGTCCTCATAGTACACCAGCTTGACCGGCAATTTTTTGTTTAATTCCTTGACGAAAATGCCGCCTTTCTCGTTGACATCGTCAGCCCAGATTTCTACTCCTTTCATCCCCTGCTGGGAAGCGAACGCATAGCTTCCCGTCGTCGAGACAGTCAAACCGATTTTGATTTCCTGCTTGTCCTTCCCTCCATCGCCCTGGGCGGTATTGCCGGGCGCGGAACTGCATCCCGCCAGCAGCGACAAGACCATGAGCAGACAGCTTAACCATAACCCCCACTTGTTCTTCATCCAAAATCGCCTCCAGACATTTCTTTCCGTTTATTTGTTTGCGCTCGCCGTCCGTGACGGTTGTATCGTTTGATCTGCCAGTTTTCTTCGTACTTTTATTCCGGACAACAGGCCTTCCGGCTTGAGCATCACCACGAGAATGAGGAGGCCAAAGGTAATGACGGTGGAATACCCCATTGGCACGTACAGCGAAGAGATGCTCTCGGCAAGCCCGAAGACGATCCCGCCAAGCAAAGCCCCCAGCGGTTGGCGCAATCCCCCGAGGACGATGACGACAAAGGCGATCGTCGTGTAGTTGACCCCCAGTTTGGACGAGATCGAGGGGAAGACCAGCGTAATCAGGACGCCTGCTACACTGACGAGAACCAGTCCGATGGCAAATGAAATGGCAGAAACTTTTTTCGTATTGATGCCGAGAATTTTGGCGGCATTGCTGTTTTGAATGACCGCGCGGATCGCCTTCCCGTAATGCGTCTTAAACAGAAAGAGAATGAGCACCGAGATAACAGCAATCGCTACCAAGGATGAAATGATCCGCGAGGTGGAAAGAAACAGCGGGCCCACCTGCGTCGAGGCCGAGAACAGCGCCTCATACGGATAGTCGATTCCTCTCGGGGTGGCCCCGAACAGCTGATTCATCGAATACGTCAGCATCAGCGAAATCCCAAAGAAAGCGAGAAAGGATGCCGATTCCGGATCGTCCGACTTCTGCAGCCGGGGAATGACCAGGTAATAGAGCAGAATACCGAACAGAAAGGAGACCGGCACGACGATCAGCAAGGAAGCGATCGGGTCGAGCTGCAGCCGGGTGTGCAGCCAATAGGCAAGGAAAGAGGAAAATACGAGAAAATCGCCGTGGGCAAAATTGACCACCCGCATAACGCCGTAAATGATGCTCATCCCTACCCCGATCAGCGCGTAGACACACCCGACCAGTAGCCCCGAAATGATGCCCTCTACTAAAATCACTTAACTCACCTCCTCCACGGCAATCCAGCTTTTGATGATGTTTTCCATTTCTGCCGCGATCTCTGCCTTATTTCCGTGATACTTGGTCCTGCCCAGATCCAAAATGTAGATGTAATCGGCGATTTCAACCGAGCTTTTCACGTTTTGATCGATCAAAATGATCGTGACTCCCCTTGTTTTCAACTCTGCCAACAGCTTGTAGATTTCTTTGGCAATCTTGGGCGAAAGCGTTTCTGTCGGTTCATCGAGCAGCATGACCTCCGGGTCGGTCAACAAGGCCCGCTCCAGCTCGAGAATCCGCTGCTGCCCGCCGCTCATCAATCCTGCCGGAACATGCTGGGCATTGCGCAGAAAAGCGTGACGCTCATACACCCGTTCAATCGCTTGTTTCACCCGGTTCTTGTCGTGGCGGATGACCCAACAGCCCATTTCCAGGTTTTCCTGTACCGTCATGTCGGGAAACAGACTTTTCGACTGCTGCGGCACATAAGCGATGCCCATCCCTAACAACCGCTCTACTTGCAGCCCGTTGATCACTTGTCCGCGAAAGTGCACCTCTCCCTGTCGCGGGTTGAGAAAGCCGTACATCGTCTTTAACAATGTCGACTTGCCCGCTCCGTTCGCGCCCAGGATGACGGTAATTTCCCCTTTTCTCGCTTGCAGATTGGCTCCATTCAAAATGTTGATTTCAGGTATATAACCGGCTACCACGTCTTTTACTTCGTACAGAATCATGCTGCTTACCCCCCGAAATACGCTTCTACGACGACCGGGTCGTTTTGCAATTGCTTGGGTGTTCCTCTAGCGATAATCGCACCCTGACTGAGCACGATGATGTCGCTGGTCAATTTGTACAAGGTCGGCATGTCATGGCTGACCAGCAGGACGGTTTTTCCTTGCCGATGCAGATCCTGGATCCCGTTGACCATGACTTGCTTCAAATTCGGATGGACGCCGGCGAACGGTTCATCGAGCAAAATAATGTCCGGGTCGTTCATCAATGCCCGGGCAAATTCGAGCAGTTTTTGCTGTCCGCCGGAAAGCGCTTTGGCCAACGCATGCTCCCGCCCGCCCAAGCCGACCCAGTCGAGCAGCTGGCTGGCTTTGTCCGTCAAAGCGGACCTTTTTTCATTGACATGCAATACGGGCGTCAGCATGTTTTCCAGAATCGTGTTCTCTTGAAAGATCTTCGGGACCTGAAACGTTCGGGCCATGCCTTTGCGAATGATCTGATAGGTCGGTTTCCCGACAATGCTCTCTCCATTCAGCAGGATGTTCCCCTCATCGGGAACGTAGACGCCGATCAGGCAGTTTAAAAAGCTTGACTTCCCTGCCCCATTGGGGCCGATAATGCCCAACAGGCTTCCTTTGCCGATGTCCAGATTGACCCGATTCACCGCGATATGACCGCCAAATCTTTTTTCAATGTTTTGAATGTTAAGTACAGATTGTGTCATCGAATCACCTCAAAAAGGAGCGAGATTTTGGAAAGCGGCGGTGAATCGCCCCGACAATGCCCGCCGGCAAAAACATTACGAGCAGAACCAGCACCAACCCCAGCAGGAACACGTCAAAGGTCGGGAAGTACGCCCAGACAAAATCATCGATGTTGTAGAGCACCACCGTACCCAGTAGCGGCCCGATCACCGTACCGAATCCGCCGAACATGCCGTACAGGATCGCTTTTGCCGTCATCATCACATTGAAGCCCGTTTCCGGGTCGATAATCGCCGTGTACCATGTGTCGATCGCTCCCGCCATCGCCGGAAAGATCGCGCAGATGATCCAGGCGTACAATTTCATGCGCGTCGTGTGAACGCCGAGCACTTCCGCCCCGAACTGATCCTGCTTGATCGACCGCAGTGCGATTCCGAGCTTTGACTTCGTCACGAGATAGGCTGCAGCGACGGCAATGATCGCTAGCGCGAGCATGCTGTAAAAGCTTGCTACCGGATTGTACACGGATGTGAGGCTGAAGCCCGCGCTTCCTCCGCCGATTTCTTCCGGGAGGTTGGAGATGATCGTCTTCAGCGCGAGTGCGCAGGAAAAGTTGACAATCGCAAAGTAGATCCCTTTCAGCCGCAGCGTAGGAAAAAAGGCGACGGCCAGCAGCGCTCCCATCAGCGCCGAGCAGACGATGGCAAGCAGCGGCGAGATGTGCAGCTTGGTCACGAGAAAGGCCGTCGTATAGCCGCCAATCCCGTAGAACGCGACAAATCCGAACGGCAAATATCCGGTTAGCCCGTAAATGATGTTGAAGGACGACGCCATCGTGATCCAAAAGAGAATGTAAAAGATAAACGAAACTTTGTAGTCATAGATAGGTACGAACAACAATAAGGCAATGACTGCCGCCAACAAAGACAATAGGAAGATTTTATAACGGTTCATCCTGCTCAACTCCAAAAGTCGTATTCATCCAGAAGGCTTACGCCCAACCCGTGCTGTTGCATGGCAGCTGCATGACCTTTGTCAATCCGAATCGGCTCTTTGACGATGTCGTACTCGTGCAGGTAGTAGCCGATGGCCAAATCGCTTGGATAGGTGACATTCGGCGTACTGCAGGCAAAGTGGACGCTTGCCGCAGTACCTACGGACAGTTCCAAATTACTGCCGACCGTACACGGGATCCCCGCCGCTTCTGCGATTGCGGCAATTTTTTTCGCAGGATGGAGTCCGCCGACCTTGCCGATCTTGATATTGAACACATCGGCTGACCGTTTGCGGACGATCTCAACCGCACTGTGCAGATAGAACAGGGATTCATCGGCCATTACCGGTGTGTCGAGCGCTTCTGCGATCCGGCTCATGCCGTCGAGATCGTGGGCTTTGACCGGCTGTTCAATACTTTCGATGTCGAATTTCTCCATCTTTCGCAAAACGGCAATCGCCTCATCGAAGCTGTAGCCCTGGTTGGCGTCAATCCGAATGCGGATGCCCGAGCCAAACTCGCTGCGCACCCGTTCGATGACCTCCAGATCGCGTGCAGGCGACTTGCCCACCTTCAATTTGAACGTATTGACACCGAGGGCAAGGAACTGATTGATTTCCTTTGAAACCGAGGAAAAATCCTTGATGCTGGCTACCCAGGTAACCGCTGCCTCGCTTCGGTACAACCCGCCCAAATACTGATAAACCGGGATTCCCAACGCCTTGCCGATGGCGTCGTGCACGGCAATATCTACCGCCGACTTGGCCGAGCCGTTGCCATAAATCGCTTCGTTCATGCGCTTGTGGATCACTTCCAGATCGAACAGATTGGTTCCGATCAGACGAGGCGCGATGTATTCGCTAATGACCAGCCCCGCCTGCTTGGCTTCTTCCCCCATAAATCCCGGGGAGGGAGAGACTTCACCGTATCCGATGACGTCTCCCGCCTGAATCCGAACCAGCAAATGTCTTCTCGTTTGGGCCGCGTAATACGATATTTGCCATTGATCTTTCAGTGGAATTTCGACCATTTTGACCGCAATGCTTTCGATCGGCAGTTTGTTCAACGCACTCACCCTCTCGTTCTATTCTAGGCTGCAGATTTGCTGATACATTTCCGGGCGATAATCCCGGTACATGTGCAGCAGGTTGCGCATTTCTTCTACCTGGGCCAAATCCAGATCGGCGACGATCGTTTCCTCCCGGTCGCCTGCTGCTTGCAAAATCTCCCCGTTGGGAGCGGCGACGAGACTTTTCCCGAAAAATTTCACGTCGTTTTCCGTACCGACGCGGTTGGATGTGACGACAAAGCAACCGTTTTCATATGCCCGCATGACATGCTGCGCTTCCCAAATCGCCGAAAAGTTGGCGTAGTTACCGGCTGCGTTGGCGATAAAGAGGACGTCTGCCCCCTTTAGCGCAAGCACTCTCGCCGCTTCCGGAAACAAGCGGTCCTGACAGATGAGGCAGCCGAACTTCCCCCACTCCGTCTCAAAGACGGGAAAGTCGTATCCTGGCCGGAAGTAGAATTTTTCAATGGAACGGACAGCGGGAATGTGGACTTTTCGGTATCTGCCGGCAATTGCCCCGGATCGGTCAATGTAAAGCATCGTATTGTAGTAGCGGCTGCCCGCCTTTTCGAAATACGGCAGCAAAATGGCCGTTTGCTGTTCCTTGGCGATTCCGCAAAACCGGGCAATCGTTTGGCTGTCTTCGGCGACGGCGTACGAGAAGTGCTCCGGGTTTCGCCCAGCGGGAAAGTACTCCGTGGCGAACAGTTCCGGGAGCAGGATGATGTCGGTTCCGTTGCGGGCGGCTTGCCGGGTGATTTCCAGCGCCTTTTCTTCATTGGCAGCTTGCTTTCCGATCTCTACTGCATATTGCGCTACCGCGACTCGCACTTTTTTGACCATGGCTTCGTCAGCTCCTTTCCATCGATTGGTCTATGCTCAAGACCGTTTCAAAGATCATGTCGGTGGCAACCGCGATATCGCGGATCTCCGTGTATTCCTCCGGGCAATGGCTCTTGCCGTCCCTGCTGGGAACGAAGACCATACCCGCTTTTGTGATCGACGCCAGATGTGTGGCATCGTGGCCGGCGAAGCTGGACAGCTGCAAATAAGGGAGCTCGTACTTCTCACACGCTTTTTGCATATGGGAAATGACTTCCGGGTTCATCGGTACGGGAGCTTGATCCAGGATGTTGGTGATGACCACATCGACACCCCGCAGCGATTTGATACGGTGCAAGCTCTGATAAATTTCGTCGCGCGCCTGATAGATTTTGTCTTTGCTTCCCGCCCGCAATTCCAAGATCAGCTCTGTTTGACCGGGGATGATATTGACGGCATTCGGGAAAATATCCATTTGTCCAACGGTTCCGATGATGTCGTTTTTTCGGCAAATGTCTTCCACCAGCGTGAGGATGTCTGCGGCGGCAACCAGCGCATCCTTGCGCTCATCCATCATCGTCGTTCCAGCATGGTTGGATTCCCCGATGACCTTGATGCGGTCGCGGTAAATGCCCACGATATCCGTCACGATGGCGATCGGCACACCGTTCTTGATCAGCCGCATCCCCTGTTCAATATGCAATTCGATAAAGCAGGCGTACGCTCCACGCTCCACGCTGTAGCCGGCCTTGATCGCCTCGAGGTTGCCGCCGACCCGCAGCACGGCATCTTTCAGCGGATCCTTGTTCCTGCCGACCACCCCGATTAAATCCTCGTACCGCAGTTTTCCCGTAAGCGTCCGGCTGCCAAGCGTCGACAACCCGTACGGATTCGGCTCCTCGGCTGTAAAGCTGACCAGTTCGATCGGATGGTTCGTCTCGACCTGATGCTCGTCCAGCATCTCGATAATCTCCAGCGCCACCAGCACGCCCAGCATGCCATCGTACTTGCCGCCGTTCGGTACTGAATCGATGTGCGATCCGAGCAGGATGGGTGGCTTTGCCTCGTCTTTTCCTTTCCGCCTGGCGAAAATGTTTCCGATTGGATCAACCGTTACTTTCAGCTTGCGATCCTGTAAAAGCTGAATCAGCTTCTGCCGCGCCTCTACGTCAGCGGCGCTGAAAGAAGGCCGGTCTACGCCTCCCTGTCTGTTTGCCCCGATCTTGCCAAATTCCTCAATCCGTTGAAGTAGGCGGCTTGAGTTGCTCGTAATCATCTACAATCGTTACTCCTTTTTGAAAAAAATGTGTTTGCGCTGCGATACCTTTTCAAAGCTGTCCAGCATCTCCCGTGTCCGGTTGAAATCGACCCGACCGATCATGTCGAGCAGCAAATTGAGCAGGCAAAAGCTGGTGACATACGAATCAAACAGCGTAGTCATGCTGATCGGCGTAACAATCGTGCTCTCCGTAATGCCCCAGTTCTCCAGCGTGTAGCTGTCCGTGATCGTGAAAAAGGGGAACTTTTCCTGCTTGAGAAACTGGATCACCTCGATCATCTCACTCGGGTACCGCGGAAACGCGAACGTGACGACCAGCGTCGATTCCCGGTCCAGCGTGTGCAAAATGTCGTACACCTCGCTTCCTCCGCTGGTGCAGACCCGGACATCGGGGTGAATTTTGCGCAGGAAGAAGTGAAAGTACATGGCCAGCGGACTGCCGGTGCGAAACCCGAGAACGAGGATCGTCTTCGCGTTTGCCAACTGCTCAGCGATGTGCTTCAGCTTTTCTTCCGAGTTGTCTTCCAGCAGCTTGGTAAGGTTTTCAATCTCCCGGTTGATCAAGAGCTCCAGATTGGAATACGTTTTGCCTGAAGAGATCTGGTAGCGGTCCACTCCGGTAATCTCATTTCTGACGATGTCCTGGATCACTTTCATGAACTGGGAGAAGCTTTGAAACCCGAGGATGTTGGTGACAAACCGCGTGACCGACGGTTGGCTGACCCCGGCGTTTTCAGCCAATTCCGAGGCTGTCATAAACGCGATGGAATTGTGATGCGTCAGGATATACTCGGCGATTCGCCGGTTGTTGGTCGTCGATTTTTCCGAGTAAATCACTTCATTCAATTTTTCCCTCACTTGGTCAAAATCGTCGTAATTTGTTTGCATAATTACATTCATATCCTCCAAGAATGAATAATTACATTCAAGTCATTTGTTTGTCATTATAGTTCAAGGAATGCAATTTGTCTACAGCTGTTTTTCTACTTTTCAGACAAGAAGGAAGATAAAGTCTATTGATAATTGATCCAATACGCAAACCCGGCTCGCCAAGTTTCTTTGACGAGCCTTGCGCTTATGAGACACAAATTAGAAAACTTGGCTACGCCAAGCCTTTCGGCGTAGCCTTAGTTGCGCTTATG
>CAMIVR010000215.1 GCA_946402065.1 uncultured Brevibacillus sp. | reverse complement strand
CCACTCCGACAATCAGATGGACAGGCACTCCCAGGGGAAAGCCGGTCGTTGCTGCCGTGACAAGATGGCCTAGCCCTGCGACAAGCCCGCCTTCGATCGGTCCAAAGGCGACGGCCGATACGAACCCCGCAGCCGAATCAAGGGCCACAGTCCCGGTAGGGGAAGGTATTTTAATGAAAGCTCCGATACAGCTTAAGGCAATCATGACGCCGATCCGCGCGATCCGGCTCGCAGTCCAGAACCCTTGCTTCCAGGCAGCTTCTGCTTGATTTGGTTGCGCTTGTGACATGGTTTCATCTCCCTCTCCTCTTTGCGGCCCGTAATCAGGTACTTAAACAAATCATAATGGAAAGGAATCGGCGGGTAAACCATTTCTCTTTAAAAAAGCCCTTTGGTCGGGTCGATCAGCTACTCACCTTCAGGCGTGCCGTTTTTTGGCGTCGCAGCTGAATGTACCCTTCGATCACGAGCAAATTGAGCGTCCAGCAAAGCCAGGCGACAACCTGATAAGCCGCGACGAAGTTGCCATGATAAACAAACAGCAAGAGTGGCAGCCACAGCCTGAGAGAGACGGCCGCAAACGTCAGGGCGTAGCTGCGGAGCATCCATTCCTTGTGATCGCGCACCTTGTTTTTGACGATCTTGGCAAGGGCTATCCAGGTCGTACTGACCCAGAGGACATCGAGCAAAAAGAAGCCGAGACCCGTCGTCCATCCTCCTGTGGCAAAAGGCGCAAGATACAGGTTGACGATTCCGCTCACGGTCACAGCGATGACGTATACGTAGCCAAACAGCCTGTGACGCCGTTCCCGCCTTGGATCAGCAGGCTTGAGAAACAGCTGAAACGGCCCGATGACGAGCGCCAGAACCCCTGTCGCGATATGAGCGTACAGCACATAAATCCACGGTTCCAGGTGAAAATCAGGCTGCCTCAGCTTAATCGAGACGAGTCCTGCCTGCTGCGGGCTGTACAAACCGTATTGGATGATGGCATATATTCCGACACCGATCGCAAGCAAAAGGACCAATACACGGGTGATGATTTTGCTCATTGCACTCGACTCCTCCGATTTTCTTTATTCATTCGTACCACGGAATGCACGAAATGAAAACCGTCTCAGGGATGAATCGAGTAAAAAGTGAAAAAAGGCGGCAAAAGCCGACTTCTTCCTTCGAAAATTTCGATTTCTCGCTTCATACCTCAAAACTGACATTTTGCAACCCTTGGTACAGATTGCCACGAAACGCTGTGAATCGCAGCACCGTGTAATCGGGGTCGGCGACTCCCAGCGGATAGTACGCTTCCCAGCCATCCCGCCATAATCTTTCCTTGGACTCCGCATCCAACAGCACTTCCATCTGTCCGACGAGCAACAGACCAATAAATCGGGCAGGGTCATGAAAATAGACGGAGGCCTTGGGATTGCTAAGAAACTGTGCGACTCTGCGCGAGGATGTATTGGTGCTGAAATAGACGGTTTTCACTCCTTCCAGCTCGATTTTGAACATCGCTTTACTATTCGGATAGCCATTTTCATCAACGGAGCCGACGATAGCGATTTCTGCCCGCTCCGCCAATTCACGCGCTTTTGCTTTTCCAACCGCCGGATCAATCGGCTGCAAACCGTTTTGCCGCAGTTTTTTGGCCCCTGTTACGCCCGATTCGATGATACTGTGACCATTCATCTGTACTACCTCCTTACACACAATCGCTCGATTCAATCCTTGCCTTAAAGAAATAATGGTACAGTTCGGCCAGCTGCCCAAAGCCATCCTTGACCTGCTGAACCAGCTGATCGCTGAAAAGCAGCTGATCGATGCTGCGAATGCAGACAAGGTAGACGTTTTTCCGCTGATACCAGTCCAAAATCTCCTCCGGCTTGCTGGGGTCCAACGTTTTCTTGTATGTATCGCCTGCGATGGCAAACGTCGTCTGGTTGGGATAAAACGAAGTCGCACGCAAAAACTCGCCAGGGTTTTGATCGATCATTTCTCTGAATCGATCCATTGTTTGTTTCGTCGCCGAGTAAAACCCCATTCCGTAACGGTATGCCTCCGGGGTGATTTCGAAGAAAAACGCAGGTGCATCCGTCCATGTTTTCTTCGGTCTTTTGAATGTAATCCAGATATTGGAGCGAAAAGGCGACTTGTCGTGGGAAAATCTCGTATCGCGGTAGATGCGGGAGATGGTTTTCCCAACAGCTGGGGTTGTCTCCAAATACGGATCGATGTCCAGCATGAAATCCCCCATACTCATCACGAAAGATTGTGCCGGTTTGAGCAGATCTTCTGTATATCGCGTCTTGTTCGCTTCGAACCACGTTTTGTCGTTGTTCATGCTCAGATCTCGCAAAAATTGTATCGATTCCTCCGTGAAGATGATTGTGCCACTGTGATTCATCGCGAAGCCTCCCGCTTGTCTTTATTCGTTTATTCGTGTTCATGCTTTGCAAGATTGTTGAAAACCCGCTCCAGATAGGTCTCGAACGCATCAATCTCGCGCTCGTTAAAGCCTTCGTAAAACAGCTCGGTCATCTCGCCGGATACTTTTTCGTAAGCCGCCTTCATCTTCTTGTTTTCTTCGGTTAGCTGGATGAGAACCTTGCGCCTGTCATCGTGCGGGAAGACCCGATAGAGGTGGCCCGATTTTTCCAGCGTGTCCAGCATGCGAGTCAGCGTAGATTTTCCCAAAGCTGTTTTCCTCGCCAATTCCTGAATGGGGACGCCGTCCTTCTGCCACAGGGCGAACAGGATTCTCCCCTGAGCGGGGTTGATTTCGTTGATGTCATGCTCTTTGAGTTTACGGGAAAAAATCCGGCCGGACAGTCGATGTACTTTCCCGATGAGAAAACCACCTTGTCGCTGCATCGTGAGCTCCTTTCAGAAAAAAGCGATCGATTGTTGTATTTAGAATAGTTGTATATCGTACTATTGTCAAGCATTTAATAAAGCAGTAGGCCGGAACCCCTTACGGTACAAGGAGTCCCGGTCTTCAAAGTCACTAGATATTTGAAAATTAGTTTTAGACTCAACGTCAGAATGAAGCACTTCATGAATCTAAATCAGAACGTCGCTCTACCGTGAAGATTAAGGCTCAGGACAAGCTCATTGGAAAGAGCCAATGCGTGTCCATTTATTTGATTCGCTCCGCCAACTCTAAAATAATTCCCTCTGGCCCACGACAGTAGCATAACTTATACTTTCTTCACAGTTTTGTACTTCACTATGTAGTTACTTTTGGCTAAAAAAAGTCATACCTTCATCCACGAACTCGATCCAAATATTCATGCCAGATGTCTTGTTCCTCTTCCGTCATTCCCCCGGTTATCGCAGAAAAATCGATTGCCCGATCGAAACAGTCTTTCAAGAGAGCAAATTGCGGGAACGAGGCGGTGATTTTGCTCAACGAGGCCGAACGAGCCAACTCCTTCAGCATCCCGACGTCAGGACAACCGCTCAGCTCCAAGGATTGGAGGTTTTCAAGCTTCGCCAGTGCGGAAATATCCTCAACCGCCGAGTCTTTCATAGTCAGCTCATGCAGCTTCTGGCATTTCTCCACAAACTGCATATTCGGCAGAGCAACTCCTTCCAACTCCAGCTTGCGCAAGTTCACAAGCTTGCCGAATACGGCCAAATCGCCCTCGGTTATTTCGCCGAATCCGGAAATCGTCAGTTCCTTGAGCTGATGAAGTTCGGCTATACTGCGAAGCTGTTCCGCATCCGGTCCGGAAATCTCCAGAGCACGCAAGCTCTTGATCGACTTCAACGGAGTGAAGTCGCGGATCTGCGTATTTTGTACATCCACTACTTTCAATTTGGGCAGCGAACGTAGAGGCGATACATCGGTAACGGCCGTACCGGAGATAATCAATTTCTGCAAATGCTCCAGACTTTGCAGCGGGCGAAGATCCGAAACCGGATTTTTCACCAGGTACAATATTTTCAACTGCTTGCAACCGCTCAATGCTTCGATGGAACGGATTTCATTTACGCTCAGGACCAACTCGCGCACGTCCCTGCATTGTCCCAGCGGAGTAATATCCGTTAGCCCTTGACGGATAAAACGAAGCTGCTTGGCGCGAAGAAACTCCTCCGGAGAGCCGCTTGCCTCCATGATTCGTTCTTTCCAGCCGTTATCCAGGCCATCAAACCATACATTCACGTCCTGTACGCCTGACGCTTGTCCGATCGGCTCAAGCACGGGAAGCGCCATCCTGCGAATCACATCGAGAAAATGGACTGCCCCATCCTTGCCAAAGCTCCATGAGATGTAATCATCCTCTTCCCGATGCACGCTGTAATTGCCTTCCTTCACTGTATCGCGGATAAATTGCAGCAACTGAGAGACACGAAGGGCTATCACGTACTTGACCTCTTCGTCCCGGCCGAAATTGATCACCTGTCCCTTGAGTCCCTTGTCTGCAGGATCCAGGTCGATGCCAAGGTGGTTGCCACCCCAATCTTTACTGATCGGCAGCCAATACCGGTTGATGTACTGTTCCTTGATCCAGTCGGCGGGAACGGAATGATGCTCCATTCCCATGGCATACTGTTCCAGATCGATCCAAATTCTCCATTCCGCGAGCATGTCCTCGAACGATAGAAACGGCAGGCCAAAAAACAGCCCCGGCCCGCCGTCCTTTTCTCCGTTATGGATCAGGTATAGTTCCCGCAGCTCAGCTGGCAGGTCAAATCCCAATTCCGCTTCCGCCTTGCGAAGCGCCTCCTCCGTTGCCGGCGGGTTGAACGATGCAGCCAGCCGGGGAAGATCACCCTGCAGCAGTTCGATTATTTCTTGAAGCAATTGTTTCATTGACAGCTTCCTCCTTAACGGGTTTCGTACTCGACGCTTGTGAGAAGAACGGCCGAAGATCCTGTCGACAAGCTTGCATCGACGATTTGAAACAACGTATCGTTTATGGCTCCGTAAGGCGAATCGTTGCCGTACACGAGGATGATCGAATTAAATGCTTGGATGGTTTCATCGATCGTTGCCGGCAATTGTTTAACGAACAGCTCATGCGGCGAATATTCCAAACGCAAATACGCTATAAAGGCCATGCGTTCTTCCTCATTGTGGAAATAATGCCTCTCGAGAAAGTCTTCGTCGATCCGGGAACACCCTGTACGAGCTAGAAAGGCGGAAGGCAGCGCCTCTCCGTCTTCGTCGTAATCGGTCCCGATAAAAGCTTCCTGCTCTTCTTCGCCTTCAGCCTTCCGGGCACTCGCCTCCAGGTTCTACTTGCCACCCCAGATCATATATAACAGATGCTCGGCTTCATACGAATCATATGGCTCCAAAAACGTCAACAGAGCCTGCAAATTTTGCGCGCCTTCAAATCGGGCCCGTTCCTTGGCGAACTTGTCTTCGTTACACCGCATGAAACAAGCTGCAACGGTCGGAAGCGTCGACGGGTCGATGCCGTAACGGTGGATGAGCGCCAGCGTGAACGACTGCTGTACATTTTGATGCTCCTGATCTACCAGGCTCATATAGGTTTCTACTAGCGGGAAGTATTGCTTATTGATCAGCCCCAAGCCGAATACGGCATAGGTGCCTGGCATGCAGAACCGTGAGCCATTGAGTTGGAACTCCGGGGAACTGAAATCATCGTCGAACGAGAATAGTTGGATAGTTCCTTCGTTATAATCGAAACGGACATGATCATGTATCCCGGATCTGCAAGGGCGTGCGTCGTACAATCTTGTCGGCGTCATTCTTTTCGATTTGATCGAACCATTCGTTCATTATTTCGAATATATCATCAGCTATTGTCGCAACGATCGTTTGCCTTTCCATTGTAGGTCGTCTTCACCGCCATTTACAAAGTTTGGTAACGGGAGTCCCGTAAATTTATTATAGGCTCTCAAGGGACAGAGGTCAGCGGCCTTTTTACCTAAATGTCAGTGAATTGGCAGGGCCATGGGAATCATTGGTTCGTTGTGAAGGAAACTAATAACGGAAGGCCGGATTCTACCTGTAAAGATAGTATCGCGGCCTTGATCGAATTGGTGCTGGACTATGTTTCTTGGCAATCATCCAACCTGTATTGCTGGCAAACAATTAAACGGTATAAGACATTTGCCGCTTATAAGCCATATCCCAAAATAGATACTCAAATTCAACGCTCGTTCTGAATATGTCCACAATTCGGCCTCGTTGCTCTTGTGTTTTATCTTTACATAACTCGTCAAGCGTATCATAAAACCATTCAAAGGATTCGCCGAATTCATTGCTTGCATACGTTTCGATCCATGGCTTATAGAAATTGCCCTCTAATGAGTTACGGTATTGTTCTTTTATTCTTACAGCATAGTCGTAATAAGTCCACGCACAGGGAAAAATAACCGCGATAATTTCGGCAACGTCACCCGTCTGTGCGACGGCCATCATATTTGAGGTATACGCCTTATTGAACAGGGATGGCTTGGCGGTATTTGCTTCTTCCGGTGTTATCCCGAATTCTTTCATGTAATTTCGATGCAGATCCATCTCCTTGTACAGGATGTTGTGTTGAATGACAGTAAAGCTCGTCATCAGCTTTTCCTCTTTCGCCTTTACTGCGCCCAGTGCGAAAATCTTTGCATATTCGATCAGATATAAATAGTCCTGAAGAAGATAAAACTTGAACGCTTCTTTATCCAGCGTTCCTTTCCCCATTTCTTGTAAAAAGGGATGATGGTAACCATCTTCCCAAATTGATTTCGACTGATCCTTTAACGTTCTTGAAAATGACATGAGCCAGCTCTCCTTTATCTGAAAAGTCTTGTACTGCTGTGTGTAACCAAATCAATATCAATCTCAGGCTTCATATACTTTCGCCCTCTCCTGGATCGTTTGAGCGTTTATTTTGCTTATTTCATCGATGACAGCGATCCGGTAGCTGCCGTTTCCGTTTTGACCGGCATATTCAAAGGCAGCTTCCCCAGCAATGCCCATGCACAAAAGACCAGCAACAGCCGCCATTTGCTTATTCACCGCAACACCGCAGAATGAACCGATCAGGGACGTGCACATACATCCTGTGCCGGTGATCGAGCTTAGCATTTTATGCCCGTTTTCTATGCAATACGTGGTGTTGCCAGCGGATACGATATCCGTTGCTCCGGTAATGGCAACGGCACAGTTGTATTTGTCTGCCAATACGCTCGCAATCTCTATGCCGCTTTGCAGACTGTTTTCCAAATCCGCTTCGGAAGCGTCCACTCCTTTCGTCGTTGCGTGGAGGCCGGCAATGAAACGGATTTCTGACATATTGCCGCGGATGACGCTGAATGTCAGCTGTTCAAGCATCATCCTAACGGTCTCGTTGCGGAGCTTCGACGCGCCTGCACCCACCGGGTCAAAAACGACGGGGATGTTCAGCTCATTGGCTGTTTTCCCCGCGGCAAGCATCGATTCACATGTTCTTTTATTCAGTGTCCCGATATTCAACACAAGCGCGGAAGACATTGCGACAATTTCGCCGACTTCTTCTATGTCATCAGCCATGATGGGAGAAGCGCCGATGGCAAGCGTTATATTTGCACAGTCGTTTACGGTAACATAATTGGTAAGATGGTGAACCAAAGGCTTTGCTCGCCGGATGTCGTTCATTAAACCGCTGATGCATGAGCGTACATTATTGTCCATTGATCCCAGCTCCTTTCTTTAAACCGTGTCTGTACAGCTCATAAAAGTGATGCGTGGGGCCGTTGCCCTTTCCGATCGACAAGGAATGCCGGATGGCGATGGTGACATATTCCTTTGCTCTCTGTACCGCTTCTTGCAAGCTGTACCCCAATGCGAGATTGGAGGCAATCGCGGATGAATAGGTGCAGCCTGTGCCATGCGTATTTTTCGTCTCAATCCGCTCTGCGTCGAACGAATAAAACGCATCTCCGTCGAACAGGATATCCAGCGCGCTCCCTACAGCATGACCGCCTTTTACCAGGACATTTTTGCAGCCCATTTGGTAAATCGCTGCCGCCGATTTTTTCATATCTTCCACATTGTTTATTTCGATGCCCGCGATTTTCTCCGCTTCAGGAATGTTCGGGGTAAGCAGGTCCGCTAACGGAATGACCGTATTGATCAACGTGTCTATTGCGTCGGGGTTCATAAGCGGACAGCCGTTTTTGGCATACATTACCGGATCAATCACGATATTGGCGGGAGCGTACCGGTTTAGCCTGCCCGCGACCGCTTCCATGCAAGCGGGCTGCGAGAGCATCCCCACTTTCACAGCGTCCACATCAATATCCTCAAAAACGGCATCGATTTGTTTTTCAATCATATCCGGCTTGACATCCTGAATGTCGATAACACGGCTCGTGTTTTCCGCTACCACTGAAACAATGGCGCTCATCCCAAAGACGCCATGAGCCGAGAAGGTTTTTAAGTCGGCCTGAATGCCTGCGCCGCCGCTGCAATCCGAACCGGCAATGCTTAGTACTTTTTTCATATCGACCTCTCCATTCTGTTCAGACTAAAAAATCCCTTGTCCAATTGCTGACAAGGGAAAAATAACACGATTCAATGTTATTTGCTTCCCTACGCCAGTATTAACTAACAGGT
>CAMIVR010000214.1 GCA_946402065.1 uncultured Brevibacillus sp. | reverse complement strand
GATAGAGGAACATCTGCGTTTTTTCAATGTCTAGCACGGGTTATGGTGATGAATCACTGATCAGGAAAAGCACGTGTTGATTGGCAATTCTTACGATGAAGACTTGTCCGGTTTCACATAGGAGTATGCTCCCGCAGCAGTCAACCCGATCACTGCCGTCATCAGCACACCCTGCTTCGTCGCCCCGTCAGGCAAAAACACAAATATTGCCGAAAACAGCATCGCCACAACAGGGGCGTATTTTCCCGGCACTCCGAGACTTTTCACTACTCCGGTCAATGCTGCAACCACAGCGGCGATCGTCGCGATATCGTATGTGATTTGTTCCATCTTACAGCTCTCCTTTCAGCTTTACCACTTTGTTCTGTGCGTCCCAATCAACATCCAGCTTGAGGATCCCGGCGATTTCCCTTGTTGCAGCCAGCCCAGTTCCGTTGACCAGTTTGGTCGATTGCAGGTAGACGTTTTTCAAGACGATCCGGCGATGACAGTCGCACCAGTCCAGCCAATCATCGTGGCCCAGCTCTCTGGTGAAGTCGCGGACAGGGATGTATGCTGTGCCGTCGGTCAAATGAGCGATTGTGTGCATCGTCTTGCCGTTTAACTGGAGTTTGCAGGAGTTATCCACAGTTGGTTGTGGATTTCCTGTGAGTATCTTGTGGACATCGTTGATGAACTGCTGCCAGGCTTGGGCTGCGGACAGGTTCAAGTACTTGGCCGCTTTGTCGTCCGAAACAAAAAAAGCCGGACAGGTTTTTCCGGTGATGTCGTAATGGCGCCAGAGATTGGTTGTGTTCCAGCCGTAGCGTTTGAGGATGTCTGCTGCCAGTTCGACTGTTCGCTGGTACATCGCTTTGAAATCCGCTCCTGCATTGACGCACATTTCAATGCCGATCGTGCAGTTGTTCGGGTAGCTGCTTAGCTTGGTCAGGGCGTCTTGCTTGTACATCTTGGCTCCGACGTGGTAGCCCATCTCTGTTTCCGGGAGGCAGCGGATGATTTGCTTGTCGTCAACGATGTAGTGGGCGCTGGCTTCGGTTGTCGGGTTGTTGAAGTAGTTGCGGTTGGCGATGGCGTCGGCTCCCTTGCTTTCGTTGGCGGTCCAGTGGATGACCAGGGCTTTTGGGGTGATTTTGGTGCCGGGGCGGGCGGTTTTGTTGGTTAGGAGTAGTTCGGTGATTTGCATGGTTATTTGCCCTCCTTTTGTCTCATGGCCCGATCGGCCTTTGCTTTTATTTCGGACTCCACAAGCTTGGCGACCGCCTTGGGTACCGGCCAACCAGCACGATAAGCGTTGGCTGTCAGACTGTTCCAGGTGTGATAGATAAGGCCAAATGTGACTCCGTAAAAAAGAAATCCTGGTGTTCCCATAACCCGGTCCAACAGATTGCTTACAGCCGGAATGGTCAGCAAAAATAGTGTGCGGGGAATGCGGCTCAATCCGTATTCAGATGAATAGTTTTTACCCATTTTCTTTGCCGCACTGATGCCTGTTATCCAATCGAGTACGATGCAAAGGAATAGAGCGACCATGATGTCTGTCCGGCCCGGCCCGTAAATGTAGGTTAATACTGGCGCCATGATCGCCCCGGCCACAACAGCAAAACCGTTTGACGGAGTAGTTACATTTTCAAGGCTCTGTAAAAAAATCGCAATGTGCTCCATCCTCCTCATCCCCTCGAGGTAAAAGAATGGGGGAGCAAGCAGCTCCCCATGAAAAGCGCCATATCCAGCTTGGAAAGAGCGTTACGCCAAAGGCTTGCCGTCAGTTCCCAAACCCAAGGCTTCCAGATCGGCTTTCACCGCTTCTTGAAGATTGCCCGGAATCTGTTCAAACGTGCGACGGCCGTTGATAATCAAGCTCACGCAAACCGTTACCATCGTATCCTCCCCCCCTTTCGAGCATAAAAAAATAAGCCATATCCATATTCTCTGAAGCATTCCGGCCCCCTCCTATGTAGGCTTATGTTTGAGATCCCAGTAGCATTTCATATACTTCCAAGATTGCCTCCTGTGCATCCAAAGCAGCTTTTTTTGCTTCCTCAACTTCTACTGATAGAGGTTTTCGGCAAACCGGGGGCTGCTCCTGCTCATTCGGATCTGGATAGCTGAATTCGATTTCTTCTGTTTCTGGATCGATCCTGTAACCGTTGCACTCGGCAAAATCTTGTGCGTACTGCCCATACTCCAACTGAATGTGGTCGACTGCCTCGCGGACACGCTCAACAAGAGCTACGTAACTTGCGAAGTCTTCATCAACGGTCGTTTCGCGAACGTGACCGGATCGCTCGCCGGTGTCCAAGATGACGTTACCGGTTGACTTTTCGTAATAGATTCGCCTGCCAATATAGTACATTGATTTCCCTCCTATTCAAAAGCAAACCAATAGATAGTAGTTTCACTGCCAGAGGTGCGGAAAGAAAAAGAATTTGAAGTTCGAGAAAAATCCAGTCTGAAAGCACTGCTGCCACCATATCTGATATAACCATTCGTATATGCCCAATTTCCACTTGTACCCGAGCCATCATCAAAAAATCCACAATAACAGTTAGATGCCGTACTTGAGTCATAGCCAAAAATACCAATTTTAGATACCAGAAAGTCTAACCCCGCTACTTCATGTACACCTGCTCCTCCCGGTATACTTCCACTCGCCCATCTCTTTCCTCTAAAAGACCCTGTAACTCCGAATATACTTTTTCCGGAAACGATATTTGCCGCAATCAGGTTCTGATCGCCTTTGATCGATATTGGACCGCTGTAGTACCCCGCCTCTTTCACTTGGTCAGTCGTTGTCGGCGTAACCGTTCCACCCGCGCCTCGGTTTGCTATAGTTCCGGTGACTTTGCCGCTAGCAACATACGCTGTCTTGCCAGATAGGATGTCCGCAGACGCAGCCGTAGCGTCCGAAGTATTCGTACCTACTGGGATACTGCGAATACCCTGCTCAATTTGCTCGAATGTACGGGGATTAGTTCCTGGTACCGTTCCTCCTTTATCTATTACGGCGGTAACGAGCGAGGATTTTCCGCTAACGCCAGATGACTTTAAACTTTCGAGTGCTGCCTTTACATTTTTCTCGGTAAATTGTGTGCTTGATAGTGCGATATCTTCGGCTTTCAAATTGTCCAAACGCTGAAAGTTTTCGTTAATTTCCGTACGGCTGACTCGATCTGATCCTGCCCAAGAGTGTAAGCCAAGGTTTGGTGTTTTATTCGTACTCATCGTATCCCTCCGTTTCAATTACTCGTATGCAGTCCAGTCATACGACGAGAATTGACTACTGCCTCTAAATGAGAAGCCTTGATTGGTGATTGTTATATTATTTTTTGTAGTATAATCAACTCTTAAATCTGTTCTCCACGACACTGTACCGCCACTGACACCTATACATATCCACCCGTAGTCAATTGCATAGGCAGCGTCTGGTGTAACAACGTAGTCCATTTTGTACTTGTTTCTGTAGTCAATGTAGCCACTTGGTTCTGTCCTCTCCGCCTTAACCAAGACAATCCGTGGACGAAAGGCAAGGTTATTCACACTTCCACTTGACCCTAATATATAACCACTCGAGCTTCTTGGCGCGGTGCTGATATTGATCACTTTCTCTACCAAAGAGGCGAGTGACTCCGATCCCGAAGCTGACTGACCTTTATTTGTTAGATTAGCTGCCAAATTCGTTTTAGAAGTTTGGATGGAACCGGCCAGTTCTGAAAAACTACTTTTACTACTTGCTGGCGAGCCGATAGCGGATGATATTAATTTTTTTCCACTATCGGCAGATGTAAAAAGCTCAAGTAATGCCCCGTTCACTTCTTTAGATGAAAAGTGCCCTTGTGGATCATTAATCGTTATCATTGTAGCCGGATGCGTGGCAGGATGTTCTTGAATTCCATCTAATTTCTTCTTCATGGCATCTACCAAGTTCCTTAGGAACGAGTCATTGTTTATGAGCCTCTCGAAAATAGGATTCAAAGTATTAGCGTGAACAGGGTCGATTACTTCTAGTATCCTGAGAACTTCACTATAATCTTTAGGACTGTGTATCGGTAAATTTGCCATAGATTCCTTTCCTCCTATCAAAAAACAATCACTACTGTGTTTTCGACCTCATCCCATGTCATTTTCTCAAAATCATCCATCGTCAGTTGAGCAATTTCAATATGATCCCATGTCTGTAACTTAGACATAGCATTTTTATCGACATGCACAGGGCGTAAGCGTTGGACATCTCGAATGAGCTTATTTGTATTTACAGACTCTCCAGGACGGAATCGGAAATGAATCTGCCCATTCGTAAAATCTTCGATCACCCTATCCAATGTCCCTACTTCTCTACCAATCAGGCTGAGCGTGCGAAGGGTAAACCGAGATTTTCCTGCATACTTTATTCGGATAGCTGCCCGGCGTTCTTCTGTTGATTTTGGTCTTTCAGGTTCTGGCTCGGGTGCAGGCTCGTCGTCCTTCAATACAGAGAGGCCAGAAAACAAGTAACTTCCATCAAAGTTTGCTTGTCCATCAAAGTACAATGACTGGTCGATGATCCCCCCAAAATCACTTCCAGGGCCACCAAAGTAAATCCACTCCCAGACATCCAACGAATACGTTGCAAATGGAAGCAAATATTGCCTCCCCATTTGACGAATTTTATCTGTCTGATGGTCAGTTTCCGATCCGGCGCCCTCAAAATGCATTTCCGCTACCTGGTTTTCATACCAGTAGAGCGGCAGCTTTCTCTGATATTTCAATGGAATCATGTTGTGATCACCAACTTTAGTATAGATACGGCATTCATCGGCTTCACTAAATTAACGATTCCCCCATTAAGCGTATAATTCGAAAAGTCGATTACACCAGGAACAAAAAAGAACGCCCCTACTTGTTGATAAACAATTTGAGAACGTCCTTTTAGGTACTCCGTTATTTTTTTGGTAATCTCTTTGGTCACTGAATCGACTGTAACGCCAGATGTAAGCGATAGCTTGACATTGACCTGAACCGTAAAAACAGGGGCTGGATGAACCTGCAGGTCATGGAGAGCAACGCGCCATTCCTCCAATTGATTACGGACGTAAACGCAAAATTCAGTAGATGCGGGATCCCCATTCATATCGGTAATGTAGACATCAACCGAGAAACTGTTTCTTTCTTTTTCAACTGCTACTGCACTACCCACACCTGGAACCGTATGTGCCCATATCTCGTAATCCAAGAGTCGCCCATTTCCTTCTTCGGTCCGTGCTCGCTCGAGCATTCGGATGCGGTACGGTTCATCATCTTCACCCGGTTTACGGTCCAAACCCAACAAGTACCCATGTGCATCCAAATACTCCCCATCTGCCCACGGCAGAAAAGCTTGTAAAAAAGAGTATTCCAACAGTTGCTGCTGCTCACTAATCTCCTGCGATACGGGATAAAGCAGATCGTAGTAGATTTCCCCTTCTTCTGTGGCGGGTGGGGTAATTCCTCGTTGCTGGGCCAGCAAGTACATTTTGTTTACAATGCGTTGATAAATTTGATCTGCTGTTTCCCTCAAAATCGGCATTACCGGTTTGTCTACCGTTCCCATATATCCACCTCAATTCTTGTTTTCCTGCGAATCCCTTCGATTTCGAGTGCAAAAACGACCTTATTCCTTTCGAAGCAAATGTCCGTCACTTCCGCCCGCTCGATTTCGCTATGGGCCTCCAGCGCCTCCTCTGTCTGCGCCTTGATGACAGGCAGTGAAATTTGCGAGCGCATCTTGCCCAGATCGGAGAGAAAATCGACGCCGATCCGGTCGGAGTAAATACTGTATTGAAAGCGTTTGGTGTGAAGCGTCTTCTTCACGACCTCCGCGAGATATTCTGCATACGTCGACGTACGCAGGTAGCGACCGTCCAGGCCCTTTTTAAACTGCTTGGTCTCCCAGTCGAATCGATAGGTCCACGGTATCGGCGACGTGGCGATGGTGTCGACGAGCGGATTCGGCAATTCTTCCTGCTCAATCACTGGAAACACGCTACATCACCTCACCCAAGACCAGGTATTGTCCGTTGCGGCAACGCAGCATGGCGAGCCGTGCTCCGACCTGCTCCGGACGGTACACCGTATCCTTGAATAAGACGAGCTCGTCGTGTTCCAGCGGAATCGGGTCCTCATCCAGCTTGATCACGACCGGCGCGTGCGACTTCAACGTGCCGAACTCAACCCGCGTATCGACAATGCCCGCCTTGGCTCCGGATAAAATCCGCGCTAATGCTTGCTGCATCTTACTCCCTCCTCTCAAGCTCCAAATCCATCGTATACTGCCCCGCCTTCCATCTCGCACGGCACGAGGTGACGATCCAGTCCGTGACCGTCGTTTTATCTGTCTCCTGGATTTTGATCGCCCAGCCTGCCCGCAAAAAAGCGCTCCTCACGTCATCGTGGACGACGGTAACCGAGCGCGTGCGGGGAATTTTGGACAGCTGTGTCAGTTGTTTTTGGGCCAGACTGCTCAGGTTTTTTTCCTCTCCGGCATCGATCCGCTTCTGCATTCGCCCGATTTGCTGGATCAGGCTCGCGGACTCCTTGCTGACGCTCTCCGCCAGCCGATCGTTGGCGTAGCGCTCCACCGTGACGACGGTATAGACCTCTTCGATGCTTTCGCCGCCTGAGCTGCTCGTCAAGCGGTCTGCGCGAAACAGCGGTACCAGCTGGTTGGCCCCCTCTGCGACGACACTCAGCTTGTCGCGCTGATGCTGCACGTAGTAGCGCACACCCGTCTGGTCGAACGCCTTCTCCGTCAGCATTGTGAACAAAGCGGCATACGACTGTGCGCCGATCCGCTCATTCACTCGAACGCCAAAGGCCGGACAGCTAAAAGCGATTCCCGTCGACTTTACCAGTCGCTCAAGCTCTTTCCCGGCGTCGCCGGACAGCTTGGTGCGGGACAATTCGTTCTTTTGCAAATACCACCCGAGCTCGTAGGCCGTCGCGCTTAACCGATTGCCTGGCTCACTGCGTTGAAAACGGACCAGCGGCCCGTGAAACAACTGCTCTTTCTCCGTCAAATTTTCCGTAAAGAGCATCAAAAAACCCGCTGCCTGCAAAGCGGGCGGCTGATCGAGGGAAATGTCGCACACCTGGGCGAGCTGGCCGCGCGATGACGACCAGTTAATCTCTTTGACAGCATGGGTGAGATCGATGCGCAGCGCTTCTTTTCCGTATATGACTTTCAACGGCAGCTCACCTCACATCTGCACGCCGCGATGGGTGCGGTTGTAATTCTCGATGACTTTTTCGATTTCACGGCGCTGCTGCGCTTGTTTCTGTTCGTCGTAGATCGAGTAAAATGTATGCTGCTGCTCCTGTTTTTTGGTTACTTTGCCCGTCGTGTTGGGCCGCTGCTTCACCTGCTTGGAAACAATCGTCCCCGGGATGAGCAGCTGTTTGGCGTTCGTCCAGGTAACGAACTCTTCCTTGATGAACAGCGGCAGCTCGATCGAGCCGGTAAAGTCTGCGTGAATTCCGGTAAACTTGCCGTCACATGGGCCGACCAGAACGTTCCAGGCGAGATCGAGCTCATCGATCGTGACCAGCACCGGTTTGCCGGTCAGCCGTTCCAGACCTTGCAGCCACGGCCGCGGTCCCTGATACCCTTCGACTTCGATCAGCTCGGATTGCAGGTTGCCCGGCAGCACGAATTCAAACGAAATCGCCTTGGGGCGCAGCGAAGAAAGCTGATGTCTCGACTCCAGCGTGATCGAGGTTTGCGTCTCGATCTCGCTGCCGAATCCGCGAAACGAAATCTCCGCCGGGGTGATGGGAAACGTCAGCCGGTATTGTCCTTGCAAGCGAATCATCTGCTGCCACCTCCGTATGCGACTCCGCCTTTTGTTTCCATCGCGTCGATAAATGCCTTTTCGATCATGCGTTTGATCTCGTTGCTGATCGTCCGGTCGTTCAGCAACCGAAGCAGGCCGGACACATCCTGCAAAACGCCGTCTGCCTTGAGCGTGATCGGCATCGCCTGGATATTGACCGAAATGAGCCTGGGCAGCTTTTCACAGCATAGTCCGGGACCTACTGGCTGCACTTTTTTGCCTGAAGCTGGCGTCTTCGTTTCCACAGATGCAGCGGATTTTACCGGGTTGTCGGATGCAGCGGCCCTCGCCGAGTGCATGTCAGGTGAAGCGTAATTGCCAACCCGCTTGTCGGAATTACGCATGCTTTTCCCCGAAGAAGAATCGTTAAAGAACCCGCCTACCCACTTGCCGGCCATCGAGCCAAGCCAACTGCCGACGACATTGCCGGCGAGTGCGCCAACTGCCGTACCGGCGATGGGAATGACCGAACCAATCATGCCGCCGATCGTCGCGCCGATTGCGCCGCCAGCGAGGCTGCCGCCTGTCTCAAACAGCGCTTCCTTTTTATTTTCAGCCGTCGCCACATCTGCGATCGAGAGCAGCGCGCCGACATACGGAACCTTTTTCAGTACGGTTTTGCCGACATTTTTTGCCGATGTCAGCAGCTTGCCTGCTACCTTGCCGACTGTTTTGGTTCCTGCTTTTCCGCCAATATCCGGCACTTCAACCGGGAGAGCGGGTTTACGTGTGGGACGATTTCGCT
>CAMIVR010000213.1 GCA_946402065.1 uncultured Brevibacillus sp. | reverse complement strand
AAGGGTTCCTCAACATGGTCGTCGGAACAGGCGCGAATGTCGGAGAAATGCTGCTGGCAGACGAACGGATCAACTTTTACTCGTTTACCGGCAGCGCGAGAGTCGGGGAGCTGATCAAACGCAAGTCGGGCTATCGCCGGGTTGCTCTGGAACTGGGCTCGAATGCACCCAACATCGTGCACCATGATGCGGATATCGAACAGGCCGCAAAACTGCTGGTCAAAGCCTCGTTCGTCTATGCCGGACAAGCGTGCATCTCGGCCCAGCGGATTTACGTGCATGCGCAAGTCGTCCAGCCGTTCCTGGAACGCTTCGTCGAGCTGACCAAGCAGCTGCGCGTAGGAGATCCTCTGCTGGACACGACCGATGTCGGACCGGTCATTAACGCGTCCCAGGCGGATAGAATTGAGTCGTGGATTAACGAAGCGGTCGTTGCCGGGGCGAAGCTCGTGCACGGCGGCGAGCGGAGCGGAACGCTCATCACGCCGGCGATCGTCGCCAATGCCGATCCAAACAGCAAAATCATGTGTGAAGAGGTGTTCGGGCCGGTCGTCAACATTCACGCGTACGAAAATTTGGAACAGTTGGTCGAACAGGTGAATGCCAGCAAGTACGGGCTGCAGGCAGGTGTTTTCACGAGCAATGTGCACACCGCCATAGAGCTCGCCCGCAAATGCAAGGTGGGTGGGGTCAACATCAACAACGCTTCCGTCTCCAGAGCCGACACGATGCCATACGGCGGGGTGAAGCAAAGCGGGATCGGACGAGAGGGCCCGCGGTTTGCCATGGAAGAAATGACGGAAGTAAAAGTCATTACCTTGAACGCGAAGTATGCCGACTAACGAAGAGCTGGTGGGATAAACGATGAAGCGACTACACAAGATTGCCTTGCTGCCGGGAGATGGGATCGGACCCGAAGTGCTGGAGGAAGGAAAGCTCCTGCTGGAGACGATCCAGCAATTGGATCAGGATCTGACCTTTGCGTTCGAGACATTTCCCTGGGGCAGCGAACACTTCCGTACCTATGGCAAAATGATGCCGGAAGACGGATTGCAGCAGTTAAAGCAGTTCGACGCCATCTACTTCGGGGCGGTCGGCTCACCGGAAGTTCCGGAAGAGGTGGCCGTCCGCGAATTGGTGATAGCCATCAGGAAAGGGTTTGACCTGTACGTCAACCTCCGCCCGATTCAACTGCTCGCGGAAGAATTTTGCCCGATCAAGGGGAAGACGGTGGACGACATCGCGATTACGTTCGTTCGGGAAAATACCGAGGGAGAATACGCCAACATCGGTCATATCAGCCATGCCGATTCTCCCGAAGGCTTTGCCATGCAAACCGGGCTGTTTACGCGCAAGGGCACGGAGCGGATCATGCGGTTCGCCTTTGACTATGCCAAGCAAAAGGGCGGGCATGTGACGAGTATTTCCAAATCGAACGCGCTTGCCTACAGCATGGTGTTTTGGGATCGGCTGTTTGAAGAGGTAGGCAGCCGCTACCCGGACGTCTCTCGCCGGACGCTGCTGGTCGATGCCGCCGCGCTGCTGATGGTGCTGCGCCCGGAATCGTTCGATGTGGTTGTCGCCTCCAATCTGTTCGGCGACATCTTGACCGACCTGGGAGCCGCCTTGCAGGGAGGGCTCGGCTTTGCCGCCAGCGCCAACATCGATCCGACTCGCCGACACCCGGCGATGTTTGAGCCGGTTCACGGATCGGCGCCCGATATTGCCGGGTCGGGCAAAGCGAACCCGATCGCCGCCATCTGGACCGCTTCGATGCTGCTCGACTGGATCGGGGAAGACAAATGGAGTGAGCGGGTGCGCCAAGCGATCAGCCATGCCTTGTCAGACAAAGAAGCCAGGACGCCGGATTTGGGCGGGACGTGGACAACCCGCCAGGTTGGAGATGCGATCAGACGCAGCCTGGGGGTACTTGCAGCAGCTGAGTAAAAAAGAAGGATCTCCGGTTGAGCTGGCGATCAGGCAGCGAATCGTACACAGTCAAGGGGTACGGTAGACGGCAGATAGTCGAGCCAAGCGGAGACCCTGATCCGTATGTGGGGTGATTGGACTTGGGCAACTGGTTAAAAAAGCTTGATGAACAGATTGAGCCGTATCTTGCATCGATTTTTTTGATTATTTTCTCCCTTCTGACGTTTGTTCAGGTAGTGATGCGCTATGTGCTGCAAAACCCCTTGACCTGGACGGAAGAGCTCTGTCGGTTTGCCTTTATCTGGTTCGTCTATATGAGCGCCAGTTACGCCGTCAAATATCAACGGCATGTGAAATTCAGCTTTTTCGTCGATCTGCTGCCCAAGCGGCTGAAGTGGCTGTTTAAACTGCTTGCGCTGCTCTTGTGGCTCGGGTTTCTGCTCTTTCTCGACTTCTACAGCTTTAAAGTCGTCGGGCACCTCTTTACCTCCATGCAGACGTCGCCGGCTTTGCAACTGCCTATGTATGTAATCTATCTGGCTGTCCCCATCGGATCGATCATGATGACGATCCGGGTGCTGCAGCACATTGCAAGAAGCTTAACAACGAGGTGATACGGTTTGGCCCTGCTCATGTTGTTTGGAAGTTTCCTCATTTTGTTGCTCCTCAGTGTTCCTGTAGCTTTTGCCCTGGGGATCTCGTCCATTCTCACCTTGCTGGTCACGAAGCAAATGCCTTTGCAGATGATCGCGCAGGGGATGTTTTCCACACTGGACGCCTACGCCTTGCTGGCCGTACCGCTGTTCATCTTTGCCGGTCTGCTCATGGAGTACGGGGGATTGTCGCGCAGGCTGATTAATGTGGCCAAGTCGTTTGTCGGCCATTATACCGGGGGAATGGCCGGGGTAAGTGTAGCCGCTTGTACGTTTTTCGCAGCACTCAGCGGATCCGGACCGGCTACTGTCGCGGCGATCGGCGGCATCATGATTCCCGCAATGATCAAGGAAAAGTACGATACGGGATACGCTTGTGGGGTAGTGGCGTCGGCCGGGACCCTGGGGATCATTATCCCGCCAAGCATTCCGATGGTAATTTACGGCGTAATCACCAACACTTCCGTCGGAAAACTGTTTATGGCTGGCGTGATTCCAGGGCTGATTCTGGCAGTCGTCTTGTGGGGACTCAGCTATTTAATCGCAAAGAAACGCAAGTATGTGGGCCTGCAGGGAAAAGCGAGCTGGGCCGAACGCTGGAAGTACTTGAATGAAGCCAAACTGACTCTGCTGATGCCGGTGCTCGTTTTGGGCGGCATTTACGGCGGGATTTTCACGCCGACGGAAGCTGCTGCGGTAGCGGTCGTGTACAGTGCGTTACTGGGGATTTTTGTCTACAAGGAGATCAATCTGTCGAATTTCATTGAAATTTTCAAAAAGTCGACGATTATCGCCGGAACGATCCTGATCATCATTGCTACTGCTTCCACTTATGCGCGCATCCTGGTGCTGGAAAAGGTGCCGATTACCGTGGCCAATTACCTCACCGGCTTAACCGATGAGAAATGGCTGATCCTGTTGATGATTGTCGTATTTCTGCTGTTCGTCGGAATGTTTATGGAAACGCTCTCAGCGATTATTTTGCTCGCCCCGATTCTGCTCCCTGTGGTGAGTCATTTTGGGGTAGATCCCATTCACTTCGGGATTATTATGATTCTCGCCTCAGAGATCGGATTTCTCACGCCACCCGTCGGCGACAATCTGAATGTAGCGAGCGCGATCAGCGGGCTCAGTTTTGAACGGGTCAGCATTGCCACCCTGCCGTTTACGCTCGCATTGGTCGCGATGCTCTTGATCGTCACGTATTTACCGGCCATCTCGCTTTACTTGCCTTCATTTTTGAAATAACTAAAAAACAATTCAATTGAATTCTACAGGGGGTACTCTAATGCGAACAAGCATCCTGAAAAAAGCGGCAAAAGCATCGTTAGCCGTGATGTTGACACTCTTCATCGCTCTGTTGGCTGCATGCGGTCAAGGATCGAATCAGGCCGATACCAGCAATGCCCAAAGTGCCGGCAATTCAGGCGGAAGCGACAGCCAGGAAAAAATCACGATCAAGATCGCTCACGTCGTTGCCGAGGATGTCTCGTCACATAAGCGATTCCTGAAATTCAAGGAGCTGGTAGAGAGCAAATCCAATGGAAAATTCAACGTAGAAATCTACCCCAACTCCCAGATGGGCGGCGAACGGGAAATTACCGAGAGCGTGCAAATGGGCAGTATTCAAATCGCCTCGCCTTCAGTCGGACTGCTGTCCAATTTTTCCGGCGCCTTGCAGGTATTCGATTTGCCGTTTATTTTCAAAGATTCCGAGACAGCTTACACGGTGTTGGATGGTCCGGTCGGTTCCGATTTGTTGAAAGGGCTTGAGTCGAGCGGTTTTGTCGGCCTTGGGTTTGGCGAGAATGGCTGGAGGCATTTGACGACGGCGAAGGGACCGATTACTTCCCCCGATCAAATCCAGGGGATCAAATTACGGACGATGCAGGTCCCGCTGCATATGGCTTTCTGGCGACAAATTGGCGTAAGCCCGACGCCGATGGCATTTTCCGAGGTGTTTACCGCACTGTCGCAAGGCGTTGTCGACGGGCAGGAAAACCCGCTTGAACTGATTTACAGCATGAAATTCCACGAGCCGAATAAATTTATTACGACTACGGGGCATATTTACGACTCTGAAGTCGTGATTGCCAATAAACAGTTCCTAGATTCACTTTCCCCCGAAGACCAAACCTTGATCAAGGATTCGATGATGGAGGCCATCAAGTATCAGCGCAGCTTGAACAAAGATCTGGATAAGACCTTGCGGGAAAAATTGAAGGCAGAAGGCGCGACGATCACGGATTTGACGCCGGAACAGAAAAACGTCTGGGTGGAGAAAGTGAAGCCGATCTATAAAGAGTTTGCGCAAAAACACGGCAAGGAGACTATCCAGAAGGTTTTGGAGGCAGCCGGCAATACGACGGCGCTGGAATCGCTGAACTAGGCGGCCGAGGCGGCGGGAAGCGGTGCAAACCCGCGAAACCCGCGACGGCGTGAACGCGGATGCTTACGTTGTTGTTACGAATAAAGCAGATCAGGGGAGATTGAGAATGATCCAGGAACAGTGTACCGCACAAGAGTTAAAAGAGCTTGATAAAAAGCACTTTCTTCACCCGACTTCTTCGATCAAGGATCAGCAGGAAAACGGGCCGGCGTTTATTTTTACGAAAGGCGAAGGGGTTTACCTGGAAGATATTTCCGGAAAACGGGTCATCGAAGGAATGTCTTCGCTCTGGAACGTAAATGTCGGCTACGGTCGGACAGAACTGGCCCAAGCCGCCATGGAACAAATGTCTGCGCTGGCGTACAGCTCGGCTTTTGCCACGTTCAGCAATGAACCGGCGATTCGTCTCGCTGCAAAGCTGGCGGAAATGACGCCGGGTGATCTGAATGCCGTTTTTTTCACCTCGGGCGGTTCGGAATCAAACGATACAGCCTATAAATTGGCCAGGTACTACTGGAGATTAAAGGGCAAACCGGAGAAAAGCAAGATTATTGCCCGCAAAAAGGGGTATCACGGCGTCGCCATGGGAGCGACAAGCGCCACGGGGTTAGCCGCTTTCTGGGATCTCGCCAGCTCGTTGGCGCCGGGGTTCCTCCATGTCGACAACTTTTCACCAGAGGCTTTGCGCGCGACCATCGAGCGGGAAGGCCCAGAGACAATCGCAGCGTTTATCGCGGAGCCGGTCCAGGGTGCCGGAGGGGTTCATATTCCGCCTGATGATTACTTTCCAAAAGTGAGGGAAATCTGCGACGAGTACGGGATCTTGTTTATTGCCGATGAGGTCATCACCGGGTTTGGCCGGACCGGAAAAATGTTTGCCTGCGAACATTGGGGCGTTGTGCCGGACATGATGCTCATCGCCAAAGGCATTACAAGCGGTTACATCCCGCTCGGCGGCGTAATGATGACCGAGCGAATCCATCGGGAGTTTATTGAGCTTTCGACTGGGGTACTGCTGCATGGTTTTACTTACAGCGGCCATCCTACGGCGTGCGCTGTCGCGCTGAAAAACCTCGAGATCTTGGAACGGGAGAACCTGACAGAAAACGCGCGTGTCATGGGCAAGCGGCTGCTGGATGGATTCACCCGGATCAAGAACGAAATCGATATCGTCCAGCAAGTACGGGCGCTGGGGCTGATGGGGGCGATCGATCTTGCCAAAGCCAATACCGCGGGCGAACGCTTCGATCCGCCTTTGGCCCCGCTGGTCGTCGCTGAAGCGGCCAACCGCGGCTTGATTTGCCGGCACGTCGTCTTTGAAAGGCAGGATACGCTTGTCTTTAGTCCGCCACTGGTAATCAATGAGCAAGAAGTGGATACACTGATTCAAATCGTTCATGAGTCAATCCTTGCAGTGAAAGCGAAGATTTCATAAGGCAACAAGGCAAACCGAAAGCGAGGGGGATGAATGTCCTTCTCGCTTTCGGTTTCATAGGGATTGTAATCAACGGATTGTATTCATCGTGTACCCGAAGTTGCAGTGGAGGCGAGGGGAATCGCCAGGAAGAGAACGCTTCGCAAGTGACACCGCCGCAAGGGAGTATCTCACGGTCGACTGCGGCCCAAAAAACGGAACTGCGCCCCAAAAGCCTCGAGGGACGTATCTCAAGGATGCCGGTGGGGCGCAAAGACGTTCCGTTTTTTTGGCTGCAGTCTGGGTAGGCGCTGTCAAAAAGCTCCGCTTATCTCTTCTTGGCGATTCCCTGGCTGCGGTGTTTGTGGGCTGCTCAGAATGTTGAAAACCAGTGGAATTTCATGACTGTTGTTTTCAAACAAACAGTAGCAATTTTTCCTAGCTTCCTTACGAATGAAGCCGATCATCCTCTATTCTTTTCGCCCGTTGATTCCGAGCGGCTGCTCAAAGGCAGTCTTCCGCTTTTTATTTTGATTTTACGATTTCAAAGACATGGGACAAAGAATTGCCACCCCATTGTAAATAATACTCATAATGATCGTCCGCACTTTTCCAATTAATAAAGGTATACCGGTTTGTCAATAACATGCGGCCACTTGAGAAATCTTGTAACGGCCAAGTTTTTAACACGTCGTATATTTTGGCTAACTGCTTGGTCGCCGAATCTCCCTCTGCGATGACTTTCACTTTCCAGTTATCAAATTCCATATATCCAAAAATATCGGACTCAGAGTCAACGGAAGCAGAAACAGTGGAATCGATCGTAATGGTTTTGGGGTTTTCAGGCATTCCCGCCTCTTCGAACGAATGTAAAGGCTTGTCTGACTTTGAACCACTAATACTTCCTATGTCTCGACTTCCCGGTTTTGTTAACTCGGAGCTATTGACTTCCAGCTTTTGGTCGGTTGCATATACTGCCAGGCGATATCCCTCCTCCGATGCTTCGTATTGTATCCCATAAAAAGATTTCTCTAACGGTTCTGACAAGCTGGGGAGAATAACGGGAACTTTGCTTTTCTGCTTAATGTCATCTACGACATTTGCATAAGATGACATAAGCGTATTCATTTCTGCTTTTATTGAGGATTGCTCCTGCTGTGTTGAATTTGGAGTCGATCCGCTTGAACATGCCGTTATTCCACTGGTTAAAACGATAACAGCAGATAATAGAGTCACAGTTTTTTTCAATTTGTAAACCTCCTAATTGGCTTTCGATAGTAAGACGTAAGGGTATGGAAAACGTTATACGGAAATTGAAAAATTCAGTTTTAAAGTTTGCTTGCCTATGTAGCCGAGCAGGAAAGGAAAAAGAACCGACAGCGACAAGCAGAAGATTACAAAAATATAAACTCAGCTAACATTAGAAAACTTGGCTACGCCAAGCTTTTCGGCGTAGCCTTAGTTGCGCTTATGTCGATAAGAATTTTTATAAATTCTTATCGACCAAAAAAGCCGAGGACCGGTTATACCGTCCTTGGCTTTTTGTTGATTATTCGACCAAAGGTGATGCCAGCAACCACTTGCCATTTACAAATTCAATCTTTACGGTCACAGGATCAGCGGGATCGTCCAGTATGGTTTGATCAAACTCGATTTCTATGGCATTGTCTTTTTGTCCTTTTATTCTAGCGGTATCCGTTAGAAACTTTGTGGCCCAACCGTGTCCACCAATATCAGCATCTACATATAACTTTCCTTCATAATCCTTGTAAAGTGGACGTGAGTCTTTATCTGTACCTGGAGTCACGTAACGAGAATAAAATATTGTTTCGGCCACATCCTTTGTAAATACTTCTTCGACTGCTTTTTTTAAATCTGCTACTGATTTGATATTTTCGTCAATGACAAGCGCGTACACGGTTTCACCTGGAATCGTTTTCGTCTTATCGTTTTTCAGCCAGCCAGGCGGGTTAAATAGCCCATATATATTTTCTGCCTTCGGTACAAGCTGTTTTAGAATATTTTTTGCCTCTTCGTTAGTAAGATGGACGGTAGGGCTTTCTTCCGTCTTCGTTTGGGTGACTTCAGTTTGATTTCCCCTATCACTCTGACAACCAACAAGTAAAATAAATACTGCCAGAAACAAACAGATTCCATGTTAATGCTAATACATAATGTCCATCAATTGATGGGATAAGTTGTCCTGCTGG